>CAYQBE010000086.1:0-20377 GCA_964415625.1 uncultured Clostridium sp.
GCACAGGACGGTTCTTGGCAGATTCTTCAATCGCATTGATGAACATCTCCACCTGCTCCTTGCCGGAAATGACAAAATTTTTCGTGATGCTTGAAGTTGCCATAATAAACACCTCCTTTGTTAGTATGGTTCTTCCGCTATAGTTCATACCTTTCTATCTCTATTTTATTATCTTATATCGGTTAATGCAACAAAACATTTTATGAATTTTTTATAACTTATGTTTCGCTTGCTATCCCT
Source organism: uncultured Clostridium sp. (assembly GCA_964415625.1). Classification (GTDB taxonomy): domain Bacteria; phylum Bacillota; class Clostridia; order Lachnospirales; family Lachnospiraceae; genus Schaedlerella. The sequence goes on from CAYQBE010000086.1 coordinate 241, forward strand.
TCAAAACAGAGGTAATCTACGACACCACGGAAGGAGGAAGTTGATTGGAAAAAGATTCTGCATTGTACCAGCTCATTGACACCCGCATGAATGGCATCGTAAACGGGGACGGGGAATACCAGGCGATTATCCGGAAGTCAGACGAGTATTCCGGCAGGCTGGATGGGATGCACTTATCGCAGGAAGTCCGGCTGCTGATTGACGGCTACGTCAGTGAACAGAACGCGCTGGGCTCCCGATATGGGATGCTCGCCTACCTGTTGGGATTTTCCGACTGCAAGGTCATGTTTTTGGGGAAATGTCTGCCGACAGAAGCAAAAGAAATGACCGCAGAACTGTAACTGCAAAGTGCCGGACAGGACGGAAAGGCTGCACCCACAGCCCTTCCGCCCTGTCTCTCTTTCGTTTAAATGAATATCCACACCTCCAGTTCCGCTATCCGCTCCCCAACCTCCTGCTGCTTGCGGCTGAATACCTCCTTCGGTATCTCATTGTTCATCCGTATATCAAGGAGCGTCTCATACCAGCCAGTGTTTATAAAAATTGCATTGAAATCATCTGGTTGTCCGATTATAATGATAGGGCGATAATGTTTAGGAACTGTAGGAAAATAACTTACAGAAAGGTCGGGAGAATCTATGGAATATCAAAAAGGAAAAGGAGAGGCATAACAAATGAAACGGCTGTTTTTATTGGAAGATGATCTGAGTTTAATAAACGGGCTTTCCTTTGCCATTCAAAAGCAGGGGTATGAAATAGATGTTGTCCGTACCATGTTAGAAGCGGATGATTTATGGACAGAAGGAAAATATGATCTGGTGATTCTGGACGTATCGCTTCCCGATGGTTCCGGTTTTGAGTTCTGCAGGAAGATACGCCGGACTTCAAAAATACCCATCATGTTTCTCACTGCCGCTGATGAAGAAACGGATATTATCATGGGGCTTGACATTGGCGGCGATGATTACATTACAAAACCTTTCAAATTGGCGGTATTCCTGTCAAGAATTAACGCATTGCTCCGCAGGAGTGAAAATTTCAATACACCCGTTACAGAATTGAGCTCAGGCGGCATCAATATAAAACTTCTGAAGGGCGAGGTTTATAAACAGGGGAATCTGCTTGACCTGACAGTAAGCGAGTATAAATTATTGTGCCTGTTCATGGAAAACCCGGATCAGGTACTTTCTTCGGAACAGATTTTAGGAAGGCTGTGGGACGTAAGCGAAAATTATATAGACAACAATTCTCTTACCGTATATATCCGCAGGCTCCGCACAAAGATCGAGGATAATCCGGGAGAACCAAAACGGATCATCACGGTACGGGGCATGGGTTATAAATGGAACACGGCAGATTGAGGTACAGGATGAAAATATTTGTAAACCGAAAGATCAGAGTTCTTTTTGTCGGTATCTTATGGTGTGCCATAGCTTTTACACTGATTTCCGTGTTGTTCGCAGCCCTTGAAGTTAAAAATGCGGCATATTATATCATCGTCTGCGGTTTGTGTATGGCGGCTGTCATACTGCTGATTTGCTATGCGTATTTCAGGGAACAGCATAAGATCATGGAACATGCGATATCGCAGATTACAGAATATATATCCGGCGACAAAAATGTTACGATCGAGTGCAACGACGAGGGTGAGCTGTACAGGCTGTTCCATGAAGTGAATTCACTGGCTGCCATCCTGAATGCCCACATTGAAAATGAGGGGAAGGAGAAGGAGTTCTTAAAAAATACAATTTTGGATATATCCCATCAGTTAAAGACGCCTTTGGCCGCGTTAAATATCTATAACGGGATCATACAGGGCGAGGCAGAGAGTATACCTGCCATCAAAGAGTTTGCTGATTTTTCAGAACAGGAACTGGAAAGGATCGAGACGCTGGTGCAGAACCTGCTGAAAATCTCAAAATTTGACGCAGGTACGGTTGTGATGATGAAAGCGTTGGAAAATGTATCTGAGATGATGGGGCGTATCAAAAAACAATTCTCGTTCCGCGCGGGGCAGGAGGGGAAAGAGATCCTCCTTGCGGGGGATGAATCCATTGATTTTATCTGTGACCGTAACTGGCTGATGGAGGCAGTGGGAAATATTGTAAAAAATGCTTTAGACCATACGGAAAAAGGGGATTTTGTCAGGATTGAATGGAAACTGTCAGCGTCTGAGCTCCAGATTACGGTAAAGGATAACGGAAGCGGAATCCATCCGGAGGATCTGTACTATATCTTTAAAAGATTTTACCGAAGCCGGTATTCCAAGGACACACAGGGAACCGGGCTTGGCCTGCCTCTTGCGAAATCAATTATAGAAGCGCATGGGGGGAGCATTGCGGTGGACAGCGAGCTGGGGTATGGCACGGCATTCTATCTATACCTTATGTAACGGCCGAATGGCCATAATGGGATGCCCTTGGGTATACTTTATGGAATATTAGTAGTTCAATACAATAAAGCTGCGGTCTCAATCCTACAAAATTGTAGGATAATTGTAATATGACAGTAAGGTTTGCGTGCTATGATTTTCGTACATGGAAAGTGAAGTCCCGAATTCATTTTCGATGTACGAATTTTTATATGAAGAAAGAGGTGTTGTATCTGTGAACTTATTGGAAGTAAAATCAATTTCTAAAGTCTATGGAGAGGGCGATACCGCTGTACATGCCCTGAAAAAAGTCAGTTTTTCGGTGCCGAAAGGAGAATTTGTGGCAATTGTCGGAGAGTCCGGTTCCGGAAAAAGTACTCTCCTTAATATGATCGGCGCGTTAGATACGCCTTCCTTTGGCAAAGTATACATCAGCAATAAGGATATCTTCGCGATGAAGGAAAAAAGCCTTACCGTCTTTCGGCGCAGGAATATCGGGTTTATTTTCCAGAGCTTCAATCTGATTCCGGAGCTGACGGTGGAACAGAATATCATCTTTCCGGTACTGCTCGATTACCAGAAGCCAAACCAGAGATATCTGGAGGAACTGCTGGCAGTATTGAATCTTACGGAACGCCGGCATCACCTGCCAAGCCAGCTCTCAGGAGGCCAGCAGCAGAGAGTGGCGATCGGACGGGCGCTGATTACCCGTCCCGCCCTCATCCTGGCGGACGAACCGACCGGAAATCTGGATACGCAGAACAGCCGGGAGGTCATCGGACTCTTAAAAGAAGCTTCAAAAAAATATGAACAGACGATCATCATGATCACCCACAGCAAGGGCATCGCACAGACAGCGGACCGGATCTTACAGGTATCGGACGGAGAAATGACAGATTTTGGGAGGTGCAGGGAATGAAAAGCCAGGGAATAAAAAGGAGACAGGAAATGAAAAGTTATCTCAACCTGATTCCAATCTCTGCACGTGTACACAGGCGGCAGAATCGTATGACACTTTTGTGTATTATTATCTCGGTGTTTCTTGTCACGGCTATTTTCAGTATAGCGGAACTATCTCTCCAGGCAGAGAGCGAATACATGCAGGAGAAACACGGGAACTGGCATATTCGGATTGACGGTATTTCGCAGGAAAACGCAGAAGAAATCGGGGGACGTCCGGATGTCGAAGCCGTCGGCTGGTGTGAATCCTTTAACGCGGACGGAGATCAGCCCTATGATATCGGTGAAAAGAAAGCCGCTTTGTATGGTGTGGATGAAACCTATATCACACAGCTTGTCAATGCGCTTGAAGAGGGCAGTATTCTGCAGAACGATAACGAAGTGATGCTAAGCAGCAATGCAAAGCTTGCTCTGGACGTACAGGCCGGCGATACGGTGACGGTGCATACGCCTGCCGGGGATACGGCTTTTACCGTATCCGGTTTTGGCTCCGATGATAAAGAGTGGTACAGGGGGCAGACGTATATGGTGGCTGTGTATATGACAAGAGACGCGTATCATAGTATCATGGCGGCGAATGGAATCGAGGAACATCCATCCTGTTATGTGCAGTTTCAGAAGGTGTCTTCCGACACTGTTGCAGGGATCAGGGAGCAATATGGCCTGGCAGAGGAGAATATTTCTGAAAATACTGCCACGATGGGATTTTCAGGGCAGAGTAAGAATAAGAGTATGCAAAATATATATGGAATGGCGGCAGCGGCATTTGTCATGATATTGCTGGCAGGAGTATTGATGATTTCCGGAAGCCTGAACAGTAATATCACTCAGCGGACAAAATTCTTTGGCATGATGCGCTGTGTCGGCGCAAGCCGCCGGCAGATCATCCGGTTTGTGAGGCTGGAAGCCCTGAACTGGTGCAAGACGGCTGTTCCTGCGGGAGTTATCGCAGGCACGCTGGTCAGCTGGGGAATATGCGCGTACATGCGCTATGGAATCGGGGGAGAATTTGCCGCCATGCCGGTGTTTGCCCTAAGTCCTGTCGGACTGTTAAGCGGTGTACTGGTCGGTATTGTCACTGTTTTGCTGGCGGCGCAGTCACCTGCAAAGAGAGCGGCTAAGGTTTCCCCTGTGGCGGCGGTTTCCGGTAATTTAGAAATCGCCCCGACCAGGCGGCGTGCGATCAGACGGGAAGTCGGAAGAGTAGAAAAAACGCTGGGGATTCATCACGCGACCGCCTCCAAAAAGAACTGGTTTCTGATGACGGCCTCTTTTGCGCTTACGATTATCCTGATCCTGTGTTTCTCGGTTGGTCTGGATTTTGCGGAGGGGCTGATGCCATCGCTGAAATCCTGGCAGCCGGATATTACCCTGAACGGTTATGCCAACGCGCTGGTGCTCGGACAGGATGTAAAAGAGAAGGTGCTTAGGATCCCCGGTGTTAAGAGCGTCTTTGGAACCGCCTATCTGGACAATGTTCCGGCTGTCTCTTCGCGGCAGGGAATCGACCATATTAATCTGGAGTCCTACGATGAGTTTTTATTCGAAAGCGTAAAAGATGAGGTGGTGGAAGGAAATCTGTCTGACATTTATGGGGACAGCGATCAGGTTATGACCGTTTATAATAAAGATAATCCTCTGAAAGTAGGAGATACGGTTCAGATTGGGGGAAAAGAGGTTACGGTCACCTGTTCTGTCACAGGAGCCCTGTTTCCGGGAGAGCTGCTTGTCATCTGTTCTCAGAAGACCTTTGAAAGACTGACCGGAAAGCAGGGACTTACGATGGTCGGCGTGCAGCTTGGAGGCGATGCGGATGACGGGACGGTAAGGCAGATCAGTGAGCTTGCAGGAAGTGATGTGGTTTTTTCAGATGGAAGAGCAGGAGCCGAGGAAATTAATACCACTTATCTTTTCGTAAAGGTGGGCGTCTATGGCTTTCTGGCAATTATCGGGCTGGTCAGCCTGTTCTATATTATTAACAGCATTTCCATCAGTGTGGCGGCGCGGACAAAACAATACGGCGCCATGCGGGCAGTGGGCATGGACAGCGAACAGCTTACCAGGATGATCACGGCGGAAGCATTTACCTATGCTGTGTCCGGTCTCGTGGCTGGATGCGGAATCGGGCTGCCGCTCAGTTATTTCCTGTATACCCTGCTGATCACCCGGCATTTTGGAAAGATATGGCATCCTCCGGTGGCAATGCTGTGTATCATTGTTGTATTTATGATGGCCTGCGCGGCCGTGGCAGTATACGCTCCTGCAAAACGGATTCGTAACATGGCCATAACCGAAACAATCAATGAACTGTAAAAAGAGATAGGTGCAAAGGAGTATGTAATATGATGCGAGGAATACATTTTTGGAGGCACATCGCTCAAACGCAAGGATGGCAGTGACCTGTGTGCGACGTATTCTCTTACGGTCCAGTCCGGAGAGGCAACACTGTATTGGATGGAAGGAGATAACAAAATTGTGATTGCAGAGGCTTCGGATGAAGGCGTATATGAATTTACGATACATGCAGGTAAAAATTTTATTGTACTGGAGGGGGAGAGGTTTACAGGAACCCTGACCTTGAATGTCGGCCAGAACAGTTCCAAAGGGGATTGACAGCATGATGACTACGAGAAGTTTCTGAAAGAATGTGCCGCAAAGCGGACAGTTTTCCTGGAACTGGGCGTTACACCGGTTATTATTAAATATCCGTTCCGGCAGATGACAGCGGAGAATCCGACTTCTGATCAGCCAAAACTTTACTACGGGAAAATGTATATTTTCTTTAGATCCCGGCGTATATTATATGTAGTATATTGATTTCATAATCTAAATCTGCTACAATAAAACTACGGGAAAATGCAACATTTTACTGAATTTCGAAGTATGGAGGAAAAATGGAAGTTATTAAGCGGGAAATATATTTAAAGAGGCTGATTGAGCGTCGCGAAAATGGCTTGATCAAGGTAGTTACCGGTATTAGGAGATGTGGAAAATCTTATCTTCTGTTCAAGCTATATTATCAATATCTTTTGGATTCCGGCGTAGATGCATCCAGGATTATCAGGATTCCGTTAGATGACGAGGATTATGAAGATTTGCGTGATAGCAAACAGTTAAACAGTTATGTGAAAAAGCATATAACTGATGAGGGCATGTGGTATGTCTTTTTGGATGAGGTTCAGATGTGTAAAGGATTTGAGTCAGTACTCAATGGTTTAAACCGAAGGGAGAATCTGGATATTTATGTAACAGGAAGTAATTCAAAATTTCTTTCTTCTGATGTGCTGACAGAATTTCGTGGGCGTGGCGATGAAGTTCGGATATATCCGCTGTCCTTTTCGGAATATGTCTCGGCATATTCCGGGGAGAAATATGATGCGTGGCTGGATTATTACACATATGGAGGGCTGCCGCTGATACTCAGCAGGCAAACGGAGGAATTAAAGGCAAAGTATCTGACTGACTTGTGCAGCGAGCTGTATCTAAAGGATATCGAAGAACGTAACAAGCTGCGTGGAAACAATGTCATGGCAGATCTGGTCAATGTCCTTGCATCGGCGGTGGGCTCTCTGACGAATCCGACAAAACTGGCAAATACTTTCAGCAGCAATGGAATAGGTGTCAGCGATAAAACGATTGGCCTTTATATCAGTTATCTGGAGGATGCTTTTTTTATCAGCAAAGCAGAGCGGTACGATATTAAAGGGAGAAAGTATATTGCTTCCCCCTTTAAATATTATTTCACTGATGTAGGGCTGCGCAATGCCCAGCTTAATTTCAGGCAACAGGAAGAAAACCATATTATGGAGAACATCATCTACAACGAATTACTGGTCAGGGGTTTCCAGGTGGATGTCGGTATTGTAGAACACTCTGAACGCGATGGAAAAGGGAAGCTTGTACGCAAACGGCTGGAAGTGGATTTTGTCTGCAACCGCGGAAGCCAAAGATATTATATCCAGTCTGCATTTGCGATTCCAGATAGCGAAAAAATGAATCAGGAAAAGAAATCGTTGGTGCATATTGGCGATTCTTTCAAAAAAATCATTGTAGTTAAGGACAGAATCAAATTATGGCGGAATGAGGAAGGAATTGTTGTGATAGGAATCATGGACTTCCTTTTGAATCCCAATAGCCTGGAATTGTAAATCAACATGGTGCGCAAAGAACATCATACCTCTGGCATTATGAAATACCCATTCTGGCAGATGACCTGGTGAATCGCAACCGCACAGCTGGAAAAAATTTATCTGCATTTTTATATTCTTTTTGTCCCCTGTAAATGGAATATTTTGTTGCACCTCCCATTCCAAACATCAGACCGCTTCCATGAACAAAGCTATAGATAGGAATCGCTAAATTAAGTGCGGTCAGACCATTTGCACCCAAACCATTTGAAACAAAAAAGGTATCCGCGAGTATGTAGCATGATAAGCCAATCATGCCGCATATATTTAATATTACATATTGAGAAAATTCTTTCAGTACCATTTTGGTTTCCATAGACATCTCCTTAAAATACAAAAGCGTCAGAACTTTCTATCTTCTCTGACCTAACGATAGAAAGTTTGACGCTTTATCCCTTTACCCGGTGGCAAAAAGCAACGTTGTTTCCAGTACGGCATTATATACCAAAACAAATTGAAAAGCAATACCTAAAATTAACTTTGAGCTTTATCATTCCAGCAGTTCTTTCCCAATTTCCGGGTTATAATTCGCGTCATACAGCTCTCCCCGTGATCTTTTCTCTTTCTCTGTCATTTATAAAACTCCTTTCTGGTCAAGGGCTTTCTGGTACATACCCTCCTGGTAATATAAAGCAATATCATCCGAATAACAAAAATCCGGCATATACTCTTTTGGAATCCATTTCAAACAATCCTGATAGACCTGTTCTGCCTTTTCCACATCCAACAGATTCCCCGCTAAAAGAATACTGGAAAGACTAATTGTTACAAAAGATGCTACTGCCCTTATAATAATTCCGTCAGGCATTTCTTATTAACCCATTCTATTTGGAAGCTATATTATTTTGATATTCCTCTAACTCTTTCTTCCAAAAAATAATATCTTCTTCCGTAATTTCCCTGATCACTTTACACGGAACGCCAGCCGCTATGACATGGCTGGGGATATCTTTTGTCACAACTGCCCCTGAGCCAATTACAACATCATCCCCTATAGTCACTCCCGGATTAATGACAACATTTCCCCCAATCCAGACACTGTTACCGATTTTAACCGGCCTGGCATATTCCAGCTCCAGGTTTCTCACTTCTGCCGAAATCGGATGCCCTGCCGTATAAATACTGACATGAGGCCCAAGAAACACATCATCTCCAAAGATTACCTCATTTTCATCCAAAATCGTCAATCCAGTATTTGCATAAAAATGTTTCCCGAAATAAATCTTATCACCATGGTCACAATAAAACGGCGGCGTGAGAATCATATCATCCCCGGCCTTTGCAAAATATTTTTTTAATTCGCCAAAAGCACTGCCGTCCTTCCAAAAAGCAGATTCATTAAACATTTTGCAGGCTGCCCGTATTTCTGCCCAAGGACTATCGGGTACCTTATATGGATTATATAATTTGCCTGAAAGCATACGTTCCCTTTCCGTCATATTTCCTCCCGCTCTTAAACAACAGGACCCACGCTTTTCCAGGATTCTATTGCCATGAATACAATTACCATGCCAGCCACCTTAACCAATATCCTGTCCGCTTAATACATTTAACCAATTCAGTTTACAGGCTGTGAAATATCGGCTTCTGCCTCTCATAGGTACAAAAGTATCGGTACCCCAGCTCCTTCAGCAAACGTTTCGCCTCCAAAATATATGTTCCTAAATGCTCCGCTTTATGGCTGTCACTTCCAATCGTAATGATCTCGCCCCCTAACTCCCGGTACAGCCTTAATATATCTACAGATGGCATTGAATCTTTCAGCCCATATCGATGATACGAAGTGTTCAGCTCTATCCCCTTTCCATCTGCAATCACAGTTTTCAATATTTCTGAAATAATCGGCTCCACCTTTTCAAAAGGATATTCTCCCTGTCTGTCATACCGCTTGATCAGATCCATATGCCCCAGCACACTGTAATTCTGATACTCTTTTACAATCTCCAGCATTTCCTGATAATACATCTCATTATATTCTTTCTGTGTTTTGTTCCGTTGGAATTCCTGGTTCCAAAACTCTTTATCATCCACCTCATGGATGGAAAGGATAATAAAATCAAACGGATATTTTACAAACAGTTCCTTGTATCTGTCAATGGTGTGGGTCTGCATACCGAATTCTAAGCCAAGTTTTAAAGAAATCCTGTCATCATATAAGTACCGTAACCCGTTATAAGTTTCAATGTATGTCGGATAGTGGACATTCGCTAAAGGCATCTCATCCGGTTCACCCGATCCCCCTTTGCGATAAATCATCTCTCCTGGTTCATCCCAATCTTTTTTTATCCCGTAATCCACATGGTCGGTGAAACAGATTTCATCCATCCCCATGGCTATGGCATCCTTTACTGCCTGTTCCATTCGATAGTCCGAATCATCACTAAATTCCGTATGCACATGATAATCCGCAAACATGCTATTCGCTCCCCTCATCCTCAAATTCCATCCGCTCCAGAATATCCTGCCATGCCTCTTCGTCTATCTCCTCATCACGGAACAGTTTGCGCCTGTCTTCTTCCGTGATCTTCCGGATAACCCTGCATGGATTCCCCGCCGCAATACACCAGTCAGGAATGTCCCTGGTCACCACACTGCCCGCGCCAATTACCACATTATTGCCTATATGGACGCCGGGACATACCACCGTGTTTCCCCCAAACCATACGTTATCGCCCACTGTCACTTCCTTGCCATATTCATACGCGGAGTTACGGCTGACCGGATGAACCGGATGCCCGGCCGTATAGATCGCCACATTGGGAGCCATCTGACAGTTATCGCCAATCTTGATTTTGGCCACATCCAAAAGCGTACAATTATAATTTGCAAAGAAATTCTTACCGACCTCGATATGCTTCCCATAATCACAGAAAAAGGGCGGATTGACAAAAGCATCTTCGGATTTCCCGAAAAGCTCCTTTACCGTTTCCTTAATTCCTGCAAAATCAGAACGGTCCATGAAATTCAATTTCTGCAGAATTTTCCTGCATACAAGCTGTTCCTCAAAAATGGTATCATCTGAAATATAGGCCATGCCTGCATCCCTGCGTTGTCTGTTCGTCATTTTTTGTTCTCCTTTCATTTTCCCTTATTTATATGTTATTTTTTGTAAGATCTCTGACCCATTTATATTTTTTATAATGCCGGTACACTGCCGGAAGCTTGACAATTTCATCCATATTCACAATAAAATATACAGCAACTACAGGGAGCCGGAGAGTGAACGCCGCAAGAAAACCAAGCGGAACAGTAATGCACCACATTGTTATGGCATCACAAAGGAAACCGAACCTTGAATCCCCGCCCGCACAGAAGATGCCTGCGATTGTCGTTCCATTCACAGACTTTCCGACCATATAGCAGGAACACATGACAAGCATCCATTTCAGGTATGCATGCGCCGTACCGCTTAAATCTGTCACCGCAAGAATAAGCGGGCTTAAGGAAAGCAATACAAGCCCCGACGCTATGCCGCACAACACGGACAGCCTGCACAGCCTGCCTCCATATTCCCTTGCCTTCTCCAGCCTGCCGGCACCCAATTCATTGCCCACCATGATCCCTCCTCCGCTCCCGATTCCATTACAGAAGCAGGCAACAAGGTTCTTCACGATATTGGCAAGGGAATTGGCCGCAACAGCGTCCGACCCCAAATGACCCATGATCACCGAATACATGGTGAAGCCCACGCCCCAGACAATCTCATTGCCGAGAACAGGAGAGGAATATTTCCAAAAGTCATGCCGTAACACCTTGTCATCGTGCACCATGTGGCACAGCCTCAGTTTAACGCCGTCTTTCTTTGCGGTTTCAAACATACACCACGCCACCTCTGTCACTCTGGCAATCACAGTGGCCAGCGCCGCGCCTGCGATTCCCATCCTGGGCAGCCCGAGCCACCCGAAGATCAGGATGGCATTCAGTATGATATTGACCACAACGCTTACGGAACTGATCACACTGGATTTTGCCGCTTTGCCCGTGTTCTTCAAGATGCAGAGATATATCTGTGAAATGCCTGTCAGCAGGAAAGCCAGGGAGACTGTCCGCAGATAAATCTTTCCACCTTCAATCAGGGGATGCTCATTTGTAAATATGCGCATCAAAGCACCCGGAATACACAGCCCCGCAAGGAAAAACAAAAAAGAGACAGCTGCAGTCACTTTCATAACATAGGCAAAGATCCGTTCCACGGCCGCTTTGTCTTCCTTGCCCCAATACTGGGCCGCAAACATGGAAAGCCCTATGGTCATCGCAGCCAGAAATAAGTTTTCAACAAATGTGACCTGGCTTGCCAGGGATACTGCTGAAAGGGAGTCCTGTGTCAGCATGCCAAGCATAAGGGCATCTGAGGCACTGACCATCGCCAGCATAAACTGCTGAAATGCAATGGGGAATACAAGTGTCAAAAGTTTTTTGGTAAAATCGTTCTGCTGTTCATCTCTCATATTCGATCACCATATTATCTGACATAATTTCCGGCTTATGCTTTATGCTGTCAGCTTCTGTGATTTCCCGGATCACCCGGCACGGAACACCTGCGGCAAAGCTGTTTGCAGGAATATCCCTTGTTATCACACTGCCTGCGCCTATCACACAGTTATCTCCTATTGTCACGCCGGGACAAAATAAAACCCCCGCCTTGATTTTTTCTTCTTCCCGCATATCTGTTTCCCTCCTGTATTGACAGATTTCATCCCATTTCATATAATTAAACCGTGAATTCAACTGAATATCTATCAATATTGTACCCTGTTTCATAACAATCCTGCGAGGTTTACGAACTATGCCGCTTTTAGAGCTAAAAGATGACCGTTCTGAAAAAGTGCGGTACGACTATACCGACTACCCTATTTATATCCGGAGGGCTCTGCTTTCGTCCTATCCGAATTATGCCGCTCCCACCCATTGGCATGATGATATTGAATTGATTGCCGTTTTATCGGGAGAAATGCAGTATAATGTGAACGGCGAGATTATTACAATGAAAGAAAACGAAGGGATTTTCGTCAATGCGAGACAGATTCATTTTGGCTTTTCTGCCCCAAAAAGGGAGTGTGATTTCATTTGTATCCTTCTGCATCCGCTTATGCTGTGCGCAACTTACGCCTATGAGCGGGACTTTGTGTTACCGGTTCTGCACAATAGGAACGCGGCTTATATAAAATTGTACCCCGGCATTCCATGGCAAAGCACAATCTTACATTTTATTAAAATGATATATTCCATAAAATACAAAGAGGCTGCGGCACTGAAAATCCAAGCCCTGTTTCTAAGCATATGGATACAGCTTTATGAAAACATACCAACCGGAAATCAGCCAAAAAGGCAATATGCCGATCTTTCCATTCTGAAAAATATGATAGGCTTTATTCAGCAAAACTACACTGTTAAAATTACACTTGCTGATATTGCTGCCTCTGGCGCTGTAGGACAGAGCAAATGCTGTAAACTATTTGCAAAATATACAGGACAGACACCCAATGCCTATTTAATGCAGTATCGGCTTGATAAAAGTACAGCGCTCCTCAAAAGTACAGATATGACCGTTACGGAAATTGCTAATGCCGTTGGTTTCAATGGAAGCAGTTATTATGCTGAAGCGTTCCGCAAATGGTACGGAAAAAGTCCATCCGAATACAGGATAAAAGATAACTCTGACTTTGTACGGTATATGTCAACACCACATGAATAAAAAGACATTTATATGAACGGCTGGGCTTTACACAACTTGGAACAATACCGAAAGGGTTCAGGCTAAAAAATGGACATTATGAAAATATTTGTCCATATTATAGAGAACTATAAATGCAACTTTCAATTTGTTTATACAAAAAATAGAATTTGATAACGAGGATGACCAGTTTAATCTCCTGGGTGCGCTCCAATCTCACAAAACACTGCCTGATCATTTGCAAAAGTCCAGATGGCACAGACAGGCCCATCATGGTTTACCATAAGCATAACCGTCCTCCAACGGGCATTTGCCTCTGCGCAAAATGAAAGAAACCCCGTGTTGACTTTGGAGTAATATGCTAAATTTAGATGGGTATATTTTTCCTGACAAATCCATTCACGCCGGAACATAAAAGCTGATTGGAAATCTCAATGATTTCTTCCAATGGGATTTTTTTGCCATCCATTACCCATCTGCGGTACATTTCCACACTTGCGCTCTGTACGAACCCTAACAGGATATTTTGCCTGTAAGGATCTAATGATTGAAGCCAGGTGGTTTTTCCCCATGTGGAATCCATTACATTGTCCACCATTTTGTTTCGGATATAGTTATAACTCCCACTGCAGGTAATCTTTTCATAGGCCAGCCCTTTTTCAACAGAATACAGGAAAAATTCCCGGTTTATTTTATCCAGTTCTTCCGGTACCCGGTAATCGGCGATGCGTTCAAGATATTCCTGTGTCATGATTCCCTGCAGCTCTGCAAGGAGGTCATCCAATGCATTGTAATACCGATAAAAGGTTTTCTTATTGATCCGCGCCCGTTCGCAGAGTTCCTTCACTGTGATCTTATCGTAATCCATTTCGCAGATCATTTCTTCAAACGTTTTTTGGATCGCGTCAATTGTTTTTTGTACCCGTAAATCTTCCGAACCGTTTAAGAGCATTTTGCTTCCTCCAATTCCTATTATGCAACTTTTTTTCAAAAAGGGTGGCATAAGTCACCTTTTCAAAAATATCGCCCATTGTTTTTGTTTCTGCCAAGAGATATAATGCAATAACAAGAGATAAGAAACTTGGGTTGCATAAAACGATAACATGAATTTTGTGAAATGTCAAGGAGGAAGAATCAAATGGAAAAGGTGATTTTGAACAACAAACTGGAATGCCCGGTGGTCGGCATCGGAACTTTTATGCTCTCCCCTGCGGAGGCGGAGAACAGCGTGAGGGAAGCGCTCAAAATGGGATACTCCCTGATTGACACGGCGAATGCCTATGTGAATGAACGCGCCTGCGGGCGTGGTATGCAGGACAGCGGCATGAAACGTGAGGATATCTTCCTTTCCACAAAGCTCTGGCCCAGCGAGTATGAAAATGAAAATGCCGTAGATGAAACACTGAAGCGCCTTGGCACGGATTATGTGGACCTTCTTTATATCCATCAGCCTGCCGGGAACTGGCTTGCCGGATACCGCCAGCTTGAAAAAGCATACAGGGAAGGCAAGGCAAAGTCCATCGGAATATCCAATTTTGAGGGTAAATATATTGAGGAGCTTCAGGCAAAGTGGGAGATTGCGCCTCAATTTATTCAGGTGGAAGCGCACCCGTACTTTACGCAGCAGGAGCTTCGGAAGACCCTTGATAAGTACGGCATTAAGCTGATGAGCTGGTATCCTCTTGGCCACGGCGACAGGTCGCTGCTGGAAGAGCCGGTATTTGCAGGGCTTGGCAGGAAGTATGGAAAGACGCCCGCCCAGATCATTCTCCGCTGGCATACACAGATGGGCTTTGTCGTGATTCCGGGCAGCAAAAATGTGTCCCATATCAAGGATAACCTTGACATTCTGGATTTCAGGCTGACAGAGGAAGAAATGTCAGAAATTGCAAAACTTGATAAGGGCGAGCGTTATTATCACCGGACGGATGAGCAGCTTGAGGGCTTTGCGGCATGGAGGCCGGAATTTGAGAAAGAATAAACAAATGATCAGTAAACGAGGTGGATATTTTGCAGACAAGAATGTTAAGGGATATTGAGGTGTCCGAGGTGGGGATGGGCTGTATGGCTTTTTCCCACGGATACGGACAGATTCCGGCGGAAGAATACAGCATAGAAGCAATCCGGAATGCGTACAGCCACGGATGCACCTTCTTTGATACGGCAGAGGTTTACAGCCCGAACCTGTCCGGGATTGGGCATAATGAACGGATTGTCGGGAAGGCGCTGTCCGGCGTGAGGGACAATGTGGTGATTGCCACGAAGCTGATGCTGCATGGTGTTGGTTTTGGCAGTGTTTATAAAACGATCCGCGGCCACCTGGAGGGATCGATGGAGCGGCTGCGGACGGACAGGGTTGACCTTTACTATCTGCACAGAATGGGCGGGGTTCCTATAGAAAAGGTGGCGGATGCAATGGGCCGCCTGATTGATGACGGGCTGATCAGAGGCTGGGGCTTATCGCAGGTAGACGTGGACATCATCGACCGGGCGCAGAATATCACCCCGCTTGCCGCAATCCAGAACATTTATTCCATGGTGGAGCGTGATTCGGAAAAAAAGATCATTCCGTACTGTATGGAACATAATATCGGGTTTGTGCCGTTCTCCCCGATTGCAAGCGGGCTTCTGTCCGGCAAGATTACGACGGAAACAAAGTTTGAAAGAAATGATGATGTAAGAAACTGGGTTCCGCAGCTTTCCAAGGCGAATATTGCCGGAAACCAGCCGATCATCAATCTGTTGAAGGAATGTGCAGACCGGATAAAAGCTACACCGGCACAGATTTCCCTTGCATGGATGCTGCACAAGTACCCGAATGTAGTGCCGATCCCAGGCTCAAAGAATAAGGAGCGGATTATTGAAAATCTTGACTCATCCAGGGTAGAGCTTAGTGATGAAGAATTTTCCTCCCTTGAAGAAGCTTTGAACCGATGCAAGGTTTATGGCCATCGTGGGCTTGGAGGTTTTTAGAAAAGAATGAAAAAATTTCCAGCTGTGCGGTTGGATGCTCTAAAGAGCCTCCAACCCACTTATCCATTCGCAAAAACCGTGCTAACGCAGCCGCTTTTTGTTCATTAATAAGTGGGTTGCTGATTATTGATTACAAGGAGGAGAATGAAAATGACACAGGAAATGATGAAAGCAAAAATGGAGATCAAGGAGCTGGTGGATACCTTTTCAATTTTAGCGGATGAAAAGGATGTAAAGACACAGGCAGGTTTGTTTGCGGAAGATGCGATATTGACTTCGTATCAGGGGGAAGAGAAAATTTCGGAGCAGCATGGGCGTGAGGAAATTGAAGCCGGATGCGCTGCTTTTCTTGCCCTTTTTGACATAGTGTATCACATGAATGGGCAGCAGGTAGTCCATGTGGAAGGTAATCATGCGAGAGGGAAATCCTATTGCCAGGTGGTTTTGATCGGTATGAACGAGGAAGGCAGGCGTGTCCGTAATATGCAGGGTGTCTGGTATGAGGATGAATATGTAAAGCAGGATGGCAGGTGGCTGATTGCAAACCGTACTTCCCATTTTACATGGACGGATGTAAAGGAAGTTGACAGCAAATCATGATTTTGCAGACCACTGGGTGCTGCTCTGTGGGAAAATTCACATTAAAAAGAATGCGTGGATCGGGGCAAGGGCGGTTATCCTGCCCGGTGTTACAGTCGGCGAAAATGCAGTAGTCGCTGCCGGGGCTGTGGTTACAAAGGATGTGGAGGCAAACACGGTAGTCGGCGGGAATCCGGCACGGGTGATCCGGAAACTGGACAGTCAGGAGGAACTGATATGAAAAAATTATTTTGTATTCTTTTTGGAGCTGTTTTGGGATTCTCCCTTGCTGCCTGCGGGGATTCGGGAACAAAAGGCAGCGGACAGGAGGGAGTGGCCGGGACTGTATCAGATAGAGGATATGATGAAGAAACGGAGGATTCTTCTATTCAAAACGATACGGTAAACGAAGATGGCGCAGTATCTGATGGGGAGGAAAACAGCCAGGTTCTGGTGGCATATTTTTCTCTTGCGGGCGAGCAGTATGAGGTCGGAGTCATAGAAAAAGGGAACACACAGATTGTTGCGGAGATGGTTGCCGAACAGACAGGGGCAGATGTTTTTTCCATTGAATCAACTTCCGATTACCCGGATACTTATGACGGGCTGTTGGAAATTTCCCGTGAAGAACAAAGCAATCCACCACAGATTGCCGGGACAGTTGAAAACATGGATGACTACAATGTTGTGTTTATCGGTTTCCCAATCTGGTGGGGAGATCTGCCGCCGATCATAGAAGTATTTCTGGAAAGTTATGATTTTTCCGGGAAGACGGTCATTCCGTTCTGTACCCATGCGGGAAGCGGATTGTCCGGGACGCAGAGCAGGATTCAGGAGATCTGCCCGGATGCGGATGTGAAGGATGGGCTTGCAGTAAGGGGAAAAACAGCACAGAATGACGCAGATGCAGTAAAAAATGAGGTAGAGGAATGGCTGGATGGTTTTCAGGAATTAGACTTGTCTTTCTTATTAGATACAACGGAACTGTCTGGGAAAGGAGGAGAGGATATGGCATTGTATGATTTTTCGGATTTCACAAATGTAGAGATGACCGGGACGGAAATCTCCGATATGAGCGATGAACAGTTGGGTATTCTTTATCAGCAGGCAAGGTATTGTCAGGCCATGACAGATGCCGATATAGACACGATGCGGGAGCTTGTGTCGGAAGATATGATCTTCACTCATATGAGCGGCAGGCAGCAGACAAGGGAAGAATACTTTGCGGATGTAGAATCCGGGAATCTGCGGTATTTCACGATAGGGATTGACAGCCCGGCTGTGGCGGTGGATGGAGACGGGGCATCTATTACATATACTTCTGTATTGAATGCGAATGCCTACGGTGCAAGGGGAACGTACCGTATGGGCGGGACACATTGGTATGAAAAACGAGAGAATGGCTGGATTCAGGTGAATGCGCCTGCCTGTAGTGAATGGAAATTACAGTGAGGTGGATATTCCGAAGATGACGGAAATGGTGGATGCCTTTCTGGAAGCAGGCGGTACCTATTTTGACACGGCGTATCCTTATCATGGCGGAAACAGCGAGAAAGTTTTCCGGAAAACTGTGGTAAAACGGTATCCGAGGGAGCGTTTTACCATTACGGATAAAATGCCGGTTTACATGGTCCCAGAAAAAGGAGGAGGGGAGGATCCGTCACATCGGCTTTTCTTTCCATGATTCGCCGGAGCAGCTTGCGGATAATCTAAGTTACATGAAGGAGTTTCAGCCTTTAAGCGGAGAGGAAATGGAAGCCTTGAAGCAGGCTGCGGGTATCATCCGTTCTGAGATTGCGATTCCCTGCACAGCCTGCAGATACTGTATCAGCGAGAGTGAATGCCCGAAGAACATTGCGATTCCGGATTATTTTGCATTGTATAACGATAATAAGCAATTTAAGGGCATGGTATCTTCAGTTTACTATAATAATCTGGTCTTGACGTATGGAAAAGCATCGGAGTGTATCGGTTGTGGAAAATGTGAAAAACACTGTCCGCAGCATTTACCGATCCGGAAGTATTTGAAGGATGTAGCGGAAGTTCTTGGTTAGGAGTTGTAGAAAAAATTTTCCCTTTTGGTTGCCAGGCTGATAAAGTATAATAGGCATATAGGATTGATATGGAGGTGCAGCGTCATGAAAGGGTTGTTTTTTGACATAGCAAAATATTCAGATGAAAAACAGATGGACGATATTGCGGGTGTTGTTTCACTCAGCAGAAAGTTTGCAGGCGACTATAACTTGTCTGTACTGGAAGCAATGTCCATGGAGGATTATGCCATCGGGCACGGCGACCATTTGAATTTCTGTTACCGTATCGAAAGGGAACTCATGCGTATGGGGGATATCAGAGGTCTAGCTGGCTCGCAAAAATTTGGGGTGTGGTACAGCAAAAAGGAAGGGAAATACCAGAACACAGGAAAATATGGTGGTTCACCGGAAGAAGCGTGGGCGGTTGTGAAGGCGGAGATCATTAGTCTGGTCAGAGCCGGAGCAAAAGAGGATTATGAAGCCATCAGGGAGAGCATGCTTTCGCCTCTGTTCCGATACAAGATTCTTGCAGTATATTACCCGGATCAGTACATCACAATTTTTTCAGACGAGCATCTGAGTTATTTTTGCGGAAAACTGGACATAACATTGTCACCGGGAGATGACACTTTATCGCTTCAGAGGAAATTGGTATTATGGAAGGAGCAACAGCCTGAAACAAAAAGGATGTCGTTGGTAATGTATGTCAAATGGCTTTATGATAAGTTTGGCAAGCCGCCGAAGACAAAGTGGACGTCAGAACATAAAAGGAAGCTGAAAGCGCTATATAAGGATTTGGAGGAGTTTGACAAAAAGCATCCGGAAGCGAAAAAGGTTGAAGCCTTACGGCAGGAGCGGTCTGGAAAAGTTGTGGCATATGTTAAAGAAAGAGCTAATGGTGTGTGTCAGCTCTGTAATAAACCGGCTCCATTTTATAACAAAGCAGGGGAACCCTTCCTGGAATGTCATCATGTGGTCTGGATTGCAAAAGGCGGTGCTGATGAACCTTCCAATGCAGTGGCCTTATGCCCTAACTGCCATAAGAAAATGCACATTCTGGATATGGACGAGGATGTGCAGCATTTGAAGAAGCTTCTTGGAACCAAGGAAGCGGTACAAGTTACATCCCTGAAAGACCATAAGTAAAAGGAACTGGAAGATTTCAAAAGCGGTACGTTTTTCGCCAGAAAGTTCTCCTTTCATTGTGCGCACCGGTTTGCGGATACCACATTGATGGAGAAGGGAGCTAATCCTCAGTTCTTTGATAGCAGAAATAAAATTTGCATTAATTGTGGTTTCGGGGGTTCAGTTTGCGTCCACTGAGACGGCAGACTATTATGCGGCAATCCGAACCTATATA
>CAYQBE010000087.1:0-20167 GCA_964415625.1 uncultured Clostridium sp.
TAGGTTATTTTTTCTTTCCCCTCAAAATGGAGAAATTTCCTATAGAACAAGAAAATATGACTTTAGTCACATTCAAAAAGGAGAATTTAACATGTATGATGTATTGATCAAGGGCGGTATGCTCTATGACGGAACCGGGCAGGATGCATACAAGGCAGATATTGCCGTCCAGGAAGACCGGATCGTAAGGATCGGCGATCTGTCGAAGGAAACGGCGAAGGCTGTGATCCACGCAGAGGGAAAAGCGGTCACGCCGGGATTTATCGAGCCGCATTCCCATGCGGACCTGACCTGCCTGATCCATCCGGAGATGGAGGGGTATCTGCGGCAGGGAGTGACCACCGTTGTAGGCGGGAACTGCGGCCATGCCATGGTGCCCCTGGGGGATGAGATCTACCGCTGCGGGATTGTGGACTTTGCGGTACAGGCCAAGGCGGACCCGAAATATTTTGACCTGATCACACTGATGCTTCCCAAGGAAAAGGCAAAAACAGCTTTAAAAGAGCTTTACAATATTGACCTGGACTGGACGTCCCTGGAGGACTACCGGCAGAAGGTCAATGCCTCCCATATCGGCTGCAACATCGCTCCTCTGGCCGGATATTCGGCAATCCGGCAGGCGGTCATGGGGGCGGACGCAAACCGTGAAGCCACCCCGGAGGAGCTGAACCGCCTGGAAGCCATGACGGAGCAGTGTATGCAAGAAGGCGCATTCGGCCTGTCTACAGGTCTGGATCCTCAGTATATGCCCGGGTTATTTGCGACAGATGAAGAAACGGTGCGGATGCTGAAAGTCGTGAAAAAATATGACGGCATTTTCACTTCCCACACGTTCAACAGCCGAATGGACGGCACCGGAAACCGGATGGACGGTTACCGCACCATGCTGGAACAGGCCCAGGCGGCAGGCGTGCGCGCCAATGTTTCCCATGTCCACGTGCTGGGAATGGCGGCCACACCGGAAGACGGCCTGAAAGCGGCCCGGGATACAGTGGATTATTTTGAAAAAATGGAATCCGCCGGGCTGGACATTTCCTATGATGTGATTCCCAGCCCCTATTCCACGGACTTCACGATACCATACTTTGCGTTTTTCCTGCGCCCCTTCGTGCTGATGAGCGGCTCCAGGGCGCAGCTTGCAAAAAATTTCCGGGTGCCGGATTTTCGGAACATGGTACATATGGTCGTAAAGGGCGGGATGTTCCCCAACTTTGACCCGGACCAGCCTGTCAACTATTATCCCCTCCTGGCCGTACTCAGGCATAAAAACCCGGCCCATGTGGGAAAGGTGCTGGCCGCGTATGCGCAGGAGCTGGGAAAAAATCCGCTGGATCTGGTGATGGACCTGTTTGCGGAGGATCCGGATATGGAGGCCAACCTCCCCATGGCAGGCTTCGCGGAGGCAAATGATTTCTTATGCAGGCACAGGATGGCAATGCCCTGCTCCGACGGATTCGGGTGCGGCATTGATGTAAACTTTACGGAGGATCCGGAGATCCCGCTGTATCCCAATCCCATGTCCATCCGCTTTATTCCCCGCTTCCTGACCGCACACGCAAAGGAACGGCCGGAGGATACCATCCGCCAGATGACCGGCTTTGCGGCGGAACGGTTCGGAATCCGGAACCGGGGGATCATCCGGGAAAATGCTTATGCAGATCTGGTGGTATTGGATATGGATCACATAAAAAGCTGCGGCTGTGACCCGGATCCGCTGCAGTATCCGGATGGATTCGATTATGTCCTTGTAAACGGGAAAATTGCAGTCGAAAGCGGTAAGTTTCTAAGGAAAGGAAATGGTCGGATGCTGTCGAAGAACGAAAAGGCGGTATAAGAAACGATGTAACAGCTCAAAACGGCAGGCTGCAGACTCGTCTGCCTGTATTTGAAAGAAGGGAATTGAAAAGATGGATTTACAGACTTGCAAAGAAGAATATGCCGCCCTCCTTGTACAGGGCGGGATTCATCTGAAACCGGGGGAAAAGGTGATCATCCATTCGGATGTACTGACCCAGGAGATGGCCCATCTGGTCATGGAGAAATGCTATGAATACGGCGCTTCCAAGGTGGAGATCCGGTGGAGCAGCGCCAGGGCGGATGCCTGGGACGTGAAGTATGCGGACCTGGAGATCCTGAAAACCGTGGAACCCTGGGAGGAAGCCAGGCTGGATCAGCAGACGAGGGAGCTGCCCTGCGTGATCCACCTGCTGACCTCGGAGACCCTGGATTATACATCCGAAATGCTGGAGCGGCAGGCAAAAATGACAAAGTCCAGGCTGAAGGTTCTGCTGAAATACAGCCAGGCCATGCAGGACAAATATAAGTGGACAGTAGGCGGCATTCCCACAGCCGGATGGGCGGAGCAGGTATTTCCCGGGGAGGAAGGGAATCTGACGCACCTGTGGGAGGACATTTTCCGGACCTTATATATCACCGGGGACGGCAGCAGCATCCGGACCTGGGAGAAAAAATGGGAAGCGGCATGGCGGCATCTGGATGCGCTGAATGCCCTGGACTTAAAAAGCATCCACCTGAAAAGCGGGCTCGGCACAGATCTGACCATCGAAATGCTGCCCGGTGCCATATGGCACTGCGGGGCATTTCAGGAGAGGGGATTCGCGGCAAACCTGCCCAGCGAGGAGCTGTATACGTCCCCGAAAGCAGGAAGTGCAGAAGGCGTCCTGGCGGCCTCCTGCCCGCTGGTCTATGCGAATCAGTACATCGACGGACTGAAGCTGACATTTTCCGGCGGAAGGGTAACGGACGTATCGGCGAAGCAGGGAGAAGCATTTTTCAAAAACCTCATCGCAACGGACGAGGGCGCAGGCCGATTAGGGGAAGTGGCGATCGTGGATAAGGAATCCCCGATCCGGAAGGCTGGGCATCTGTTTTACCATACGCTGTATGATGAAAACAGCGCAAGCCATGTTGCGGTCGGAAGAGGATTTCCGTTTGTGATGAAAGACTTTTTGAACATGAGTGATGAGGAGCGGCTGTCCTGCAGCGTGAACAATTCCGGGATCCACTGCGATATCATGTGGGGGACAGAGGACGCGGAGATTGTCGGGATCCGCAGGAATGGGGATGAAGTAGTGATCATGAAGGAAGGGAGCTGGGTAATTTAGGAGTTGTAGAAAAATAAGTGATACAGATTGCGCAGGATATTTCTGCGGCATCCTGTAGATATGGAACAGTGTGCGAACCAGGCAGTTCAGGAGTTCTGTTTCATACATCCAGAGACAAAAAAGGATTTGTCTCCTCCTGACAGAACTGCTATAATAAAAATGTAGCTGAGAAAACATTTCCAGCCGGAGGTATAAAATGGACATCTATTATCTGATGAACAAGGAGCAACCCCTCCTGTCATTTTATCTTACGGAAGAGTATGGAGAAAAAGCCGCTTATCAAAAGGAATGCTTTGTCCCGCCTTCCCTGCTTCCTGTGGGATTTTCCGATATTGCAGGCTGGCTTGCGCAGCGAAACATCGCGAAACACAAGAATCATCTCCGGAGATGGCTGAAAGAATGGCAGATCGATGATCTGGAAGGATTTATCAGGATCACGCATGGGCTGTCTCTGAACGACTGTTTCTGGATCTGCCCGGAGCATTCGAACCTGCAATGGGGAGAGATCAATTTATATACCAATGAATTCAGTGATATCGTATCCCGAACCGCATTCGAAACCGGGCTTCATGGACTGAAGCTGTCCTCCACATCGCCGGAATTTACGTCGGAAGGCAGCTTTGAAAAATGCTGGATCCGGGAATCGGACGGGATTTACCTGTACAAAAAAGGGAGCAGCGGATTTGCGAACAGCGGGCTGGAACCGTATTCGGAGTATTATGCGTCCCAGCTTGCAGGAATTTTGTGCAGAGAGAGTGTTGATTACGACCTGGTAAAATACAAGGGATCCCTCGTTTCAAAATGCAAAATGTTTACCTCCGAAAAAGAAGGCTTTGTTCCCTTTTATAAATATGTACCGGACAGAAACAGCGTCAGATACCGTGAGATCATCAAGTTTTGCGAAGAACATGGCTGCGCAGAGGATTTTAAAAATATGATTGTCCTGGACAGTGTGATCTGGAACCAGGACAGGCATCTGGGGAATTTTGGATTCATGGTGGATAATGAAACGCAGGAAATACTGCGGTTTGTTCCGGTATTTGACCATAATATGTCGCTGCTTTCCAGGGCAATGGATCAGGAACTTTTGGATGGATTTGACCGATATGCGGAGGAACTGAACCCGGGGCATAAGCTGGGCGGAGATTTTCTCCCGGTGGGTCAAAGCATGATCACAGAAGAAATGGCTTTACGATTGGAACGATTGCGGAATTTTGCATTTGAACCTCATAAAAAGTATAACCTCCCGGAAGCACGGCTTCATTTTCTGGACAGGCTTGTGAGGCGGCAGGCGGAAAGGCTCCTGACCGGCTGATGCCATGGCTGTGCGGCGGCCGCATGGCCATAATGGGATGCCCTTGGGTATACCTTGTGAAACGGCCGCATGGCCATAACGGGGTGCCCTTAGACATACGTTTTCGTACGGACAGTCCGGAAACCGCATAAAAATGCGGTTTCCCCCATGACTGCTCCTGCACCCCACAAGATCGTCCGGAAAAATTCTTTCCAGACCGGGATGTCCGGTATCTTTTTCTCAGACCGGATCAGGACGCTGCAGGATGCCCCCATCCGTTTCCCATACTCCGTCCAGAACTCAAAATCCGACCATTTTGCAGGAATCATATCTTCCGGAATCCGAATGCTCCGGATCAGCAGCAGGATTCCGCCTGCCAGCAGAAGATACAGACATATTTTCCAGATAATCCTTTCCGTCCTGACGTCACATCCGCCGTCCGTCTCTCCCACATATCGCAGCATACATCTGCAATAACAGATCAAAAATATCCACAATATGCAGGGAACCAATCCGTACATCCCCTGTGTGATCCAGACAAGCACCCTGTCCTCCATCCGTTCCCATCCGCCGCACAGCTGTCCATAGCTTTCTGCTGTTTTTCCAAAGCTTCCCGGCATGCATCTCACGGAAGCGCGGTCTAACAGGCATGTATCATTTTCCGCGATCTCATACGCCAGAAATGCCTCCTCACTGTCAATCACATCCAGCACCTCCAATGTCCGTCCCTGCACCTCCACCGTAAGCCCGCAGGTATCCGCCCCGCCAAATAGCTTTTCCGATAAAGCACTGCTGATGAGGCAGCCATCCCGGACTTCCATATCCAATACCGCATATCCGGGAAATAACAGATCTGACCGGCCGCACAGGAGCAGCGCCGCGCATTCCTCCACCGTTTCCAGGCCGCCGGCCGCTGCCTGTATCCCGTCCTCCTGTGTCCAGTTCACAAATTCCAAAGGAACCTCCAGCATCAGATTCTGCTCCTGTGCGAGTCTGGCGGCAGACTGATCCATTCCGCCCTGCTGCCCGGATGCCGTAAAGTTCAATACAGAAAGCTGGCTCTTTAGATGTTCCGCATGCCGGACTGCTTCTATAAAGCACAGCAAAATTACCATTCCGAGCAGATAAAACCGACACCATGCGATCCATTTTTTCCTGCACACGGCTTCCCTTTTGTATTTTTTTCGGATCCATACAGCATCCTGTACCAAGTCATTACTTTTCATGCTGCTTTTCATCTTTCATTTTCACCCTGCTTCCGTCCTCCAATGTACGGGACGCTTCCGTCACGATCTCCTGCCCGTCGGAAATCCCCTCCACAGCGGCATATTTTTCATTCTTTTCCAGCACCTTCACATCGACCCGCCTTACGACCCATTCCTCTCCCAGGATCGTAGATTTCTTTTCCGCCACATTCACATAATACTGATCCTTTTCCCGCAGATGGAGCGCCCCTGTCGGAATACAGGTATCGTAGCTGTCCTGCTGTACCTCCACCCTCAGGATTGCTGTTTCCCCTGCCGTAAAATGCTCCGGCGGCAGATCCACAGTTACCGTAAAGCCTCCTCCGGACGATGCGTCCTGCATGGAGCCTGCCGTTTCCGACCCGTTCATTTCCATATTCGCTCCCCCCGTACCGGTCGTGGAAGTGTCCGCCAGAGTCCGGATCGTTACACGGTCTGAAGCTCCCGTCACTCCCTCACCCGCGCTGTTTTCTGCCGTCACCACTGCCTGGGAGCCTTCCCGGATATATTTCCGCATTTCTTCCGGAAATGTTACGGTCAGGCTGGCTCCGTCTGAGAGATCCGACAGCAGGATATCGCCCCCGCCGGTGGTCGCGGCTCCTGCCCTGACAGACACGCTTGTCACCATCCCTTTTGCCGGAGCCGCAACCCTGCCCTGAGCATCGAGAAGCGCCTGCAGCCTCGCGATCTCCTCCTCCTTTTGTCCGCGGGTGATCTGGCTCTGTTCCACAGAATAACTTTTTGCAGTTTCCAGGTTTGCCGAATCCAGAGACTTTTTTGCGTTATATAGAGAATCCTCCCGGTTTTGCAGCGCCTGCTGGTAAGCCGCCTGCTTCTCCTGTACTGCGGCAAGGAGCTGCTCCGCTGTCTGATCCGAACTGATCCGGCCGGGAGCTGTCTGACCCGAACCTGACTGGGCGAAATCCGACTGACCACTGGCTGACTTTCCTGAATCTGACTGGCTGAAACCTGACCACCCTAATTCTGGCTGGCCGGAACCTGCGTCCCCCTGCTCCTCCGTCCGCCCCGGATTTCCTGCCGGATCTGCCGTAAAATTCCGGTACTCCTCCTGGGCCTGCTGCAGTTCAGCCAGAGCCGCATTCACCGCCGCATTTTCCCGTGCAGCGGTACGGTTATAATCCTCCTGCGCCTGAGACCTGCTCAGCTGCCGGGATTGTTCCTCCGCTGCTTCCGACTCCACGGCTCCGCGTATCTGCAGATCCAGGCTCTGCAATTCCTGCTGCTTCGCCTTCATCTTTTCCGCCAGATCCTGCAGATCCACTTCAAACAGGATTTCCCCGGCCTCCACAGCCTCTCCCTCCATCACACGCACCGTCCCCACCCGCAGTCCTTCCACCGTGGAAACGGCAATCTCTCTGCTTCCGGTCACCGTCCCCCGTGCCGATACATCCGGGGCAAATGTCTGATGCCCCGCCTGTTCCGTGGAGACCTCGGCAGTGCTCATATGATAAGCAGTCCTGGAAATGATGGTAAATAAGATCATCAATCCGAAAAGTAAGACACCTGCCTTCATTATTCTCTGTTTCATATTCCACCTCGCATCCTTTCCGAGAGTGCTTTTTCAACCCGCTTTCCCGCAATACGCCTGTATCCCCTGCTCCAGAAATTCATATCCCGCCAGGAATACCCAGATCGCCGGAAGTAGCGCGAACACCGATGCCGCAAATGCAGTCCCCGCCGTCTCCGCCGTGATCTGGGGCTGAAACATAGACAAGGGCCACAGGGACGGCGTCTTGAAAAATGCCATCGGCTGTTCCAGCATATTCCAGCATTCCAGGAACTGCAGCACCATCGCCGAAATAATCCCGGCCTTTCCGAGGGGCAGCCCGATCCGGAAAAAAATATCCCCTTCCCCGGCCCCATCGATCCGCGCCGCCTCCAGCAGTTCCTCCGGAATCTCTTTAAAAAACTGGCAGATGATAAATACCGGAAGAGTCGAAAAAATCCCCGGAAGGATGACCGCCCCCATCGTATCCATCAGGTTCATCTGCCGGATCACTAGATAATCCGAAAGCATCATCACCTGGAACGGCATCATCATCATGACGATATACAAAAAGAACAGTCCTCTGCGGAACCGAAACCGATATCTGGCGAAGCCCCATGCCGCCGGAATGCCGAACAGCGCCTGCCCCGCCAGGATCCCGCATGTGAGCTTGACAGAATTCCAGAACATTGCAAAAAAATCCGGCGTATCAAAGATCAGCTCCACACAGGAACGCAGAGTCGGCTGGAACGGGATCAAAGACCAGGCCGCAAACCCTTCCGCTCCCGCAAATACCGGCCTCAGGTTTTCCGCCGCTTCCTCCTGCCCCATGAAAGCCCCCGTAATCAAAAAAAGAATCGGATAGCAGCAGACAAAAGCCAGCGCCCCAAGGAAAATCCGTAGAATCACATTTCTCATTTTCCTTCCCACCTCTTCCAGAACAGGCTCACCAGCACAAGCAGCACGGCTCCGCTGAGCACCGCGCCTGCCGCCATCTTATCCACATCCAGGTTCCGATACCAGTTATTGAATAAATGCTGCAGCATATAGATGCTCTCATCCGGATAATCCCCCGCCACCAGATACGCCTCCCGGAACACCTTAAAAGAATTGATCAGCGACAGCACCGTGATCGTGAAAAACGCGGAAAACAGGTTTGGAATCGTGATCCGTAAAAATATCACCCATTCTCCGGCCCCGTCGATCCGCGCCGCCTCGCGGATTTCCGTCGGAATCCCCTCCAGCGCGGCGATCCACAAGATCACGCTGTACCCCAGATTTTTCCAGACATAGCTGAATACCAGGATCGCAAACGCATAGCCCGTATTCATCCAGTCCGTCCCCGGAATCCCGAACAGGTGCAGCAGACCGTTCAAAAATCCCTGCTTCGCGAAAATGCACTGCCAAAGCAGCACCACCGATGCCGCCGGAACAGCCATGGGGATCAGCAGTCCGCTCTTGAACCACCTTCCCCCCTGGATTCCTTTCTGCAGAGGCACCGCTAGCATCAGCGAACATACCACCAGGATCGGCACGCTGACCCCCATCATTTTCGCCGTATTCACCGCCGCAAGACGAAATGCCGGATTGCCCAGCACCTGCCGGAAATTGGACAGCCCCGCAAATTCCCCCGTCATGGTCCTGACAAACGCCCTGCGGACCACATCCAGATACGGGAGCACATAAAACGCCAGCACTCCCGCCAGGCTGGGCAGGACGAAAGCCAGCCCCCATCGGTCCCGGCTTTGCCCTCCCCTTGCCGCAGAGAAACGAAATAAATGCGGCAAATGAATTTTTTTCATATCCATATCATACTTCATGATCATTTTTCTCACACATTTCATAACTGCGCAAAAAGACAAATTATACTAAGAAACTGTCTGGAAATAACTTATAAAGCTCCGGCACAGTATGGCAAAATATTTACGAATCAAACCGGATCACCTTATGGTATTCCGCATACGCTTTCAGCAGGGTTCCCAGCTTTTCCTCCGCCGGCTTATTCTCGTTGCCCTCCCAGTCAGTGCTGCTCCAGATTCCTGTTGCGTAGATATTTTCATAAAAATCCTGTCCCAGGACAAATACCTCCACCGAGAATGCGTCATGCCCTTCGATCAGCCATTTTTCATACATTTCATCCTCACTTTCACCGAGCCAGATTTCATTCTGCAATACGTTGGGCAGCTTATTTCCCTTTGCGTCCAGCACCACCACCTTATAGCCTGCCCGGCCCGGGGTGATGGCCCGCGTGGTGATCTCGAAGGGCGTTTTTTCCACAGAGACCAGCCCTGCTCCGGTTCCGCCGGTCTCGTTTACCTCCACGATCTCCCTGTGGCTGTCGTCCACCTGGATGGGGATGCTGAGCTTCCATGGTCCTCTATATCCTTTTTCCATAGAAAGCAATGAATTAATCTGGGTGATCTCGATATCCATTGTAAATTCATCCGGCAGGACTGCTTCCTGATCCACCTGTCTCCGATACCACGCCAGCTCACTTGACATATCCATCCGCCACAAAAATTCATACGTATTTTCATTGACCATCAGGCCCTCTACGATAATTTCGCTGCTGCGGTCGTTCGCGTTTTGCCACGCTTCCTGATCCATGAAGCTGTAATTCCTGCGTGCATATAAAAACATCGCCACGATTCCGTCAATCTTTTCCGTATCATTTTCATCCAGATAGAAGCTCTTTGGAAACGGCTCCTCACTCTTCAACTTCATGGCCAGGTAAATCACCTCCGAATCCGCATAGACCTCGGAAACAGACACGGTCAGCCCGCCGTTTGTGTCCGTATAATCCTGCATGTCCGCATCCGGGTTCGCGCTGCCGTCTTCCTTTTCTGTCAGCGGTTTGGCATACTCTGACAGATTTCCATATCCCACCGCATCCTGGATCTGTTCAAATATGCTGCCTACGATGGGCAGTGCCCTCACCTGTGCCGGAAATACCGCATTGGCCAGCACGCAGACTAGCAGGACAGCCGCCGCGCTGCAGGCTGCCCGGAACAGGATGGAGCCTGCGGTATGCTGCGGTTTCTTCACAAAATCCTCTTGTATCGCTTCCTGATGCACCGTGCCGTCCAGGATCATCTTATATGCCTTCCCGGCGCTTCTGTACACCTGATCCGGAATCTCCGCGTCCTGCCCAAGCTGTGACCGAAGCTGTCTCTCGATCCTTCTTCTCTTCCAAAATTCATTCCTCTGAAAATCAGACATCCTTTGATTTCTCCCTTTTTATGAAATTCCAGCCGCCGGTGATACAAACGCGTATTCCCTGATCAGCTTGTCCCGTCCCCGTTTCAGCCGGATCCGCACCGTGCTTTCGTTCATATCCAGGATCTGGCTGATCTCCCGCGTATTAAAATTTTCCAGATAATAGAGCAGCAGGACCGTCCTGTACTTTTCATCCAGCAGCCCCAGCATCTCGTTCCACTCGCTGTTACTGTACTCCCGCTCCACAAATGTCTCCTCCGGCAATGTTTCCATATGTATCATCCTCTTCTCTTTCTTCAGCAGATTCTTGCAGTGGTTGATCACAATCTTCATCATCCATGTTTTAAAATACTTTTCCTCCCGCAAAGTGGGCAGCTTTTCAAAGCATGTCAGAATCGTATCCTGAACAATGTCCGCCACATCATCTTCATTTTTCAGATATGTCCACGCAAGCTTGTACATGGTCTGCATCTGGGCATTCATCAATTTTAAAAATGCGTCCTTATCCCCCTGCTTCGCGCGCTTGATCAGGTTTCTTTCCATCCTTGGTACCTTCCCCTGTCCTCTTTTTCACTGTTATTATATATGATAGACAACCCGGCGGCTGAAAGTGTTTCAAAATTATTATATTTTTTATTTATAATGTGGCGGCGCACAAATAAACATATCCATTGACATGCGCACAAAATAGGAGTATAACAAATAATATAAGGAGGGCAGGAAATGACAGCACGAGAGATTCTGAAAATACTTCGTAAGGATGGATGGTATGAAGTAGATCAAGACGGCTCGCATAAGCAGCTGAAACATCCTACCAAACCCGGAAAAATTACTGTGGCGGTACATGCTGGTAAGGATATTGCACCGGGAACCCTTAACAATATACTAAAGCAGGCGGGACTGAAATAAGTCCAGCCTGTGATGTTTATGATAGAAAGGAGCGGATACTATGTTGAATCTGACTTATCTTGCAGTATTGGAGCCCGGAGAAGACGGCAGTTACAGCGTTTCCTTTCCGGATCTTCCCGGATGCTTCAGTTACGGGGACAATCTGACAGAGGCTCAGCGGATGGCAGAAGAGGCTGCAAATCTCCATGTGTACGGAATGGAACGTGACGGTGACGAAATACCAACTCCTTCCCTCAATCTCCCCAAGGAGAACACCGACGGTAATGTAGTAATGCCTGTCACAATCCACCCCGACTTATACCGTGCAAAGCGTGACAATGAACGCATTAAGACTAATATTACTCTTCCAGCATGGCTCAAACGAATTGCAGAAGAGCAGAAGGTCAATTATTCCCGTCTTTTGGAGAATGCCCTTATTGAATATCTGCAGCTTCCAAAGCAGGGTGGAAGGTAAATCTCCCCTGTCGTCAGGAATCAGATTATGCAGAAATCCTGCCACTGGCAGCCTTTCTGAATACGTTGGTATCCAAAAGAAAAGGCATATGCTCCCTTGCATATGCCTTTTATACTTCCTATTGCCCCGCCTGATACCAATAAGAACTTTTTTACAGTCATTCACTCAAATACAGATTCACCTCACTGCATACATCCTTCGCTGCGCTCTCCGGGTCTTTTCCTTCGAACAGGCAGGCATCCGCCTGCTCCATCACCTTCCGCAGCACCACCGCGTCGTCCCTCACCGGACGGCTGCATCCCTCGAAAAATGTGATCAGCTCCTGCAGCTCGTCAGGCGTGATCTTATAGGTGTTCATGATCTCCTCCGGATTATCCGTATCCTTCCTTGAGATCCCCCCTGCAGATTCCCCGTTTTCCGAAATATATTTCTCACGATCCGTACCTTCCATCACACTCCGGATTATAGAAAAGTGTCCGAAATGCATGGTCTCCTGTGCTTCCCCTGACAGATAATATTCGAGAAATTGTCTGGCCGCTTCCGGATTTTTCCCGGTGCTGTTGATCCCGAGCACGGATTCCGCTACAAAGTAGTTCCCGTTTTCCCTGTTCAGATACTGGTATGACAATCCTTTTTCTCTGCGTACGGCAAGGATCCGAATAAAATCTTCATATATGGAAATCCTGCCGACCCCTGCCTGTGCCTCTCCAAAATATAATTCCAGATCCGGAGAAAATCCTCCTGAAGGATACAGTGTTTCCGCCCAATAGGTCATCTGGTCATACTCTTCCATTGCCTGCCGTTCGCCGTTCGGCATGCTCTGGGAGGCGATCTTCTCCAGATCCTTATAAAAATCCGCCAGCTTCCCTTCGTCCACAGTCTCCCCCAGAATATCGGAGGTAATGAACAGGCTGCCTGCCGTTCCGGCCAGATTTTTCGGAGTGATGAACGGGATTCCGGCGTCCGCCTTTTTTTCAAATACCTTCATCAGCTCATCCCGGTTTTTCGCGGCCAGGGTCTCCTCATCGCCCAGAAGCACCGGCACGCTGAATGCCGTTGGCAGCTTGAGTATCTTTCCCCCGTCGTTGTAAGCGGAGATCATATTGTAAAAATATTTTTCCTTCGACGGTTCCACCATGTCCGTCACATCCTCCAGAAGCCCCTTCTCGGCATAGCTGTCTGCCGGAAGTCCGTCCAGTACCAGAAGATCCGGCCCTTCCCCGGCCATCAGCTCTGTGTTCAGTGTCCGGATCGCATCCGACAGGGTCACGCCGTCCTCCCCGGTGTATCCCGTCTCAAAGCTGACCTCCAGCTCCGGGTGCATCCCCTGGAACAGGGAAGCCGCCTGCTGGATCTCATATCCTCCGTATAAGCTGTAGATCCTCAGCGTTCCCTCAGCGGCGTTTTTTCCTTCCTCCCAGATGCCCTTTTCACACAGATAGAGCGTTGTCTGGCTGTCTGCCGGGTTGAGCATGCGCAGGACCATTTTATCCTCCGCGTCATTTACCGCGATGGACAGGAGAATCTGCTCATTCGGATTGACCAGGCCGTTTTGTTCCTCCGGGTTGAGCAGCCGGGCCATTTCGTCCGATTCCACCAGATAGCTGAACTGGTTCTGATTCAGGTCATACCTCGCAATCTTAAGCTTCCCGGTTCCTCCCACCGTCAGATACAGGATCCCTCCCGAACTGTCCAGGGCAATGCCTCCCATGGACTCGGAGCTCAGATATTCGGAAAGCTCCCCGTTCTCCAGGGTTCTACAGGACATGGAGCCAAGATCATAGACATCCAGCCGGAACTGTGAATTTTGGTCATAAACCAGAACTGCCAGGGTATTTCCCGCCATGGCCGCTTCGCTGATCATTTCCTCTTCGTCCACACTGACAGATTTGGATTCCGTCCCGTCTCCCGCCGATATGGAAAGCTTCGTGCCGTCATAGATAAACAGGCTTCCATCGGCGGAATAATGATACCCGTAGTCGGATGCCAGGCTCATGTCCGCATCTGCTCTCTCCCAGGTTCCTCCATTGTCCCGGCTGTCCCATACCGCCGGATTCTGTCCGTCCGCGTCTGAGGAATTGATCCGCAGGGCGCCGTCCGCCAGATAGCCCATGGAATTGATATAAACGGCTCCCTCCGGCTTTTGGATCTCTGTCTTCCGCCAGGAAGCGTTTCCTTCCCCTGCCGGGGATTTTCCGTCAGATGCGGCTTCGGTTTGTGTTCCGTTCTGTATTCCGGCTTGTGCCGAGCCGTCCGTTTTTTCCGAATCCCCTCCGCCTTTCGGGGAACAGGAGCACAGCAGGACTGCCGTGATCAGGAAACAGATGAATTTTGTCAGTTTTTGATTCATGGTGTATCTACCTCCTTGTCTTTCTATAAGATAGACAACCATGTATGGAAATGTGTTTCAAAATTTATTTTTGAGAATTATAAAATTCCATTGCTTTTTCTCCCAATTCATCCAAAGACATTCCCTTAAATAAATCCGCCTGCCATTCCGTATAGTCGAATGGTTCCCGGATCACAGCATCATTTTTTTGTTTGATTCCAACACCCATGTTCTTTCCCCTTTCTGCTGCTTAAGCTGTATCAGTTATTTTCCTGCAGATTCTGAAAAATCCTTTACAATTCCCCAAGCTTTTGAAATGCGGTCTGTATCTTCGTATAGTTCTCCCAATCCACGTTTTTCAATATATTCTGTCTTTCTGCAAATTGATCTACAGGAGTCCTGACTGAAAAATATGTGTCAAATTTTGCTTTTGTAATATGTCTCCTGGACGATAAATATCTTTTCTCTGGATCTATGCCTTCTACGAAAGCAATACATTGATCAATCATCCGTTTATCATATGAATTATTTTCACCTATCGCATCTAATAAAAATGTTTCCATAGCGCCATTTTGCTCAAATGGAATGATAAGCAATAAGAGCGAAAACTGTAATTTTATTTTAATCTCAGTGGGCATATTACAGACTATCCAATGGTCATTTTCCAATTCATTATCACAAGTTACAGAATATTCATTTAAAGTAGTCTTGAAGAATCATCTGACCACCGATAGGCTTTTCTCATATAATACTGTAATAAAAAATAATCAGTGGAACCTTCACATATTATAATACTGTTCATTATCGTAACTCCAATCCAAGATTTTCCTGAGCATGAATTGCTTTTTCACAGCTCGTCCTCCGTACATAATTCTCACCCTCACACTATTGATACTGTTTAATTGTTCCAGTTTCAATTCATGAATCCCTTTATATCCATGAATGAATAATTCCCTTACATGTTGCGCCATATGATAAACCGCCTTTCAAAAAATACGCATAACTATTCAGAATGTCAGATACAAATTTCCCAATATCCGGCTCTGGCAGAGCCATGACGGATTAAAACACCTTTTTCCTTGAGTTTTTTGATATTTGTCTCAATATTTCTTTTTGAAATTCCAATTCGCTCCGCTAATTCGGTTCCGCTCATCTGTACATTCTCCGACAGCAGATCAATAATACTCTTCTGCGTAGCATTCAATTCAACATAATGAATCATACGATGATTCGCCGATGCAATACCGATGCTTTGCTGATCTTTCACCGATGCTTCACCGATGCTTTTCAAATCTTTTACCGATGTTTCACCGATGCTTTTCAAATTGTTCACCGATGTTTTACCGATCTTCTGCCGATCTTCCATCGGTGATAAACTGCGAAACAGATTCACACGGAAGGTTCCTGTCATCTCAATAAACTGTGGTTCCGGCAGACTGTATTCCTTCGCCGCTTTTCGGATATTTCGAAGTCCGGTTCCCCAGGCTTCAATAAGTCCCATTTGGTTAAATACCTCTGCTACAATACGGTTTCGCTGCTTGGAACGCCCGCTGATCGCTTCCTCCAGCGTCAGTCCATAACACAATCCTCCGGGTGAAGTCACTTCCAGACGGTCATCATACAAGGCTACCTGCACACAGGAATTGTCCAAAAAGTTGCGATGGCAATGGGCATTGATGATCATCTCACGAATCGCGTCCGGAGGTAATTCATGACCTTCTCTTCGAATCAGTCCTTCCACTTTTGCGCTCCTCCGAATATTGCGCAAAACAAAGGCATATGCTTCTTCAATCTGTCCATAAAGCGGGCCGTCGTATTCCTTCTTATCAATAAATTCTCCACGATCTGTACCTGCAAACACGGCACATTGCGTTCTGGAATAATAGAAATGTTTTCCGGTTAACAATGCAAATGCATTCGATGCCAGATAACCGTCTTCCGTTTTCTTAATCACATTCCAGTTCAAAAGCTGCGCCCTCGTAACCTGCTGCAGTTTCTCAGCACTTCCCTTTCTCTGCTGCATTTCATTGCGATACCGATTCATATCACGACAAAGCTTTTTTATCGCACTTTCCTTGACTTCATAGCCAACACAAATCAGTTCATCCCAGGAAATCCGCGCTCCTTCCAATTCCAGCTCCTTAATCTTATCCGCATCCGCCTGTCTGGATGTACCGGCAACACGAATATAAGTACCGCCTTCCTTACCTCTGGACTTCATATAATATGGTCTGTTTGCTCCAGGTGCTACGTAAACCACAACAATGGTTTTTCCCTCAATTGTCTGAAATGTAATATCCGGCACAATCTGGGGTGTACAGGAATCGGAAACTGCATTTGTGATACGATCCATAATTTTAAACACAGAGTCCATATCTACACCTGTCACTTCCCGCGTCACATCATTCACACCTACTATTAACTGGCCTCCCTGCGTATTCGCAAAAGCTATGATCGTCTTCATGTATTTCTCTGATTTATCAGGCAATGTCTCTTTAAATTCGACATTTTTGGATTCCCCATGAATAATCTCTTCCATCGTCATATCATCAGTCTCCTTTAGGTTCTACTTCAATACTGCCTATGTTCCGACCATAAAATGCCGAGTCATTTATAATATTTCTCCGCACTCTCTCTGAATTTTTCAAACAACGGATAATACACCTGTATAATATCCTGGAATTTTTCCGCCGCAAATGTCCCGCCATAATCGTATGCCAGCTGATTCCTGGCTCGCAGCATCTCCAGCCACCTGTCGTCATCAATGATTCCGTTTGTAAATGCCTGCTGCAGCGTTTCCCTCGGCGACCCGACCGCAAAGCCGAGAATTTCAAGCTTTTTGATCAAGATATCCTCCAACAAAAATTCATTGTGAATGCTGTCATGATCAAAAAGATCTATTTTCCGAAGCGTGTCGATCTCCGAAATATTTTCTTCCAGGCGCGGCATATCTCCGCATCCATATACAACAAAATCAATATCACTGGTCGGCGCCGCCGTACCCGTGGCGAAAGAGCCGAACAGATCCAGCCGCCTTACACCGTTTTCTTTGCATATTGCGGCAACTTTTTCGATCAATTCTGAAACAGGCATCGTATTCATCTTGCACCTGCCTTTCTTTTTTATGACGTATCTGACGAAAGAACTGTATGGAAATGTTTTTTCATTTTTTATGATACCATTCCAATCTATAATTGTCCACGCCCCAAAATGAATCTATCCTATTTAAAATTGACTTCAGCCCCAGTACGTACTGGCCTGTGACCGTGCAGCGTAGTGCACGGCCCAGGAGTGAACAGTAACTGACTTCATACAGAACGCCCGCCACTGGCCGCCTTTCTGCATAGGATGGCATGCAAAAAACGGAGGGCTTCCCACGCTCTCCGTTTTCTTAGATCTATCATGCTTTCATTTCATTTTTATCCCGCATTACTACGTTGAGGTTTTTTGCCCTGTGCAGCCGGAGAAATCATATATCCGTTATTTTCTGCAGCTCCTCACTCCTTCACCGCCTCAAACGCTGCCTCCAGCGCCGCGATCAGATCCTCTGCCTTTTCAATCCCGATGGAAAGCCGGATCGTATTCGGCCGGATCCCCTGTTCCGCAAGCTCCTCCTCCGTACTCTGGCTGTGGGTCGTCGTTGCCGGGTGGATCACCAGGGATTTCACGTCCGCCACATTTGCCAGAAGGGAGAAAATAGCAAGGTTGTCGATAAATTTCTGTGCCGTCTTTGCATCCCCCTTGATCTCGAATGTAAAGATCGAGCCTCCTCCATTTGGAAGATATTTCTGATATAATCCGTGGCTGGGCTCACTTGCCAGCGACGGATGATGCACCGCCTCCACCTGAGGATGCTTCGCAAGGTATTCCACGATCTTCAATGCGTTGCTCACATGGCGCTCTACACGGAGCGACAGGGTTTCCAGTCCCTGAAGGAAGAGAAACGCGTGGAACGGGGAAAGGGTCGCGCCGGTATCCCGCAGGAGCACCGCGCGGATGTAGGTCACGAAGGCTGCCG
Organism: uncultured Clostridium sp.; assembly: GCA_964415625.1. Taxonomy (GTDB): domain Bacteria; phylum Bacillota; class Clostridia; order Lachnospirales; family Lachnospiraceae; genus Schaedlerella. The sequence goes on from CAYQBE010000087.1 coordinate 18,097, forward strand.
CCCCTACCGCGTCGGAGAAGGATACCCCGTGATAGCTTGGATTCGCTTCCGAAATCCAGGGATATCTTCCGGATGCCTTCCAGTCAAAATTGCCGCTGTCCACGATCACGCCGCCGATGGCTGTTCCATGACCCCCGATAAATTTTGTCGCGGAATGGACCACAATGTCTGCTCCATACTCGATCGGGCGGATCAGGTAGGGCGTCGCAAATGTGGAATCCACGACCAGCGGGATCTGATGCTTATGCGCTGTTTCAGCCAGCTTTTCCAAGTCAACCAGGTTGGAATTTGGATTTCCCAGCGTTTCCACAAAAATTGCTTTCGTATTTTCCTGGATTGCCGCCTCAAAGGAGCCTTCCTCCTCCGGATCCACGAAGGTCGTGGTCACGCCGTTAGTCAGCGGAAGGGTGTGGGCCAGCAGATTGTAGGTTCCGCCGTAGATCGTCTTGGATGCCACGATATGCTCCCCTGATCTTGCCAGCGCCTGAAATGTATAGCTGATCGCCGCCGCGCCGGATGCCGCCGCAAGTGCCGCCACGCCGCCCTCCAGGGACGCGATCCGCTGTTCAAAGATATCCTGGGTGGGATTAGTCAGTCTTCCGTAAATATTTCCCGCGTCACGCAGTCCGAAGCGATCCGCCGCGTGCTGGGAATCATGGAACACGTAAGAAGTGGTCGCGTAGATGGGAACCGCCCTCGCGTCTGTAACCGGATCCGCCTGCTCCTGCCCGATATGCAGCTGCCTTGTCTCAAATCCCCAGTTTTTCGAATCTTTTATATCTGCCATTTTTATTGTCCTCCTCATCTATTTCGCTAAGGAATTGTTGAAAAATAACTGACACATCTTGGCTTGTCTGTATCACTTATTTTTCTACAACTCCTAATCATTTTAGCACATCTGTTTTTATTTGTCTTGCACTTTATCACTTTAATGTGGAAAATTTTCTCACGAAAACAGCGGTGTTGAATAATATCTGTCCCCTGAATCCGGCAGCAGCGCCACGATCACTTTGCCTTCATTCTCCGGCCGCTTTGCCAATTCGATGGCTCCATGCAGCGCGGCGCCGGAAGAAATCCCGACCAGGATGCCCTCTTTTTTCGCAAGCAGCTTTGCCGCGGCAAAGGCATCTTCATTTTTTGCCCTGAATACTTCATCGTATACGGAGGTATTCAATACATCTGGTATAAATCCCGCGCCGATCCCCTGGATCTTATGCGCTCCGGCTTTTCCTTCCGACAATACGGGGGAATCATCCGGCTCCAACGCCACGATTCTGATCTCCGGATTTTTCTCCTTCAGATATTCACCGACTCCTGTAACTGTACCGCCGGTTCCTACCCCTGCAATGAAAATATCCACCTTTCCGTCCGTATCCCTCCAGATCTCCGGCCCTGTCGCCGCTTTGTGCGCCGCCGGGTTCGCCGGATTAACGAACTGCCCGGGAAGAAAGCTGTCCGGGATCTCTTTCACAAGCTCCTCCGCCTTTTCAATGGCCCCTTTCATCCCTTTCGCGCCGTCCGTCAATACAAGTTCCGCGCCGTATGCCTTTAAAATATTTCTCCGTTCTATGCTCATAGTCTCGGGCATGGTAAGAATCACCCGATAGCCCTTTGCAGCCCCGATCGCTGCCAGGCCGATACCTGTATTTCCTGACGTTGGCTCGATGATGACAGAGCCTTTTTTCAACAGCCCTTTGTCCTCCGCATCCTCCAGCATCGCCTTCGCAATCCTGTCCTTTACACTTCCCGCCGGATTCAGATATTCCAGCTTCACCAGGACCGTTGCCCTCAATCCAAGCTCCTTTTCCATATTCACGATTTCAACCAGCGGAGTATTGCCGATCAATCCGAGTGTACCTTTGTAATAAGCTGCCATTTTACTCTCCTTTCCTGATCCTGAAGGATTTTCTTATTTTTCCTCTATGGATCATTGAATGCATATTACTACTATTTACCTACTATGTCAATAGGTTTATATGTTTTTATTGAAATTTTTTCCAAATGACTCTATAATTTAGGAAAAGATTCCAGCTGTGCGGTTGGATGATCTAAAGATCACCCAACCCACTTA
>CAYQBE010000088.1:0-20047 GCA_964415625.1 uncultured Clostridium sp.
TGGAAGACAGCAGAGCCGAGGGGGCGGCAAAAGGTCTTGTTCAGGCAGCTACCGGGGAACGTGTGATAATAGTGATACCGCATGAGAGCGCCGTAAACACACGGGCTTCGGCGGCATAGTCCTATTCAAAACGTGTAACAGAGGTCCCGGATGACTGGTGGGGAAAGGCACCAGAGGTAAAAACAGAATATGGTCGATTTGGGTAGGACTGAATTAGTTTGTGAAATGAGGAATCATGGCAGGCTGAGGCAGTCTATTTTTTTACCCTTTGGCAGACTGCCGGGTGGCTCCCGGCGCTGTATGACCATCACAACAATGGAAATCAGGAGGAAAGAAGATGCAGAAGAAAGTCAAGGCACGCAGGAGTGTGAAGGTTTGTGAACAGAGCGGTTATCAGTATAAAGCGACACCGACAATTACGTTGAAAGGGCAGTGGTTGCAGGAACTTGGATTTGAAATTGGTGATTATGTTGCTGTCAGCTGTGAGAACGGCAGACTGATCATCACACCGGATGTGGAGAGGGCGGCGGTGGAAAAAGCCGAGACAGAGTTCATGGAGAGGGAAACGGCGATTCTCAGGAAACGGTTTGAGGCAGAAAAAGAGAGGCTGCATACTCAGTTCGTGGCTGAGAGGAAAGCACAGTATGGCAATTATGCGGAACAGGGGGCGTGACGATATGGGTAAGATATACATGGTAGGAGCAATGAAGGGCGGCGTCGGAAAATCAGTGACGGTATTTAATCTGGCGTATTCACTGCGGAAAATGGGAAAAAAGGTTTTGGCTGTGGACTTTGATCCACAGTCCAACCTGACCACCTGTTTTGGGGCGGATGATGTGGATATCTCAATCGCGGATTTGATGATGGATGTGATTGAGGATGAAAAGCTTCCGGGGTGTGAGGAATATGTCAGGGAGAGGAACGGGGTGGATTTTATTCCGTCATCCATAGGGCTTTCTGCAGTGGAAGCAAAGCTGAGGTTGGAAATGGGCAGTGAGAGGATGTTGGCGGCGATATTGGAGCCACTGAGGGTTGATTATGATTTTATCCTCATTGACACATCCCCGTCTCTGGGAACACTTAATATCAATGCGATGGCGGTGGCAGATGAAGTGATTGTGGCTGTGAATCCGCAGCTTCTGGCGATGATGGGGCTGCAGGATTTCCTGAAGACTGTGAAGAAGATTAAGAGCCGAATCAATGGGAAGCTGGAAGTGGCAGGGATCCTGCTCACGATGTGCGATGCCAGGACGATCCTGTGCAAGACCATCACGGAGCAGGTGACGGAGACCTTCCAAGGACAGATCAGGATATTCAAAAGCAAGATCCCGAATACGGTCAAGGTGGGTGAATCCGTTTATTACAGCGAGCCTCTGGCGGAATATGCGCCTGAGAGTAATGCGTGCAGGGCTTATGACAGACTGGCGGGGGAGGTGATCGCTTATGAGGGCTAACACGCAGAAAAGGAAGATATTTGATGCCGTGGATATGCTGACCGGTGAATCCGCAGCACAGGCAAGAGAAATGGCAGCAGGCGGCGTACAGATGCTGTCTGTGGATAAGATAAAGGCGTTCCATGACCATCCTTTCCGCCTTTATGAGGGTCAGCGGCTGGATGACATGGTGGAGAGCATAAAAGAGCATGGGATACTGAATCCCGTCATTGTCCGCAAGGCTGGCAGGGGATATGAAATGCTTTCCGGCCATAACAGGCAGAATGCGGCTAAGATTGCGGGGCTGGCGGAGATTCCGGCTATCGTGAAAGAAGGGATCTCCGATGAAGAGGCTTATATCTATGTGATTGAGACAAATCTGATGCAACGGTCCTTTGCGGATCTGCTCCCTTCGGAGAAGGCCGCGGTCATGGAGGCACATTATAACAAGGTGTGCTGCCAGGGCAGGAGGAATGACATTATCCGGGAACTGCAGATTATGAACGGGGAGATGCCGGGTGAGACTTGTGGCCATAATGGCCACAAGTTCAAGAGCAGGGATGCCCTGGCTGAGGAATATGGCTATTCAAGCCGCAATGTGGCGCGGTATCTGCGGATCAACAGCCTGATCCGTCCGTTCAAGAATCTGGTGGATGATAACAGGATTGCCCTTCTGGCGGCGGTGGATGTGTCCTATCTGTCGGAGGAAGAGCAGGGGACGGTTTATCAGGTCATTGATGAAATGGGCGTGAAGCTGAAGCCTAAGATGGCTGAGGAACTGCGGAAGCACGGCGGCGCACTGGATAGAGATACGGCGAAGAGCCTGGTTGGCTCCATGACTGCAAAGAAGCCTTCGGCTGGTGAGAGTGTGCAGGTAAAGCTGTCCGCTCATATCCGGCAGAAGTATTTTATGGGCCTGAGCGCGGCTCAGATGGCGGAAGTGGTGGAGCAGGCTCTGGAAGCGTGGTTCTCAGGGAAGGAGGATGCCTATGTTCAGCAGTGAGGATCTAAAATGTCTGGATCCGGCATACTTCTCCATCATAACTGCGGATGCCTATGACGCGACGGTCATAAGCAGAAACACCGGCCATTACTGGTATTTACATAATCCAGAGTATCCGGAGCAGGGAACGGTGATTATATTTCATTCGCATCATGCTGATAGGACGGGATGAGTTCGATACCATCTGCATGGCAGGGCGAACACTCTGCGGCAGGCGGTACGGACCATACGGTGGCATGACAAGTGGCTGTTGAATGGGAGAAAAAGGTTGAAATCAAACTGAAAATGAACTATAATTAGACTGAGTTCAGTTTGAAGGAGATCGATATGAAAGAAGCAGACATTTATCTTGATACATATGTACTTCAACAGGATATGCGTGTTAGGTTGCCAAAGGCGGTACTATCGAATATGAAGTTGGAGAAGGGAAAAACAAAGTTTGATATATACTTGGATTCAAGCGAAAATTCAATTATTCTTCGTATACACGATGAAAATGGAGGAATCGAAGGTGGAAAGTAAAATAAAGGCTGTTTCCCTCTTTACTGGAGCTGGAGGAATGGACATTGGTTTTGAACGGGCTGGTGTTGAAGTTATCTTTGCCAATGAACTGATGAAAGAGGCGGCAGACACATATAATGCGAATCACCCAACGGGGATAATGGTTAATGATGATGTGAATAATGTGATTGATTCCTTAAATAAATATGAAGGGGCTGATTTAGTGTTTGGCGGTCCGCCGTGCCAAGGGTTTTCAGTAGCAGGAAAAATGAATCCGGATGACAAACGAAGCAAGCTTATATTTACATTTTTGGATGTAGTAGAAAAAGTTAAGCCAAGAGCTTTTGTTATGGAAAATGTAAAAGCATTAGGTGTGTTAGAAAAGTGGGAGCCTGTAAGAAAAAAATATCTGGATAGGGTTCATGCACTGGGATACAATTGTGTCCCTTTTATACTGAATGCCACGGAATTTGGCGTTTCTCAAAAGAGAGAAAGAGTATTCTTCGTAGGAATCAGAAATAATGGGGATCCTTTTTTTGAATATCATATGAACGAATTATTAGAACAGCGTAAGAATAAAGCCCCAATAATTAGAGTTCTCTTACGGTCCTTAGGAAAGGCTGGATCGGATCAGAATCCAGATACCTGTACTGCTAAGATTACATTTGCCACGCATCCTGTAATGAGGAAATCACCTTATGCTGGAATGTATTTTAATGGTCAAGGAAGGCCGATTAATGTAGATGATTACGCAAACACTCTTCCGGCTTCAATGGGCGGTAATAAAACACCGTTTATTGATGAAGAATATCTTTATGGTGAAGCTGACAGTGACTGGGTTGTTAATTATCATAAAGGGCTGGTGGATGGAAGCATTATTCCAGAGTTTAAAGAGGCTCCTGAGCGGCTAAGACGTATTACCATAAAAGAAGCTGCGAGGATCCAGTCCTTTCCAGATGATTATATATTTTGTGGAAACAAGGGAGTGGTTTACACACAGATTGGAAATGCGGTTCCTTGCAAGATGGCTGAAGCAGTAGCAAGTGCAGTTGTGGAATATTTAGAGAGTAATGATTGTGTCCCTCAAGAGGCAGCAATATGATTGTTTCAATACAGGATGATTTTGATCTGAACAAAATTATTTCCAGCGGTCAGTGTTTTAGGGCGCGGGAGATTGAAAACGAGTTATTCAGATTTATAATCGGAAAAAATGTTCTGTATATGCAAGAGGTTGGAAATAATGAGTTTTCAGTCTCTTGTAATTTGCAACAATGGAACGATATCTGGAAAAAATATTTTGATCTCGATAGGAATTATAGTGCTATTCGGAAACTTGTGGTTGACTACAATGAATTTATTAGCGCATCAGTTGAAGCTGGCAAAGGATTAAGGATACTCAAACAGGATCCGTGGGAAATGCTGATTGCGTTTATTGTATCGCAGAGAAAAAACATTCCGGCGATAGTCAAGAGTATTGAATCACTTGCTCACTTGTACGGAGAGGAAATACAGACTGATTATGAGTCTGTCTATGCTTTTCCTTCGCCTTTTGAAATGTATTCAGCAACAGATGAGGATCTGAGAAAATGTGGGTTAGGATATAGGGTGCCATATGTTAAAGATGCAATCCGTATGGTGACAGCGGGATTGTTGAAACTTGAGGAAATAACGACTTACAATACGATCGACTTGTTGGCTGAATTGCAGAACGTCTACGGCGTTGGGAAAAAGGTAGCAAATTGTGTTGCTCTTTTTGCATATGGAAGAACATCCTGCGTTCCGGTTGATGTATGGATTTCAAGAGCCATTCAAGAAGAGTGTGGTGGAGATAATCCATTTCCACAGTATGGGGAATATGCGGGTATTATTCAGCAATATGTTTTCTATTATCAAAAAAGCCGCCATTAGTGACGGCTTTTAAGTTATTCTCTTTTCAGCCCGAATATATCTTGGGCAAGCTTGTCAAGATAGGCAATAACCTCTTCCTTGAATTTGGTCTCATGGGCTGTCTTAAGGATAAAACGGACGAACTCTTCACAGTCAATTTCTTGCAGAGAGGAAACCATTGCTGAGAAAAACATTTGGTATGAGAGGATACGTAACATGAAATTGCGGTGCATATATTCATTTTCAATTATATTTTCGAAGTGGCTGTCACTTTCACCGCGCGGTCCCTCAATAAAAAGCATTCTGTTTCCGCCAGCAGATATTACCTTGTCAGCCGCATGGCGGACGTCGGTCTCAGCATAGTTTTTATCCTTCAACTCGTTAGATAAAATAAGATTTCCACCTATGTAAATGTCGAGATCACTAACTTCCCTGCCTGAAGCTCCACTTTGGTTTACGGGATGTACTTCTACTATGGTGTCAGGGGTTTGCCGGTACAGTAGATGATATACACCAGCCACCATGAGCGTGAGGATTTCACCCTCATAGCTCATTTTGAGAGCTTCCGTAATATAGCGGATGAGTTTTGATGGAAGATTTGCGCTATCTTCAATTGAGAATACAGTCAGCCGTTGTTGTTCGTCCCGTATACGAATCAATTTGCAGAGAAGATAAATGAGGCATTGATAAGCATCAACGGATGTTTTGATTGTAGGGAGATTATCGCAGAGGGAGTAAAGGATCTCCTGATCGTTTCCTCGCCGGACAGCATTATCCTTATTAAGTTCTGGGAATCTGGCGGGCTTGTTGAGAAATGGTTCATTTGAACCACCGAGAGCCTTGTTTAATATTTCCATTTCAAAAGGAACGATAACCTTGTGGCATATCGTTCTGGCATCATATGCTCCTGGAAGCGTGGATTTTTTCTGGAGACATAATGGATTTATAGATTCATCGGTCGCTTTTGACAGCAATTCCGTGAACAATACATATTTATAGGTTAAATGCGTGTTGCCAATAACATAATCAATAAAATCTTTGTGCTTGCACGTCGAGTTTGGATATTTAAGCGCATTTTGGTATGCAGAGTCCAAGACCTTAATGGCGTCTTCTCTTAATCCCATAGTGGTTCTCCTTTCATTTGAACAGGTGAAATTCCTCTTTTGTGAATCCGGCATCTAAAGCTCGATACAGATAACGTGCTGCAATAGAGGAATATGGTTTCCATTTTTTGCATTTCTTTTTTATTGAGCTGGCAGATAGATCCTCAGTTTTATATGCCCAGCGGTATGCTTGAAGAAAGGCTCCGTCTTCGTATGGAAGTATGTCTTGACGATCTAAAACAAAGATGAGATACATTTTTGCTGTCCAATCGCCAATTCCGTGTAAAGCGGTAAGTTTTTTTCTTACTTCCTCGTCTGGCAAAGAGCTTAGTTCTTCAAGTACAAGATTTCCGGATTGTACTGCTTCCGCAAGTCCCCTAATGTAAATTGCCTTTGCTTTGGATGTTCCGGTAGATCGGATGTCTTCTTCGCTCAGGTTCGTCACAGAATCTGGGGTTATATTACCTTCGCATAATCCTTTAAGCCGATTGTAAATTTTTTGTCCGGCTTTTATTGAAAGCATCTGCTCAATTATTTCATGGACTATAAAACAAAATTCATTCCCATCATGGGGACTGTAAGTGATAGGCCCAATCATTGAAATGATTTTTTTCATCCGCTTACATTTAGAGCAGAGATGCTGTATGGAAGGAGAGTCTCTATCCAATGTGATTATTTCGGACATGGCAGCCTCCTTCATTCATCAATGGTTTCAAGGATGTCTTCCACCCGGCAATTAAGCGCAGTGCATATTTTAATCAGCACTTCAGTGGAAATGTTATCTCCGCGTCCAAGTTTTGCAATAGAAGCAGAACTAATACCGGCAGCCTTCTGTAGATCGCTACGCTTCATATTTTTGTCTATCAGCATTTTCCATAACTTGTTATAGCTGAGTTTCATTTTGAGCCTCCAAGGTAATTACCATTAAAATTAGTCTGTCACTCCGATTAAAAATCCGTAACGATTATTTCTGAATTTGCTTTCATAATTATCATGAGTATAGTCTACAATGTTGATTCCTTTACCTTCAAAATCGATGTCAGGAAGATGGTCAATGTTTTCTACGATAATGGTTTGACCAATATTCTTATGTTCAATGAGATAAGTGAAGAGTCCATGCTTCATGCTTTCTGGATTATCGTCATCGTTTCCTTGATTCAACCCATGCTGTGGTGTATCTACTATGAATAATCCGGGGTTGTATTTGGCGTTATCATGGTAGTATTGTCTTAATGTAAGACCGAGCGCAGTGTTGATAAAAGCCCGATATCCTTTTCCGTGACCTTCGGCTTTCTCTTCTCCGTTAATGATGAGATCGAACTTACTGAGGCTAAATTCTACAGTGTTAAGTCGGGGGTAATTACATCCTTCCAATATAGCTCTGGCATATTTGCTCATCAAAGTATTGAAATCTTTTGGAAAGTGCTTCCGTGGCTTGAAAGATGTATCGGTTTCTTTTTCGGTCACTTGTTCGACCTGCTCCATCAGTTTTGTATTTAATGTGGATGATATTTCGCACACCACATCATATTCCTGCTGGAGCTGCAGATAGCGTCTATAAGAGGCGATGCCAGTTTTGAACTTTGCCGCCTGAGGTGATAGGGTAGTATCAATCAATGACTTGACAGAGTCCTTTTCAGCATGTAGCTCTTTGAGTTGTATTTCTATAGATTTTATCTGCTCGTGTATTTCATCTGTATTTTCCGAAAGACCTTTTGCTTGCGTCATGATGCGGCTTAATTCATTTTTGGATGCATCAATATAGGACATCCGCTCTTTTGGCTTTATCTCTCCATCGCAGAAAGGACATCGTGTACCTTGCGGATGTGCATGGGTAATATTCTCACCGTCAACGATAAAGGTGAGCCTTTTTATATCCGCGGCATATTGGGATTGTAATGCTTTGTGCCGCGATAAGACCAGTTCCAGTTCTGCAGATTGACTTTCCAGCTCGTTTATCTTGTGGATGACAGAGAGCAGATGACTTCTCTGTTCATTAAGTTGTTTATCGACATCGGTCAATGAATCGATTTCCTTATCCATTTCCAGCTCGACATCAATTCCATCAAAGACGGAAAGATCTTCTTCAAGCTGATCTTTGCGCTCCGTGAGTTCCTGGATTCTGTCATGGGCATATAGTTCCATACCGCTCTTTTTCGCATTAGATACCGTGTCAGATTCTTCTGATTCAAGGTTGGAGTAATCATTCCCAGTAATCAAATAGAGCATTGCCGACAAAAATAAAGGGACAGCTGTCGGGGAACGCAATGGAAGTATAATAGATCCGGACTCAGTGATGTCATCTTCGTTCAAATAAAAAGAACGAAGAATGTTTGTCATAGTAAAGTGTTTGCGCTCCTTCAACTGGTTAGAAATAATCATAGGTTCATCGTCGCTGCCCATGAGTGCGAGCCAAAGTTTATGGATAACGGGATACTTGTTTCCTTTTTTGTCATTGTACGAAACGTCATAGGTGCCGGATTCTATTCCATCAACATTGGAGACAACCTCGATGGTATTTTTTCCGATAGTACGCGAAAGTTGAATATTCCCAGACAGGGTTTTGATGGTCATAGTAATGCAGTCAAAGCCCTTTTTCTTTTTGTCAAATGGCTTTTCTCCCCCAAACATAAATTTTATAGATTTGAGGATTGCGGTTTTGCCAGTATCGGAGGCACCACAAATAATATTCAATCCAGGCTCGAATGTTATTGAGGATGGTTCTCTATTTGGACCGGTAGCGGTCAGCTTTTCAATGTAAAATTCCATTTAACGAGCCTCCTGGTAATTTATCAGAGCCATTCTGTTTATGTATGAAAATAACTCTGTCGTAGATTTGTTTCTCAGGTATTCCTGTGCTTTGTATGAGTTGTCAATGTATGTGTCAGCATAGTCTGTTGACATGGAGTCACATACGGATTCTCCAAGCTCAGAAGCCTCGTATGTGAAACCGTTATCATCGGTAGTGACATTTACATATCTATTTAGGACAAGTCCTTTTAGTGCGACATTAAACTGTTCTCGTCTTGCTGCAAGTTCAGAAAAACTGAATTCATTATTGCCATGAAGGCTATCTGCACTCAGACCAAATTCATGAGAATAAATCGTGATGAAGTCGGTCAGTACAATCTCGTCAGCGTTAAGCCCTCTGGATGAGGTGTAGAGGGTGAGCAGAATCCGGAGGGACAGTTCAAACTCTGAATTAAATACGCTATTCATCTTCTTGTACCCAGTGTATTACGCCGTCATTTGCTAATAAATGGCAAACGCCCTTCCTTTCTTTTGGCTGGATAAGCCGGTCGCAATGGTCTATGGCAGCCCCTGTCTTGCTGTCTACAACTTTCTTCAGAACCGTTGTTAATCGCTTATATCCATTTGGATAATCGTCACGATAGGTATCACTGATATAATCAAATGTTTGACCTTTCCAAGCTTTTGTTTCTTCTTCTGGATTAGCATAGGACTCCCGAATTATTCTGCAAATCCGGACGGCACTGTAATAGTTAATGCGTTGTTCTACAAAATTATCTTTATATTTTCCCTTAAGTTTAGCGGCTTCATCTTTTGTAAGAGGATTGCTGCCGGATGCATCTGCATAGGCGAGAAGGAGTTCGTTAACATATGGAATTTCTTCATCGTCTATGTCATCTGGAGGCAATAGTTCCGGAGGAAGGTTGATAATATGGCCACCAATATGGATTTTCTGGTCGGCAGGGTCGTAATAATATGCACTGGAAAAATCTGTAGTTCCGATAGGTACTGGAGCAGATGCTGGTGTGGATGACGGATTGGCAGGCTCTCCAATCAATTCGTCGAGCAATTCCAGGAACAGATTTGCTACAGGGTAGTTTATCTTATCTCCATCTTCATTAAAATCCGATTTATATTGCTGAATCTCCGTTTCTATATTAAATTTTTGCGTGTCATCGAAATATTTCCCAATGAAGGAGGCGAATCCGTCTATGTTTCGCATTTTACGTGTATCACGAAGGCGCTTCTTATTAAAAGATCGCTGACGCCTTAGATATCGCTCAACAGTATCGGACTGGATACCGCCGAAGGGGTTCTTTGAGCCTGCTTTTTTGGTGAATTCATCGATGAGCATCATAAAAAAACTGTACTCATTCAGTGTATCGGGGCGATTGTTATATAGAATTTCAAACAATCTTATGAAGTCCATGCGTTTTCATCCTCTGCCAATCTTTGTCAAAAATCCGAAAGTGTCCGAAGTTGTCCGTTCAAATCCGAAATCCCAAATCCAAAAGTATGATAATAGCAATAGTTATTGGATAAGGGACAGGAATGTATCTATGTGGATAACAATCTAATTTTTATTATAACAACAGATAGTGAAAAGGTCAAATGTTGATTTGGAAAGATTCTATCCCAAAATAAAAAGATAGATTTTATAAAGCTAACTAATCACTTTAGGAAATAGGAGCAAATCTATGGAGACAATACGATCGCCTACTGTGTAGGGCAACAACATCATTAATTGAACTTTGAAAAATGAAAATCTGATTGCTTAGATCGAAAGCGCGCGAAAGCAGGAGGACGCACATATCAGGTTGATGAGAATGGCTGACACGCTATTTCTGAAACTTTTGTGCTTGCCTCTTTGTTGTCGTGCGCTTTTGTCTTGCAACGGTAATAAGGGATGCCTCAGATATGTGCATTCTCCGAGATCCAGCAATCGCTGTGAAAAGGAGAAAAATTATGTATAAGAGTAAATCTGAGGCTATTGTTGAGGATGATGGCAAGCTGTTCATCTATGTCGAGACAAACGAAGAAGGCATCGCGGACTTCAAGAGGTCATCAAAGTATGAAGGTCTGAATGTTGAACTTTCCAGTATGATCGTGGAGGGGAAAACGGTACCTGCATTCAAGTTCGAGGTGACCGATCGCAACATGTACCAGGATTACAAGAGGGAGCAGTGGAGACAGGAAGATGCCTGGAAGCAGGATCAGAGGTGTATCATCTGCGGTGAGAACGGCAAGTCGAAACGTTGTCCGCTCAGGGTTAAGAATCCGAATTTCAGCGGCAAGGAAGGCGAGAAGAAGACCGTTGCTGTGGATTGTACGATGTGTCCGTTTAACAGGCAGTTCCGCCCGGTGAAAGGGATGGTGTCATTCTCATCACTTGAACTGAGAGATAAGGACGGAAATGTGGATCCGTATGAACCGGAGGGCGGCAGGTATTCTATAGCAGATGATTATTTGAGGATGCTGCATGATTTCATCGAGTATGTCAGAGCCAAGTATCCGAAGTATGCACATTATACAGAGTTGATTGAGATCCTTGGTGAAGAAGTCAAGATGAAAGAAGCGGCAGCAGGGATGAAGAAATCTGACAAGACGTTGTATGGGTGGCTGAAGAGGCTGAGACCTATCTTCGATGAGTTCAAAGGCACAGTGGATTATATGTAAGCAAAACGATACCGCCGGACAGTGGATAATGCTGTCCCGGCGGTATCGTTATATCAATCCTTTTTGTAAAACATGGTCTCATATCCATCCGCCCGCAGCAGGATGTCCGGCATCCAGTCAGGGGATCTGCCCATTTGTTCGCAGACGGCATTCAGGTCAACATGGGGGCTGCATTCTATAATCAGTTCATCGTGGACGTGTCCGACGATGAAGCAGTGCCTGAGGGTCTTCAAGGCATGGCAGAGGATATCGCGGCTGATGGCCTGGACAATATTCTCCACGAACTTAGGACCGTAGGATTCGATGCGTTCCCATTTCTTTGTGGAGCCTACGCCTTCATAGGTGACAGATTCCCCGCCGAACCGGTTCTCGCCAATGCGGGGCTTCACGTAAGCCAAATTGCGCCCGGAAGGAAGACGTATGAAGAGCATACCGCTCTTGTAATAAAAGCGGATTCCGTTTACTTCTGTCTGCAGGTGTTCTTTTATGGCTATCTTGACGGCGCGGTCTACGTCCCACCAGAACTGTGTGATATGCGGATTGGAGGAACGCCAAGCGTCTACAAGGGGCTGCAGGTCTTCCTCTGAAAGCCCCATTTCAAGTGCGCCCATTGATGTGAGTGCGCCGATGGAGCCGCCATAGCCGAGGGCTAATTCCGCTATTTTTCCCTTCTGGCGGAGATGGCTGTTGACACCGTGCTTCTCCACGGGAACACCGAACATCTGGCTTGCACTGGCGCAATAGATGTCCTTTCCCTCCGCGAATACTTTGGAGCGCCAGGATTCGCCTGTGAGGTGCGCCAGGACTCTGGCTTCGATGGCGGAGAAATCGCTGACGATAAACTTATATCCTGGACGGGGTACGAAGGCTGTCCGGATTAGTTCAGACAGAACTGCAGGCACGGAATCATAGAGAAGATCCAGCATCTCATAATCCCCGCAAGTCACATACTGTCTGGCCTGCTCCAGGTCGGGAAGGTGGTTCTGCGGGAGGTTCTGCAGCTGTATCAGGCGGCCGGCCCATCTGCCGGAGCGGTTGGCTCCATAGAACTGGAACATGCCGTGAGCCCTGCCGTCCATGCAGACGGCGTTCTGCATGGCCTGATATTTCTTCACGGAAGATTTCGCGAGCTGCTGGCGGAGCATGAGCGCATCCAGGACATCCTGGCTGTCGGAGGTATTGATCAGTTCCTTCACAGCCTTCTTATCCAGGGATTCTGTCTCCACGCCATTGTCAGAGAGCCATTGCTTCATCTGCTGTACGCTGTTCGGGTTTTCGAGGCCGGTGATCTCCTGCATGGCGGAGGTAAGTTCATCGCGGGAACGGTCGTCAAAAGAGATGGCGTTCCTTACTACGGCCATATCCAGGGCGATGCCCCGGTCATTGATCTCCTGGTCGAGATGGTATTCATCCCAGACAAAATCCGGGACAGGGTATTTGCTGAGGCATTTTTGTATCCCCATTTCCACTTCCACATCACGCTTGTTGTAATATTTGAACTGCAGCCACTTTTCGCCGTCATGCTGGGGGAGGTTCCGTGTGCGTCCGCCGTTTGACTTGGTGGGCGCACAGGGCTTGCTGAAGAAGCGGATCAGGTCTTTGCCTTCCTTCAGCTTCTGATCCTGCAACTTCAGGATAGCGCCCACGCCTTCCAGCGAGAGGGGAAGTCCCATATAGGCTGACCAGATCATGGTGCATTTCCATGAAGAAGGATCCAGGTATTTTGAAGCGGGGTCTTCCGGGATGCTGTATCCGTAAAAGTGTTTCGGATGGTGGCGTTTCAGCCAGTTGGAGAGGCAGACGCGCTCAAAAGAAGCGTTGAAAGCCCACTTGGTCACGGAGTCATCTGCGAGGGCGGCGAGAATGTCTTCCGGGATCTCATCACCGCAGGCCAGGTCTATCACCTGGACTTCGCTGCCGTCAACGGAGTATCCGAACAGAAGGATCTCAAAATCGTCCGCTTCCGAGTATTTATAAACACCGCATTTCATAAGGTCGATGCTGCTGTATGTTTCGATATCAATTTCCAGATTATTCATAAGGCCTCCTGTCTCAAAAGACGGCAGAGATGATGATTCCCTGCCGTCCCTGTCTTTACTCTGATTCTGTTGCGTTATCTGTCTTTGGCTGGAACCATCTGCATTTCGGGAAGAGCCAGTGCAGGATCTTCTTGCAGAGTCCGATGAACCACTTCCAGATTGCCACGATGCCGAATCCCCAGAGTACGATGCAGATGCCGAAGAGCGATCCCTTGATCGCAGAGTCCATAAAATTGATTATTATTTCGCTTGTCATAGATTTTCACCATTCCTTTCAGAAGAGTGGCGGCAGAGACAGTCCCTGCCGCCGTATGTGTCAGTGCTGTGCTTTGTATCAGTCGAGGAAATCATCCTCATCGTCTGCGGCCGCGAAGTCATCCTCAGCCCTGGACTTGCCTCCGAGGGGTTCGCCGTCGCGGATCTTCTGAAGGTTGTTCAGGCCGCATGCGATCCCGCGGTTGCCGTTGGAATTGAAGGCGTACAGGTTGATGGATGCCCTGCCGTACACGCCGGAGTAGACTTCGGAGCGCTCCAGGATAGGGTTTCTGTCTGCGTCAACGATACCCGGGGCGGATGCGCTGTTGGCGTTGATGAAATAACTGTTCTTGTAAGCCTCATCGTCCGGTCTTTCCACATCGCCGTCGCGGAGAGGGGTCTTGATGGCGGAGAGTGCGGGAACGGACTTGCCGCTGCCCTTCAGCTTGCTCTGGCCTTCCTCATAGGCGGCCTGAATGGCGGCCTTGATCTTCTCTATGGTCGCGGTATCGGACTTCGGGATGATGAGGGATACGCTGTACTTAGGCGTCCCGCCGTTGATTGACTTGGGATCCCATACGTTGGCGTAGGACCATCTGGTGTTGACTCCTGTGATAACCTTGGTGATGTTCATGAATTTCGGCATAATATTTTCCTCCTATTCGTCTTTGAAATCGTCTTTTGCCGTGTTGAGTGCTGGCCTTTTGTCTGAATCCGGCACAAGTGTTGGCCTGCCCGGCGGCTTTGTGATGAATCCGGACAGAAGTTCTTCAAATCTCTTCTTCCCAAGAAGGGAAGTCATTGCCGTGATGCCGAGAACCTTTTTTTCATATGGGTCGTATCCGGCATCGGTTACGGCTGTAGCGACAGCTTCTTCATCGGTATATTTCCTGACTGATCTGCCTTCCACGACTTTGTATCCGGGATATTCTGTTCCGGACATCGCCTGCTGGAGGGCATATTCTTTGATGTCGCCTGCCCATGCCACCAGATCATCGATCCGGGGGAGGATGGCAGCTATCTCTGACTTATCCAGGATGGTGGGCATCTCAAAGTCATATCTGGCCATTTCAAGGTTGTGTTCTGCGCGTTTGCGGCATGTCGCTTTTACCTTGCAGAACTGGCAGTGGTCTCCGGCTTTGAAATCGCCTTCGCCGACATAGGCGAGTTCTGCGGTGGGTTTCAGGATGGTGTTTGCCCAATGGAGCAGGTCTTTCTTGTCCATCTCATATGTGCTGATATTTTCCCTGCGTGGCTGGAAGATTGTCATCCGGACGGTATCGATATCATAGATTCCGTCGTAGATCTCCAATGCGCCGAGGGCATAGCACATCATCTGGGGGTTGTTCTCAGCTTCCACGAGGATACCGAGCCCGTATTTGAAATCGATGATGTGGAGCACCTTGTCAGCAACGATGAGGCAGTCGCCGGTGCCGAAACCGTTTGGCACCCATTTTGAAAAATCCAGGCGCTGTTCCACGAGTACATCCGGATCCCTGCAATAGGCTCTGGCTTCCTGTAGCTGTTCCATTACATAGGTGCAGTATTCGTCAGTGCAGTTAGCCATTTCCGTATCGAAGAAATTCAGGCCTTCCGTGGGGTCTTCTGAAGGCTTGCCGAGCGCCGCCAGCACCTTGTACTCGCATAAGGCGTGGGCGTCGGTTCCCTGCTTGGCGTAAGGGCTTGCCCTGTCGCCCTGTTCCGCACACAGTTTTGCGCTGGGCGGACATTCGAGCCATCTGTGGCTTGCGGAGGCGGAGAGGAATGCGTGCTTAACCGGCATTTCCTATCTTTCCGATCTCTTCCACAAGGATGGCATAGTCTTTCGCATCGACATTCGTAAGGCTGCCTCCGTTGCCGTACTTCTTTACGATGGCTTTGACTTCTGCTTTGAATCTGCCGTCTTCCTCATTGGCTTTTGCGGAGAGGATGGCGCGTACCTCTTCCTTTGAGTAGGTCTTTTCCGGTTCCTCTTCCTTTGCAGGCTCAGGGGTCTTCTTAGGCTTCGGCGTGGGCTTTTCTGCCGGCTTCTCATCCGGGGATGAGTAGAAGTCTTTGAGTCTCTGGGCTGTTTCTGTCAGTTTCCTGCCACAGTCGATCAGGTCATCAAACAGCATGGACAGTTCACTCATTTTGCTCATCTTGGCTTTCTCCTTCCATTTCTTTCTTTAGTTTGCCTGCGAGCCGCTTGGCCACTACGCTGATGGCGATGAGGGTATCGATAAGGTCTTCATCCTCAGCTGAGAGGCAAGCGGTTCTTCCAGTGGATTCTTTCTGCATCTGCAGCACCTTT
The DNA here is from genome assembly GCA_964415625.1 of uncultured Clostridium sp. Taxonomy (GTDB): domain Bacteria; phylum Bacillota; class Clostridia; order Lachnospirales; family Lachnospiraceae; genus Schaedlerella. The sequence continues at coordinate 15,942 of CAYQBE010000088.1, forward strand.
CTTTCCGGATTGCTTAACTGCCTTCCTAATGTGCAAAGGAGATTTGGGCTGTGATTTTCTGAGTTGTTTTTCTGCTTTTTTTTCGAGCCTCCTCTTCCTTCACTGTTCAAAGGAGAAAAGGGGGCTGTTTTTCTGAACTGTTCCGGAAAAAGTTTTGGAGGCGCTGTGCGCATATAAAAGGAAGCGAAAATTCCTTTCGTAAAAAGTCAGAAAAACGGCGGGAAAATCTCCTTTGAGCAGTAGGAGGCATAGTGCCTCACTGTTTTCAAGAAGGAGGAAGGGATATGCGTTTAGTGCTACAGACGGCTGACGTGGCTGGTGCCGAGAAGAACTGCCTGTATCCCAACAGGATGGAAGTATCGACGCCGGAAGAACTGTGGGAAGCCGTCAAGATGGACCATGTCTGCGGTGAGTACCGGAAGAATTACCGCAGCGTCAAAAATTTCATCCGGACAAACGTGGTGGTCATGGATATCGACAATGACCATTCTGAGGATCCGGAGGACTGGATCACGCCGGAGAAGCTGGATGAGATAATGGGGGATTTTTCCTATGCAATAGCGTTCAGCCGCCATCACATGAAGGATAAGCATGGCGTGGGTCCGAGACCGAGGATGCATGTGTACTTTGAAATGGGAGTGATCACGGATGCGGATGAGTACAAGGCGCTGAAGGCCGGGATCCATAAGAGGTGGGATTTTTTCGATGGCAATGCCCTGGATGCGGCGAGGTTCATCTATGGTGCGGATGTGGGGGAATGCATCTGGCATGAAGGATGGCTGACAGTGGATGAGGAAGTCGAGCCGGTATATGAAGAGGAAGGAACAGGCGGCGGGAGTTCCGGCAGCAGTTCCGGTCCGATCCTGCAGGGCAGCAGGAACAATACCATGAGCCGGTTCGCGGTCAGGGTGCTGAAGAAGTACGGCGACACGGATAAGGCAAAGGAAGCGTTCCTGGAACACGCCGGGAAATGTGATCCGCCCCTGCCGGACAGGGAACTGTCCACCATCTGGCATAGTGCGCAGAAGTTTTACAGCAAGGTGGTCGTGAAGCAGCCGGATTATGTTCAGCCGGATAAATATAACGAAGAGTTTGGCGGACATCTGAAGCCGGAGGATTACACTGACATGGATGAGGCGAAGGTGCTTGTCCGGGAGTATGGCGAAGAACTGAAGTACAGTCCGGCCACGGGGTATATCCGCTATGACGGGCAGTGCTGGATAGAGGATGAGCAGCTGGCGGTCGGAGCTGTGGAAGAGTTCCTTGACCTTCAGATCAAGGATGCAAAAGATGAGGTGGCTTCCGTGGAGAATGCCCTGGTCCAGGCGGGAATCCCGAAGGAGATTGTGATGGCAGGGGAAAAAGAGATTGCGAAGGTCATCACGCAGGACACGAAGCCGCTCCTGTTCATGCTGATTGGCGCCAATAACTATAGGAAGTTCGTGCTGAAGAGGCGTGATTACAAGTACATTACTGCAACGGCAAATACCGCGAAGCCGATGGTGGGCGTGAACGTGGCGGATCTGGATAAGGATGAAAACCTCCTGAATACGCCGTATGCGACATTTGACCTGAAGAAGGGTTTGACCGGCGTGCAACCGCATGATCCGAAAGACCTGATCACGAAGATTACATCGTGCTCCCCGGACGATAAGGGCAGGGATCTGTGGGATGCCTGCCTGGAACTGTTCTTCTGCGGGGATAAGGAACTGATCGATTATGTCCAGATGGTGGTCGGGATGGCGGCGGTCGGCAAGGTCTATCAGGAACACATGATCATCGCATATGGCGGCGGGGCCAATGGGAAGTCCACCTTCTGGAATACCGTATTCAGGGTAATGGGGACTTACGCAGGGAAATTGTCGGCGGAATCGCTGACAATGAAGTGCAAGAGGAACATCATGCCGGAACTGGCGGAACTGAAGGGGCGCAGACTCATCATTTCCTCAGAGATGCAGGAAGGGATGAGGCTGAACACGTCTGTGGTAAAGCAGCTGTGCTCCACGGATGAGATCCAGGCGGAGAAGAAATACAAGGCCCCGTTCCATTTTGTGCCGTCACATACTTTGGTTCTCTATACCAACCATCTGCCGAAGGTAGGGGCCAATGATGACGGTATCTGGCGGAGGCTGGTCGTAATTCCTTTCAATGCCAGGATCGAGGGCGATGCGGATATCAAGAACTATGCGGATTATCTGTATGAGCATGCCGGCGGCTATGTGATGAAGTGGATCATCGAAGGCGCGGGGAAAGCCATTGCGGCTGATTTCAGGACACCGCTTCCAAAGGCTGTCCAGGATGCCATCAATAAATACCGTGAGGACAATAACTGGATGGGCCAGTTTATCGATGACTGCTGTGATATCAGGAATGACCTGAATGAGAAGTCCGGGAAGCTGTACCAGGCGTACCGCTCCTACTGCGCGGGCAATGCGGAGTTCGCCCGGAGCACATCTGACTTTTATGCGGCTCTGGAAAACGCCGGATTCAGCAGGAAGCGCACGAAGGACGGTTCGATGGTCTATGGTCTGGCGCTGAAGGACGGACAGGATTTCCTGTGATGGCCGGTGAAGGCCATTTCGTAAACTTTTTCAGTTTGATGTAAGAGGGTGAAGGTCATTCCGTAACTTTTTGAATTTTTGTGGAAGTCCTAAAAACCTTGATTTTAAGCCAAAGTGCAGGTCGGTGTAACTCATATCATAAAAGTCCCATAGGACGATAAAAAATGTCCCTATATAAAAGTTATGTTTTGAGGTTCACCGACTTACACGAGAGGCATTTCGGAGGTTTGCAATGAGAGAAAAACAGATAGAGCGGAAGCTGGTCAGCGAGGTTAAAAAGCGTGGCGGGATATGTCCGAAGTGGGTGTCACCGGGATTTGACGGGGTGCCGGACAGGCTTGTCTTTCTGCCGGGAAAGCATTTCGGGATGGTGGAAGTCAAGGCTCCGGGCGAGAAGCCGAGACATCTGCAGGTGTCAAGGCACAGGCTTTTGGAGAAGCTGGGCTTTAAGGCGCACATCCTTGACGATGTGGATCAGATACCGGCTCTGCTTGACGAGATAGAAAGGAGTTTGTGATGGAATTTTTAAGAAGAGAGGATCTTCATGAATATCAGGTATACAGCGTGGATTTTATAAAAAAGAATCCAATAGCGGCATTATTGCTTTCGTGCGGCCTGGGAAAGACGGTGACTACACTTACGGCGATCAATGACCTGATGTATGACGATTTTGAAGTGATGAAGGTGCTGGTGGTCTGCCCTTTGAGGGTTGGAAGTGTCTGGAAGCAGGAAGTGGAACACTGGGAGCACCTGCATAACCTGAGGATCAGTGTGGCGATTGGCACGGCAGCGGAGAGGGCAGCGGCTCTGAACGCGGATGCGGATATCTATGTGATCAACAGGGAAAACCTGCAATGGCTTATTGACAAGAGCGGGACTTACTTTGAATATGACATGGTGGTTCTGGATGAACTTTCATCCTTTAAGAACTGGCAGTCGAAGAGGTTCAAGGCATTCATGAAGGTGCGTCCGAGGATAAAGAGGGTTGTCGGCCTGACCGGTACACCGACGAGCAACGGATTGATGGATCTTTTCGCTGAATACAAGTGTCTGGATATGGGAAAGAGGCTTGGGAGGCTGATCGGCCAGTACCGGGCGGATTATTTTACGCCGGGAGCCACAAATGGCCAGATTGTTTACAGTTATGACTTGCGTCCGGGGGCGAAGGAAGAGATTTTCGACAAGATCTCCGATATCACGATCTCTATGGAAGCGAAGGATTACCTGAAGATGCCTTCTTTGGTAAATTCCAGGCATTTTGTGGCTATGGATGAAAAGGAAGGGTTCCTGTACCGGGAGATGGCTGAGCAGCTTGTCATAAACCTTCCGAAGGGTGAGATCACAGCTGCGAATGCGGCGGTGCTTTCCGGGAAGCTGTCACAGATGGCAAACGGGGCGATCTATCAGGATGACGGCAATATCTGTTGCATCCATGACCGGAAGCTGGATGCCCTGGAGGATGTCATTGAGGCGGCGAACGGCCAGCCAGTATTGGTGGCTTACTGGTTTAAGCATGATCTGGACAGGATCACGGCGAGGCTTGAT
>CAYQBE010000089.1:0-19949 GCA_964415625.1 uncultured Clostridium sp.
GGATGCACAAAAAACTGGTATTCAGCCCGTCCATTGCCGCAGGCAATTCAAAATGACGGCCTGAGTTACAGGTCGCTGGTTAACCAGCGACCTGTAACTTCGGACGATGATCTATTAGAACAGTTTTGGTCTTAGAAGCTTATTGCAGTTCACTGACCGGCCAGCGAACTGCAACATCTCATTTCTATCGCTTGATATCAAAGTTCATATTCATCAGATTGCGGATTGCGGCCGCATCGTCTGTAATGTTGGCGTCTCCCCGGATCGTATGCTTCAGTGCGCTGCTTGCGACCGCAAAGTTTACCATATCCATCGGCCTGTAATCGTTCATCATGGCATAGATCAGGCCGCTGGCAAACGCGTCCCCGCCGCCTACCCGGTCCAGGATATTGAATGTAAACTGCTTGCTCTCGAAAGTATGCCCTTCGTACCACATGTATGCTTTCAGGCTGTTTTCACTGCCGCTGTGGGCATAGCGGACATGCCGCGCGATACATTTCAGGTTGGGGAATCTCCGGATAAATGCCCGAAATACCTCGTCCTGCTGCTCATAGCCTGGCTGGAGCGGCACGCCGTCCTTCCAGTCTCCTTTGCTGTGATCCGACTCATCCCGCCACAGGTGGTAGGGCTCGATCCCAAACAATACGTCAACATACGGCAGGCATTCCGTACAGAAATCCCTTGCTTCCTCCCACGACCAGAGCGTACTTCGGAAATTTCCGTCAAAGCTGATGATCATATTTTTTTCTCTTGCTGCTTTCAGACACTGCAGGATCATTTTTTTGCAGTTTTCTCCCAGGGCAGGAGTGACGCCGCTTAAATGCAGCCATGTAAAGCCTTCCAGCAGCGCGTCAAAATCATAGGAATCGAAGTCATATTCCGTGATCGCGCTGTGCTTACGGTCATAGGTCACCTTGCTGGCGCGGATTCCAAACCCGGTTTCCAGGTAGTATGTACCCAGCCGGTGCGTGGGAGTCTGCTCCGGAGTGCTTAAAATTACGGGCGTGCAGTGTACATCGTTGCTCCGCAGCATCCGGATCGCGCTTTTTCCCAGACTGTTGTTCGGCACGACCGTAAAAAATGTACTGTCGATCCCCAGGTTTGCCAGCGCCAGGGCGATGTTTGCCTCGCTGCCGCCATAGCTGGCCTCAAAAGCGGATGCCATCCGGACCTTTTCGTAGCTCGGCGGCGTCAGGCGCAGCATGATCTCACCGATCGTAATAAACCTGTGTTCGTTCTGATTTTCTGATAATAATGGGTTGTTATGTTCCATGGAAATCCCTCCTTTATAAATATTGATAAACATACCTTGTGAAACGGCCGCATGGCCATAATGGGATGCCCTTGGGTATACCAGAAAAAACAGGCTCTTGCAGATAAAATAATCTGCACAGTCTGTTTTTTCGTTACATGTCAGATCCTGACCAATCACCACGCTGATTGGTCAGGAGGATGCACATAAAAGCTGGTATTCAGGCCGTCCATTGCCGTAGGCAATTTTAAATGACGGCCTGAGTTACTGGGCGCACCTGATCAAGGTGTGACCAGTAATGTTTTTTCTGACCGTTGCTGCCTCTCAGGTGGTTCTTCATCCTCCGGATAAACTTCTTCTCAGCTGATTCTTAACTCTCCGGATAAGCCCCTTCTCAGCTGATTCTTAATACTCCAGATAGGCTCCTTTCATTGGACTTGCCGCATGTTCACTGAACAGACGGAGCACGCCTTTTTTGTACTTCGGCTCACGGGGCTTCCAGTTTTTGCGGCGTTCCTCAAGCACAGCCGCCACTTCCTCCATGGTCCTGCGCTCTCCCGCAATCCCGATGATGTTCAGCTTCCGCTCTTCCACATCAATCTCGATCAGATCCCCTTCCTCTACAAGAGCGATGGGACCGCCGTCCACGGCCTCCGGGCTGCAGTGTCCGATCACCGGACCTGTGGAGGCCCCGGAAAACCTTCCGTCGGTGATCAGCGCAATGCTTTTTCCCAGCTCCTTGTCGCTGCTGATCGCTTCGGAGGTGTAGAACATCTCCGGCATACCGCTTCCTTTTGGACCCTCGTAACGGATGAATACGGCATCCCCTTTTTCGACCTTGTGCTTCAATACTGCGTCCAGGCATTCCTCCTCACTGTCAAATGGCCTTGCCCTGAGAACGGCCTTGAACATTTCCTTCGGACATGCAGTGTGCTTGATGACCGCGCCCTCGGGAGCCAGATTTCCTCTCAAAATGGCAATGCTTCCGTCTGTTCCGATGGCATCCCCATAAGGCCGGATGATGTCCTCTTTTTTCACGGACACATGGTAGCGGGCGTTGAAATCCTGGAGCCACGTTTCACATCTCTCATAGAATCCATTTTTCTTTAACTCCTCCAGGTTTTCTCCCAGTGTCTTTCCGGTCACGGTCATCACGTCCAGGTGAAGATGGCTTTTGATCTCCTCCATGATCGCCGGTACGCCGCCCGCATAGTAGAAGCATTCCGCCGGCCACCGCCCTGCCGGACGGACATCCAGAAGGTAACGGGCATTCCGGTGCAGCCGGTCGAAGGTGTCTCCGGTGATCTCAATGCCAAATTCATGCGCGATCGCCGGGATGTGCAGCAGGCAGTTCGTACTTCCGGAAACCGCCGCATGCACCAGGATCGCATTTTCAAAGCTGTCCATGGTCACGATGTCGCTGGGGCACATATTCGGCATGGTTGCAAGCTTTACCGCCTGCGCGCCCGCTTCTCTGGCAAATGTGAGCAGGTCCGGGCTGGTGGCGGGCATCAGCGCGCTTCCGGGAAGGGCCAGTCCGAGAGCCTCGGCCATGATCTGCATGGTGGAAGCCGTGCCGATAAAGGAGCAGGCGCCGCAGCTTGGACAGGCATTGCATTTCGCCCAGTTCAGCTTTTCCTCGTCAATCTCGCCCCGCTGGTATTTTGCGCTGTACATCCCAAGCTGCTCCAACGTCAGCATTTCCGGCCCCGCATTCATCGTGCCTCCGGGCACCACCACAGCGGGCACATCCACCCTTGCCAGCCCCATCAGGTTGCCGGGCAGCCCCTTGTCGCAGCTCGCCAGATAAACGCCTGCGTCAAAGGGGGTCGCGTTGGCGTGGATCTCGATCATGTTGGCGATCATCTCCCGGCTGGCAAGACTGTAGTTGATGCCGTCGGTTCCCTGGCTTTCCCCATCGCAGATGTCTGTGCAGTAATACCGCGCGCCATGTCCTCCGGCTTCCTCAATTCCTTTGCGCACTTCCTCCACCAGGATATCCAGGTGGCCGCTGCCCGGATGGCTGTCCCCGAAGGTGCTCTCGATCATCACCTGGGGCTTCGACAGATCCTCCGGCTTCCATCCGGTCCCGATCCGCAGGGGATCCAGCTCCGGTGCGTTCTTACGCATTTCCTGACTTCTCAGTTCCATGATTTTTTCCTCCTCTATATTATTTTAATAATCAAAGCTTACTGCATTTTTAGAAACTGTCAGGGCAGTTTCCTGACTGCATGCACTTGGCAGGCATCCTTTGCCTGCACAAGTGCAGTTCCGAATTTTCCATCCGGAAGTTTGATTTTCAAAATAGGATTTCGATTTAGCTTACGCAAAAAATGATATGATCAGCGCCACAACAAATCCGGTTCCACCTACCAGTGTTTCCATGATCGTCCAGGTCTTTAATGTGGTTTTTTCATCCATCCCGACCAAAGACTTCACCAGCCAGAAGCCGGAGTCGTTAAAGTGTGAGCATACGGTCGCACCGCCTGCCACCGCCGCCGTCGTGCAGGCCAGATACAGCGGGGACAGCTCCGCGATCCCCGGCATAGCGGCAATAATGCCTGCTGCCATCGTCATTGCGACGGTTGCGGAGCCAACACAGATCCGAACCAGGGCGGCTACGATAAATGCAACCACTACGATCGGAAGGTTTGCGGAGGATACCGCATTTCCGATCAGGTCGCCCAGGCCGGAATACTGGAGCATGTAGCGGAGCACACCGCCGCATGCGGTTACCAGAAGGATCAGTCCGGTGGGTTCCAGTGATTTTGTCATGATCTTTTCCAGCTGGTCCATATTATAGCCATGTTTCAGCCCCAGGATCAGCATGGCTGCGATGGTCGCGATGAGCAGCGCCACAAACGGCTCTCCCAAAAATCCGAAGATCGGCGCCAGTCCGGCAAGTGCCGGGATCACCCCTGCCATGGAATCCAGAATGATCAATACCAGCGGAATCAAGATGATGCCTACAATGGTCCAGAAATTCGGAAGCTTGGATTCATCAAAATCTTCCTGCTTTGCCACATGCTCCGGAACCGGAACCATATATTATTTCCACAGATGGATCCCCATACCGGACCTGCAACGATCATGGAGCAGATCCCGCAGAAGATCCCTACCAGGATCACCCAGCCCAGTTCTACGTCCAGCATGGTCGCTACCAGAACCGGCCCCGGTGTGGGCGGGATGAACGCATGCCCCACCGCGAGTCCGGCCAGAAGCGGGATCGCGTAAAACAGAGAAGACCGGTTTGTCCTTTTTGCAAGTGAAAATGCAAGCGGGATCAGGATGATCAGTCCTGCGTCAAAGAATACCGGCATTGCAATGACCAGACCTGTGATGCCAAGCGCCCAGGCCGCCTTCTTGTCGCCGAACCATTTTACCATGCTGACGGCCAGCGTCTGCGCGCCTCCCGATGCTTCCAGGATGGCGCCGAACATGGAGCCCAGCCCTACCAGTAATGCGATTCCTTTTAACGTATTACCAATACCGTCGTTCACGGCTGTTACAATATTTTCAAAGGGCATGCCCGCCCCAAGACCGATCACGATCGCTCCCACCAGGATGGAAACCATTGCCTGTACCTTAAACTTAATAATCAATAAAAGTAATACTGCCAGCCCTATCATTGCGGCCAGAACCAATCTGGTCGGATTCAATTCCATTGCCTCACCAGCCATAATGTGTACCTCCTCAATTCTCTTATATTCTTTTCCTAATTTGATACCGGGCAAAACGCCCATAGCCTGCAGATGAATCTGCCTCTCAATCATTGCTTTTACATTTCACATAACATCTGACGTCTTATGTTATCGTGGAAACATCATATCATTTCACGTTTTCGCTTTCAATACATCTGATGTTTTTCTTTTCATTTCTATCAATTACACAAAAAAAGAATGGTTTCTGTATCTCAGATTCCATCTTTTTTGTGCATTTTATCCATTTGATTTCATGAGACGTTTGGATGCCCCCTGGATTCATCTGACGTTTTTCCATTTCACGCGGATGCCGGCCATGCAGATATACTGTCCGATTTCAAACTTTTATATACGGCATTTCCGTATTTTGAGGCTGCAGAAAAATAACCGGTACAGCTGGGATTATTTTTGCACAGTTCCTGATTCCCGGTCACGTTCTTCCATGATCTTCAGAATCGTCTGACGATTATAAGTCAGGTGCATCATCATGGCGCATCTGGCTCCTACGGAATCCCGCTTCAAAATCGCGTTGGTGATGGCCCGGTGGGTTTCCAGTGTCTCGTCCTTCAGCAGACGGTGGGTCAGATTCGCAAAGGTGAATACCGCCGTATTGATGACCGGAACCAGGGTCTCTACGACCTGATTCTTGCTGCAGTGCGCAATGCAGGTATGAAACTCGATATCCTTATTAATGTGGTTGCTGCCGCCCACATACAGACGCTCCGTCTCATCGCATAAACGCTTCAGCTTTTTCAGGTCTTCTTCCGCGGCATTTCTGCAGGCCAGGGCGGCAATCTCTGGCTCGATCATCAGGCGTACTTCGAAAAGGTCCAGGGCCAGCTTATATTTGTCCTCAATTTTTCCAAAGCCCAGCGGATCCTCATCCACGGAGCTGGTATTGATCACATAGGTTCCCGATCCCCTGCGGACCTCCAGGATGCCCCGGGAGACCAGTCCCTTCACGGCTTCCCGGATGGTACTCCGCCCGACGCCGAACTTTTCCGCCAGTTCAAATTCATTTGGAATCTTCTGCCCGGGTTCCACAGGCTCCTGGAGGATGTAGCGCATCAGCTCATCCTCGATCCTGGCCCCGAGAGGCTTTTTTGCCATTTTGTCAATATTATACATGTTTTTACTCCCTCCGCCTTCTCACATCGCCCTGATATAATACGCGATCTGATATGGTATCCGCTCTTCTGTCTGCTCCAGGTTCGTTCCCAGCAGCTCCTTGATCTTGTTCATCCGGTAGATCACCGTATTCCTGTGGGTAAACATTTCCTCGGAGACGGCCTGGATGCTGCCGTTGTGCTTCAAGTACAATTCCAGTGTTTCTACATAATTCGCATGGTGCTCCCTGTCATATTCCAGCAGCGGCTTCAACGGCTCCTCCGCCATCTCTTTCAGAAGGCGGCTGTCGTCCACCATATAGAGCAGGCGGTACAGCCCCATCCTGTCAAAATAGAACAGATCCTGCTTCCGTTTCTTTGCCATCTGCACCGCAGCCTTTGCCCGGGCATACCCTGTATGCAGGTTGGAAATATCGTTCATACAGCTTCCGACACCGACGTAAAGCGGGATCTCCGGCATCCGGCGTTTTGCCCGGCGCACCATGCCTGTGACAATCTCATCCAGCACCTCCCCTGTGATGTCGTTGACCACCAGCATAAAGTTGGAATCGTAATACATAAAATTCCCGTTGTGGGTAATCTGCTCCAGATAAACCTGCACCCGGTAGGATAATTTCTGCCGCTCCACGGTATCCATTTCGTCCAGATGATCCGTGGTGATCAGCACCACCTGAAACGTCCCGTCCTCATCAAAATAGGGCAGCAGCTTTTGTCTGTATTCCTCCTGATTCGCCGGCTGCTCAATGGCCTGGATCAGGGCACCGGAGATCTCCTTATCCGCGGTTCCCTGCATAAAGATCCGGATGCTGAAATCCTTGAGCACATCCGTCAGGTGGATCTCCCAGGGAATGGTCAGGAGCGGGAAGTCATTTTCATCGCAGTAATCGATCAGGTGCTGTGGTATTTCGAAAATATAGTTGCCCGTATTGATGATCAGCCCGGCCGCGTGCTTCTGGATCAGGTCTTCGATCAGCTTCTGCAGCTTCTCCGTGGTATCAAATCCAAGACCGGTAGTGACCGCCAGCTCTTTTCCCCAAAAATACTGAATGATCACTGTATCTTCTACCATATGGACCCAGCTGATGGAATTAGACCAGCCCTGTTTTCCGGCTATAAACTGCATCCTGTATTGTTCCTGGGAGATGAGCATCATATCCTGTATTGTAAAACCCATTTTATCCGCTCCTTTCCTGGGATTATAATTCTGCTTCCATCCGGCAGCCAGGGAGCTGCCATAGATCATATATTTTCATTTTACCTGATTATAACATTTTTTGTGCTGGGAGCACATATTTTTATTCTTTTTTTAGATTTAAAATCCATTGGAAAATTTTGTGATTATGCTATGATACAGGTAACAAGACGAACAGAAAAGAAACAAAAATTCTATCAAAAGGAGGCGTTTTTTATGATCACATTTAGTGCGGCAATGGAAACAGCAACACGTACAGAGATTCCGGAATGGATGCGTGAAGAGCGCTACATGTACTGCGATCAGTCAGCGGCTGAGCAGTATTCCGTCAGGAATTTCAGGATTTTAGAGAGATTGAAAAAGATATTTTCGTAAAATTGAGCGCGTGAAAAAAAGGAGCTGCCGGAGGGCGGCTTCTTTTTTGTGCGTCATCCGGTTCCTCGCCTTCAGGTGTCTTTTCAATGAGCCGGATGCCGTTACTGTGAGCGCCCGGTCATGGTGCGGGCATCAATAACTCGGTTAAAACCGAGTCGGATGAAACCGCGTTATAATTGGCTCAAATAATTGTCTGTAAAATTGATGCAGCAGTTGCTTTTTTCTCCCTTCTGTGTTACACTCACATAGTTGCAAATCCTGATAAGCGCTGTCTTTGCAGCGCTGCAGGAAGGCAGCCGGGTCATCCCGCAGGATATCCCGGCCGTATAAGCACGAGTGTTCGAGACCTTCCACTCGTAAAACAAAACTAAAGGAGAACAAAACAATGAAAGAAACCAAAACCCTCAATGTGCAGTTTGTTGCACAGGCGTCCATGATCGCCGCCATCTACGTGGTGCTGACCCTTCTGTTCGCGCCATTTTCCTATGGAGAAGTACAGGTACGTCTCTCGGAGGCGCTGACCATCCTTCCGGTATTCACCCCGGCGGCTGTTCCGGGCCTGTTCGTGGGATGCCTGCTCAGCAACATCCTGGGCGGATGCATCGTGCCGGACATCATTTTCGGAAGCCTTGCTACCCTGACCGGCGCGGTATTTACATACCGGCTGCGCAGCCAGAGCCGATTCCTGGCGCCGGTTCCGCCGATCCTGGCCAATGCACTGATCGTGCCTTTTGTCCTGAGATTCGGGTATCAGGTGCCCCTGCCGATCCCATTCCTGATGTTGACTGTAGGTATCGGTGAAGTCATTTCCTGCGGGGTACTCGGAATGATCCTGTATGCGGCTCTGTACCGATATAAGAATCTGATCTTTAAACCAATATAAGAAAGGCAATACAAAACGGGACAGGTTTTCTCAACACCTGCCCCGTTCTTTTTATTTCTTAAATATCCAACCTCTAAAATTCTCCTGTCCTTGGAGATTTTTTATCTGAAAGGCTATTTACTCAAGCCAATTGCAGTCAGTACGCACACGGACCTCCTTGGCTATATTTGGCTCACCGTCCAACTGAATTGTATTATATTTTCGCTTCTTTGGAGATATTTCCATGACAGTCTTGTAATATGCCGTTCTCATACAATTCATGCGGTGCAATATCCTGTCCGTTCCTCCACTCAATGCCTATACCTCCCGGAAGCAGACGAACCGTCCGGAAATAAGATTCATTTCCCAATTCCCCGAACCAGCTTCCCATAATATATGGACGCACATCAAATAGTTTTATCTCCCCTGTTTCATAGGTCAGAAGCAGGCTGAATGGTTTTACCGGTTTCACTTCTGTAATTTTCGGCTGAAGCATATCCTGTCTCCTCCTTACTTCAATGGTTCTATACGGAAGAACTGTTCACCGCCGGACAACAATTTCCAGTTCGCTTCCAGTTCCTCTCTGTGTATCTCTATCCATGCCTCTAAAAGTTTTAATTTACTCTTTGGAATCTTACCTTCTACAACCACACCATCCAATGTAATGACAATTTCATCTCCTGAATATTCAGCATGAATATGAGGCATATTATGTTTGCCTGTATTTTCCTTATACATACGAACAATAATTCCATAGAACATACTTAATACCGGCATGCCAATCCCTCCTATTTTTTCCTGTACATTCTGCTTTACAACAATACTTTTTCTTTATTATACTCATAAGCAGCATTTCAGTCAATGTACTTCTTTTCCCCAACCTGCGGCTTTTACTCTTCCGGCTTTGGAATCGCACATTGCTGAATATTACGGTGTTTCTATCGCAACAGTATCCCTGGGCGGATGCATCGTGCCGGACATCATTTTCGGAAGCCTTGCTACCCTGACCGGCGCGGTATTTACATACCGGCTGCGCAGCCAGAGCCGATTCCTGGCGCCGGTTCCGCCGATCCTGGCCAATGCACTGATCGTGCCTTTTGTCCTGAGATTCGGGTATCAGGTGCCCCTGCCGATCCCATTCCTGATGTTGACTGTAGGTATCGGTGAAGTCATTTCCTGCGGGGTACTCGGAATGATCCTGTATGCGGCTCTGTACCGATATAAGAATCTGATCTTTAAACCAATATAAGAAAGGCAATACAGAAAGCCTGCCACTGACAGCCTTTCTGCATACGATGGAATAAAAACGGGACAGGTTTTCTCAGCACCTGTCCCGTTCTTTTTATTTCTTATCAGAATAATCCCGACTCCTTTGGAACGGCCGAGTCATATATTTCCCCCAAAATATCCATTCCCTAAAATTCTCCCGTCCTTGGAGATTTTTTATCTGAAAGGCTATTCTGTGATATCGTTCCTGGCTGCTGTGAGCTCCCCTGCTGCTCAGTGGTTTCAGGTTCTTCGATAGTTCCAGGTTCCTCGGTGATTCCAGGTTTCCCGGTAGTTTCTGTCTTCCCGGTAGTTCCTGATTTCAACGCAGCGCCGCCATATGGATATTTTACGGAATTTGTATTATTTCCTCCTGTCCCATTGGCAGCTAACGGTTCAAGCGCCGGCCCACTTACTTCAATAATTGCCACCGGTGAAAAACTGCTCAATTCGAAATAGTACCGAGTACTCGAACTAGAGTCTCTTTTACATTCCAGCACTTCCCACATTTGCATATTCGAAGGATCGCCGCCTCCCCTGAGGTGAAGCGCATAATAACTTTTGTTCTGCTCCCCTGTAAAATACATTCTTATCAATCCGTTACCCGAACTCTCAGGTTCCAAATCCATTTTTGCATGTACATTACACTCTGATGCTGACGGAATGCTATACCCAATGTTCAAAATTTGTTTGAATTCTAGATTTACATACTGTTCTACATCCTTATTCATCTCTTTTTCTTTGATTGTTATCTCGTTTCCTGATGCATCCACAGCGCTTTTTACAAAAACTGAGACCGGATCCAACATTGTCGGACTTTCAATCGTAAAATCCAATCCACCGCGAACTGCTGCCGCTTCATCCGCAAATGACGTCACACTGATTCCGGCGCACGCTGCGACAGCAGCCAGCACCGCAGCCAGCCGTTTCTTTTTTTTCATTTTATCTGTTCCTCCTTAATCCGAAATACAGATATATTTTACCCCCCCCCGTATTTTGTCAAGCCAATTGCAGTCAGACGGGCAATACAAAAAAGCCAGCCGGGCAGAATCATGATCATTACATCATGTAATCATTTTGTCCAGTTGGCTTCTGCATGAACATAGCCCCGGCCATAAGCCATGACCTCCGGCTATCTCACAAACCCAATAAACGTATTTCCCCCACCGGCCGCCACCGCGTCCATCTGCTCCATACCCACCGTAAGCTCCTGCCCGTTGTCCGGATCCATGTAAGTCACCGTATCATAGTCATATCCGGTCAGCAGGACCGCATGACCGGGATCCGTCATCATGATCACCGGCATCCCCTTGCTGATAATGTACAACACCTGGTTCAGCGTACACCCGGTCAGGTCGATCCGCTTTGCTCCCGGTACATACTGCGCCGCATATCCTTCCAGATACTGCACGCAGGCCTCGGTCGAGGACTGCCCTTCCGCCTTCTGAAATGCCGCCGCTTCGGTATAGTACACCAGATCCCGGTTTCCCTTCTCCCAGATGTAGGACTGCTCCGAGGAGATCACCACGCCGGAGATCTGCTCGGCCTTCTGGATCGCGTAGGCTGCCTTGTCATAGATCGCCGCCAGCTTTCCGACGCCGTACACATAGAACTTATCCGTCTTCACCTTGTCATCGAAGGAAATGGTGATCGGCTGGGTTTCCATTACCTTTTTCGGCCGCAGGATCCTGGGTGAAAAGTCCTCGATCTCATCGGCAAAGGTAAGGCGCATCTGCTTTTCCTTCAAAACCGTGGAAAATACCTCCGCCGTCACCTTGGATTCCTTACGTTCCTCGTTGTTGGTCACATAATCCTGCGGAATCCCGGTGTAAACGCCGTCATTTTTTGACAGGCGGTTCACCGTCATGAACCCTTTTTCAATCAGCACATCGGAAATAAAGATCCCGTCCTGCTTATAATTCTTCTTCACCTTGTTGGAGGTATCCCGGATCTCCAGCTCATACATGGGAGAAATGGCATCGCCTGCGATGGTCGTTCCCTGGTCCTCCGTGCGCAGATATCCGCAGACAAAATCATTGTACACAAATCCCAGCGGGCGCACTGCCTCGGCCGGTGTCTCTTCCTTTTCCTCCTTGCCGCCGAAGCCGGAGAAATGCCATCCCTTGTCCTCCGTCTCCTCTTCCTCCCGGGAAGCATTCACGGTGTAGGATTCTCCATTTGCCAGATTCAGCACACAGACCTCCTGGGCCGTATTCAGCTCACCGTCGGGCTGAAATGCCATCAGATGCCCGTCGTCCGATACCACGTACTGGCCTTCCTCCAGATTTTCCGCCAGGATCTCCTGCTGATCCTTTTCCAGATCCACCTGATACAGCACGCCTCCCGCAAGCACATAAAGAAGCTGCTGCTCCTGGTTGAAATATACCATCTTGCCCAGTTCATCCTCCGCAATGGCAAATGCCTTTGTGCTGGGGATAAATGCTTTCTCCTGGACCGCATTCTGGGCAATGTCAAAGTAATAGACGTCCACGCCGACCTGTCCCTCATGCTCCCCGCGGTTCATGTATCCGTAGACCGCAAATGTCGTATTGCCGCTGTCATCCACGCTGATGATCCGAATCTGGTGCTCATCGTTCCGGCTTCTCGCGTCATAGCCTTCCATATTCGCAAAGCTGAATACCAGAGAGAGCTCATTCTTCTTCCGGTTGTAGGTCCACAGATCCCGGTCCTGGACAAACGAAACCACCGTGCCCTTTGCATTTGCCTCATAGGCCACCTCTGACTCGGAGAGCCCCAGCACGATCCCGTCCTTGTCCACGATCTTCAGATCTCCGTTGAACACCTCATTCATGGTACGGTTATAGTCCAGCAGGTACATCTCTCCGCCGCTGCACCGAACCCGGAAAAATTCTCTCACATTGTAGGTTTCCGTCTCTTCCCGGTCTCCTACGGCGGTCACCTGGTATTTTGCCAGCAAGGACGTATAGACCGTGTTGCTTTCCTTGATGCTCCACTCCACCTCCGTGGATACCTCCGGCGCCAGATCGCCCCAGCAGACATGAAACAGGTTGGAATGGATGTTGACAGTCTGCAGAGTGGTATTGTCCCCGGTCTCATCCGGTTCCAGATACCAGGCGATCTCATCGTCCTTGTCCCCGGTAAATGTTGTTTCATGGAAATCCTTTGCGAAGTCCATGCATTCCTTTATGGATAATTCGTCCTGCCGTTCGATCCGGGTATAGTAGAATATCTCCTTCTCTTCATCTGAACCGACCCGCAATGCAACCCGCAGCACGGCTTCCTGAACGCCCTCCGGCAGGGCGCTTCCAAGCTCCAGCGTGACCTGCTCATCAGAAAGCTCCTTGACCGCGTTCTGCAGGTAGACCTCCTCGCCGTTCAGGGAATATACCTCATAGCGGATCCCCGCGATCTCCTGTCCGCCGGCTTCCAGATACATGTCCAAAAGCCCGTTATCCGCGATCGGCGTGATGGTATCCCGCATGGCGGTGATGTCCATTTCATTCACATAGCCTTCCAGCGCATTGACCCGCTCATTTCTCACCTCAAACGACACCCTGGGCAGATCCGGATCGCTTAAGCCCACCGTAATGTCGCTGGTTCCCCGGTTTAAGGCCAGGCTGCTTATGAGGATCGCCAGAACGAACACCACGATCAGGATGCCCGCCTTTTTCCACCGGCCGCCCCTGGACTGGTCGAAAAATCGCTCTCCCTTCAGACGCTTTTTCTTCGGCTGGTCGATATAGGACAGCGTTTCCCGCACACGGGCTTTTTTCGCGTCGTCGCTGTTCAACGCTGCCTTTGCAGTCCGGCCTTCCTTCGTCTTGCCTTTCCCCGGAGAATCTTTTGACAATCTGTCCTTTTTGGGTTTGTCTATATTGAATGAATTCTTCGGTATTTTATCTTTCTTTCGTTTCTCTGTACCTGTTAAATTTTTTGATGTTCTGCCCTGCTTCGGCTGATCGATCTTCTGCGGCCCCTTCCCTGTCCGCTCCTTCTTTGTTTTTTTCAGTTTCACTTTATCCTGTGCCAATGTCATTTCATCTGGCTTATCTTTCTTCATGCTATATCTATCCCCTTAAAATATGACGCAGATATTTGAGAATCAGTATATCCGCTCAGTATCCTCGCAGATACGCTGCAAGCATCATACAGAAAGCCTGCCACTGGCAGCCTTTCTGCATACGATGGTATTTCTGACCCGCTCCGGTTTCCGGGCGGATATGGGACAAGTATAACATAGTCTGGGAAAAAATACATCTTAAATTTCTTGGAACAGCAGCGATGTATCTCGTCTGACGCTCAGCATAATTTTAAATACCGGGGATCCTCCTTCAAAAATGCAAAGCATTCATCGCGGAATCCTTTTTTCAGATTCTCTTTCATTTCCGTCAGAGTTTCTTCTCTTAAGCCTCTAAACGTCATATGCGCATAAAGCGGCGCCTGCTGCATGCTGCCGATTTCCTCCACGCAGGAAAGCATTTCCTCCATGATCTCCAGCGCCTTCTCCCTGTCCTTTTCCTCCGCTGCCAGCTCCAGACCGCAGCAGGCCTCATAGTATCTGCCCATTTCAAAAAGCCGAGCAAGCTCCCCCTGCTTTTCCACCAGCATGTGCGCCCGCTCCCTGTCCTGCTCCTCCATTGCCAGGGCGAGCAATCCATAAAATACTTCGCTGAGAACCATATACTCCGCATAGAGGATTTCTTCGTATGTCCTGCATGCATCCTGAATCCGTCCGGTCTTTGCATAGATCTGTGCCTGCTTCCTTTTCCGGTTCGGATTCTGTATGGAAAAATACTGCAGATATTCTTCTGCTTTCTCGTATCGCTCTTTCCGGATATAATATGCGTACAGCATCTCCGCCGCCTGGATCCGGACGCCTTCCTCACTGCTTTCCAGCCCCCGGCGGTAGCATTCCAGGATATATCCGTCATATTTTTCTGAATCCGGAAGCTGCTTCATCAAGCGGTATCCGTCCAGGGCTGCCGCAAGCTGCAAAGCAAGCTGCTCACAGTTCGGATAGTTCTCGATTTTTTTCTTTGCCCACTGAAACACGGTTTCGTAGCTTTCCTTATTCAGCATATCGGTAAGCTCCTGCAAGATGCTTCCAAGCTCTTCCGGCGTGAGCTCCTCCTGGAAGGACAGCAGCGTATCGACTGTGATATCCAGCAGTCTGGCGATCGGGGCCAGCAGCGTGATATCGGGAAATGAATTGCCATTCTCCCATTTATTCACCGCAGGCGCAGTCACTCCGAGACGGTTGGCCATTTCCTCCTGGGTCATACTTTTCAGCTTCCTGTGCTTCCGGATCACTTCTCCTATCTGCATTTTGAATGCCTCCTTTTATTTACTGACTCCATCATACCAGACATCACCGTGTTTCACAATTGAACCGCACTTAAGGAATCTTCAAAAAAAATAACCGTGGGTTATATTCTGTTGCACGTTCTGATTCAGATCAGCCTTCGGATAGCCCCGCAGTCTGCCGCTGTTTTCAGCCGCGCTGCCAATCCCTCAATCACTCCGGCCAGATATTCTGACAGCTCCCGTCCTATTCGCAATTTTTTTGCTATTTCCTTGCCCTCCACATCCTCACTGTCATATTGCTCAAAAAGGACATCCGCCGCGTCTCTCAGCCGTTCCCTGATTTCCGGCAGCTCCTTCTGAGAAAACATTTCCTCCAGAAGGGCATATTCCGATTCCAGAAAAATCGGTTCGGAAAGCGGTTTCCTGACCAGAATATGAAGAATGACCGATGTTAACACAATTTCACAGAGGTTCTCCATAATATCCTGCCTGGAATACTCATAAAATGCATCGTTCTCGTCCACATGCGGAACTTCGGATGAGCCCTGGTCTTCTTCTGCCGAATGTGTTCCTCCCATCTCGCCGCCCGTCCCGCCGGACTCCATATCCCGGATGATCCTCTGAGCATACTGTTCCAGGATTTCCACTACATAGTTCCTGGGAAATTTTTTCAAAAACCTTTGTTCCAGACGAATGCAGCCTATAAACTCATACACCTTGTCAATTCCTGAAAGCCGGGAGAGATCCTTTAAAACCGGATAGTCCAGCGTCAGGATCGTATTCTGGGGCTGGAATTTTATATCGTACCACTGAAAAAATTGGGGAAGTCCTTTGACAAAGGTATCGTACAGACAGGCATTTTCATAGGGCTGAAATTCCGGCAGGATCTCATGATACAGCTTCAGAGCCTTCCTGGTCTTTTGCTCCACGCAGGCTGCTCCTGCTTCATATGCCTGCTTTGCAGACAGCTTCTTTTCCGTAACAGTCATTGGATGGTAATCTGAATCCCCCTCTATAGTTCTGGAAGCCCCCTCTTCCTGCGACTCCTGCAACTCTGCCTCATGGATGCAGTACAGAACAGCGCCCATCAATTGCTCCGCCTTTTCATAGGTGACAGATGTGCTTTCATTGGCCGTATATTTTTCCGCCAGCCTGCCCACGATCGGCATCAGTTCTTCCATTTCATAATGCATACGCAAGCTCCCTCCATTGAAATCCGAAAAACATCCTCTTCCATCATCCAAACAGCTCTCCCAGCGCTTCCATATACAGGTCATAATCCCACCGTTTCACTTCATCGAACCGGGAAGCCTCCCCGCGTCCCTCAGAAGCGTGATAGCCCCTGTAGCCGGCCCGTATGGCCTGTGAAAAGATGCTGAGACAGGTTCCCTCCAGATAATTCAGGTCTCCGAAGCAGATAGTCTCGAACTGTTCCTTCATCAGATGCAGAAGTTCATCGTCCGAGATCTCGTCCTGCATCTCGTTCTTGTACAGGTAGAATATCTCCTGGAGACGGATCATCGTTTCCGCATAGTTACTCTGGTCGATAAAATCAGAATCACAAAATTCCTCAATGATCCTGGGGACGATACCTCCGCCGAACTCTACCCGCCTCTGCTCCCGAAGCGCATTGACCCGCTCCGCCACGATCAGCTTCGCGTCCTGCTCACTCAAAACAAGTCCATACTTCTCTGTTACCCGATTCATTTCCATGACCTTCGCCAGCTGCGTTTCCTGCTGCAGCAATACCATCCAGTTCTGTTCCATGGGGATCCCTCCTTGAAATGCCTGATGTGTTATGATTTACAATAATGTCAAATAGCGGCTTTTACACACATCCCCTCGACCAATCAACATGTGAGTGGTCGGAAGGTAACATGTAACGTCAAATAACTATAACACCTCGCCAGGAGAGTTACCAGTCTTGAATTTTCGGCAATTTTGTGGTATTATAAGAATGGAAAAAGGGGCTGTAGAAAGCCCCCAATTTTATTTACACGTATATTCAATTTCATCCAGCAACCTCTCCACTAATCCATGGATAGATACCGATGGATTCATTTCCCGGATATGGTCCGGGATTCTTTTCCCCAAATCATCCCAATGCTTTTCCAATATTTTTGCATTCTCAATCGCTGCACGTATTCTTCGGTTTCCATCATTACTCAGTAGTTTTTTTATTGTTCCCGAATCCGCCTTTTCGAACGAGCCGTACTTATCAACACCTAAAAACAGTCTCATCGTCTCAAATATTCTTCGTTTTCCATTATTCATATTCGGTGCCAAAATCATGAAATGCATGACCAGCCATGTCTCAAACAGTAAATTGGAATAATCAATGGTATATTCATGGTCTGATTCCTTCATCAGTCTGAGCACTTCCTCTATGCGTTCGGGAGAATCACAGTCAAATACAAGGTGCTTCTCGTACAATCCGAATTTTCTCCGATTCACATCATCGGATAAGAATTTTTCCGCATAGTTATAAACATGCATGGCATTGCCCTCTACATTTACTGCTTCTAAAACAATGCTGGAATATTGTGAACGTAAGTTATGTTCCAGATACATTTTAAAATAATCCAAATAATTATATTCCGTTGATCCTTCACAAAATATAAGCAGACGTCCCGCATTTTCCGGCTTTGGATTCACTATTTTTCGTTCCCCATTTACCAATCTTCCCAAATGCACTCCCCTCCTGTCTTTTCCCCCAGCTCATCTTCGCGGATGATTGGGATCGAACCATACTTACCATACAAATAGTCTTTGGAAAAGCTTGCATCAGAGTTCTCTTTTATATCAGCCAGGGTGTATATGGATGATTCGCCTCTCCTGTTCTTATCTACAAATGCAATCTCGTCCCGCCGAAATTGTTTTCGATTCATCAGAGAAATATCATGCGTTGTAAAAATAAGCTGTGCCCTGGTATTTTTTTCACTCTGATATAAATCTACAATAAACTTCGTGAGTATAGGGTGCAGTCTGGCTGATAACTCATCTACAATGAATACGCCCCCGCTTTCCATCATATTTAAAATATACTGGATAAATGAGAAATACCGGATTGTCCCAGAGGATTCCATCCGAATATCAAACAATTCCTTTCTCACTACTTGTCCGTCGTCGTTATATACGTCGTGGATGGTCTTAATACGGTAATCCTTTTTCCCTTTGATTTCTCTGTCTTCCTCCTCTTCCAGTACCAGCCCCGATATCCCGATGTCCGCAATCTTTACAAACTGTTCGATCACCTTTCTGTATTCCACATTCTTTATCAACTGCCTGGATATCCTGACTCCGGAAACCATGCCCTTTATGCTGGACTCGATGATCAATTCAAAGTGTACATTAAAATTATGTTTCAAATACTCCTTAAATAGGTCAACAATATCTTTGACTTTTCCGCCGGCAAAATAATCCAAAGTTCCAATATATAGCCTGTCTTCTCTGATTTTGTCAATCTTTTTAAGCTCACAGGCATATTCTTTACCAAATGACAGCTTCGTGCCGCTCCGGTCATACATTTCCTTACCATCTACCATAAGCCATTCGCTTACAATGACAGCGTTCATTTCCTCGGTTTCACCCTTTATGGAAAATCCGTATTGAAATGTAATATCCTTATGTGAAAAAATAATTTCAAATTCAGACTCATCTTCGGTTTTTTCGCTTAGCTTGAATGTAGTTCGACGAATATCCGGCATTCTCTCTACTTTAGAAATTTCATCATCCCTGTCCCCGGCATCAAAAAACTGATTAAAAATAAAACTCTCAAAAAAATAAAGAGCGCTGACCAAATTAGATTTTCCACTGGCATTTTTTCCATATACCGCCAAAGTCTTGACAATATGGTTGTCCTTCAATTGAATCACATGACTTTTCATATCCTTATAGCTTACTGCCCTGAGATCCAGAACAACCTCGTCTTTAAAAGACATAAAATTTTTTATCCTAAACATAACCAGCATAATCTACCGCTCCTTTTCCTATAATCACCTTTCTTGCAGCAAGGAAACAGACCCTAATTGACGAAATTATTATTACATTTTCATTACTACTATAACGTATTTTTATGTCTGTATCAATCAAAATATTCGAAAGGGCCTGTCAGGAAACGCTGTATTTCATTTCCCGACAAACCCTTTTTACTGCGGCGAGCAAGATGGATGTGTTTTAAATCATCCATCCGCACAGCCGGATTTCTTTTCTTCAAACACGATCGTCACCTTGAACAGATCCCCGTCCAGGTACAATTCGAACTTTCCGCCCTGCATCTCCGTCAGGCTTTTCGCAATGGACAATCCCAATCCGCTGCCCTCCGTGCTCCGGGAGACATCCCCCCGGATGAAGCGCTCGGTCAGCTCATCTGAGGAAAAATTCAGCGGCTGCTCGGAGACATTTTTCAGGGAAAAGACAATCTGCTTCCCATCCTTTTTCAGATCCGCATAGACCCGGGTTCCGGGCATGGCGTATTTTGCGGCATTGTTGAAAATATTTTCCAGCACCCGCCACATGCGTCGTCCGTCAACATGGATGATCGCCGGTTCCTCGGGCAGGTTCGCGACGACTTTCAACTGCCTTGCGTCCATCTTTTCCGACAGTTCCCCAATGGTCTGGTTGAGCATTTCCACCAGGTCTACATCCATATATTCCAGCGAGATATTGCCGCTGCTCACCTTGGACGCTTCCACCACATCCTCTGTCAGCGTTTTCAGTCTCTGCGCCTTCCTTTCCAGGATATCCAGATATCCCTTCACCTTGGGGTCGTCAATATTTTCCCGTTTTAAAAGGTCCACGTAATTGATGATGGAGGTCAGGGGTGTCTTGATATCGTGGGACACGTTGGTGATCAGGTCGGTTTTCAGCCGCTCGTCCCGCATGCTTT
>CAYQBE010000090.1:0-19782 GCA_964415625.1 uncultured Clostridium sp.
GCATGAGGCTTGCCGCTAGGGTCATATGTACAGAAATCCCAATGATTGTGTTTAATTTTTATACAGAAAGCCTGCCACCGGCAGCCTTTCTGCATACGATGGCATAAAAATACCCGCTGCCCAATTCCGTCTGACAGCGGGTAATCCTTTATTGTTTTGCCAAAAGCCTCTTCGTCAGCTTCTTCACCTTTTTCTTACATTTCCCACAGCCCTTCCCGGCCCTGGTCATCTTTTTCACTTCCTTGAATGAGGAAGCCCCTTTTTCCACAGCGTCCGCCACGTCCCCTTTGGTCACATGATAGCAGGGACAGATCACTTTCCGGCGGTTCATGGCTACAGTACCAGGGAAGGTGCGGAATAGACGCGCGCGCCCAGCTCATTGTCCAGCATATACAGGCTCTTCGGGTCATCCCCGAACAGTTCGAATTTCTTTACCAGCGTCTCCGCGTTATTTTCCTCCTCGCCCTGCTCCTTCACGAACCAGTCCAGGAACTGCATGGTACGGAAATCCTTTACGGAATGCGCCGCCTCATAGATCGTGTGGATCAGTTCGGTCACATACTGCTCATGCTTCAATCCTGCTTCCAAAACCGACTTCGCGTCCGTGATCTCAACAGACGGCTTGTCAATGGCCTCCAGGACCACTCTTTCCCCATTGTTCTGCAGATACTGCAGCATCAGCATCGCATGGTCGCGCTCCTCCTGAGCCTGGATTCTGTACCAGTTGCCGAATCCGTCCAAACCTTCGTCATAATAATAATTCGAAAAATCCAGATACAGGTACGCGGAATAAAATTCCTTGTTCACCTGCTGATTCAATAATTCTACCACTTTCTTGTCCAACATTTCTATATCCTCCTTCTGTACCTTCGCGATCTCCTGACCGCTTTTTCCGTCCTTTATTATACACTTCTGCTTTTGTTCTGTAAATATGGAAATGTTACATCCATTGACAAAAAATCCAGCTGTGCGGCTGGATACTCTAAAGAGGCTCCTTCCAACCAATCATCGTAGTGATTGGTTGAGGTGACATGTAACCGGGCCTGTCAACATTTTAGAAACAATAACAGACTGGCGGGTAGAATAATCGGAATTTGTGTGGTAAAATTAAAAAGTAACATATTTCAAAACGGATGAGGAATTGCAATATGTATGAATATTTTGATTTTGACTATGAACATGCGGTCTTCGAATGGGACGAAGAAAAAGCAGCATATAATTTTATCAAACATGGAATACGGTTTGAGACTGCTTCCAAAGTGTTTGCAGACAAAAATAAACTAATCCGAGTTGATGAGGAACATCCTTGGGAAAAAAGATATAATATTTTAGGCAAAATCGGAAAAATTCTTTTTGTTGTCTGTACCTTTAAAAGCGGAAATACAGTTCGTATTATTTCCGCCCGGCGCGCAACAGAACTTGAGAAAGCGAGGTATGAATATGGCGAAATTTACGATGAATAGTTTACCAGCAGAATTAACACCCGAAGAAATTGCAGAACTTGATGCACTTGATAAAATCCCCGTCACATTCGATGAGGATTGTCCTGAAATGACAAAAGATATGTTAAGACAATTTCATAAAATGGATAAAGTATCCATCAGAATATCACCAAATAATTTGAAAAAAGTCAAATCATTAGGCGCAGATTATTCAAAAATCCTAAGTCGATTGTTAGATTTAGCACTTAATGATACGGAACTTGTAAAAAAATGTATGTAATTGCCTTATGAAAGCATGAATTGAAAGAATCTCTTGTATAAAAGATTCCATCGACTCAAATTTCAAGGGAGGCTCCCCATGAAACGATTACTGATCACAGGCGCGTCCGGCTTCCTCGGCAGGCGGACCGCAGCATTTTACAACGAGACATACGAGATCTGCGCTCCCTCCCGCGCCGAACTGGACATCACCAGCCTGGAAAATGTATACGCGGCATTCCGGCATTTCAAGCCCCACTGCGTCATCCACTGCGCCGCCGTTTCCGACCTTGGCATGTGCGAAAAGGATCCGGAAGGCTCCTGGCGGATCAACGTAGACGGCAGCAGAAATATGGCCGCGGCCGCGGCGGAATTTTCCGCAAAATGCCTGCTCTGCGGCTCTGACCAGGTTTATTTCGGAAATGGAATCAAAGGTCCCCACAGTGAAGAGGAGCCCATCGCCCCTCCCACCGTTTACGGCAGGGAAAAGAAGGCGGCAGAGGAAGAATGCCTGGCTGTCAATCCCGGCTGCGTCATCCTGCGTCTGTCCTGGATGTACGACACCAGAACCCTGGCTCTGCAGGAGCACGGCGACTTTTTCCGGACGCTGGCTGACAGGCTGCGGACATCGGCCTCTCTCAGCTATCCCATTTACGATATTCGCGGGATCACCGATGTCAACGAAGTCATCCGCAATTTCGAAAAAGCACTGGAACTAAAAGGCGGGATTTATAATTTCGGTTCCCCGAATCACAGGAATACCTACGAAACCGTCCGTGCCATGTTCACAGCCCTTGGATGGGATCCGCGCTCCCTGGCTAAAAATGAAGAAGCCTTCGCCGCAGCTCCCCGGGATATCAGCATGAGCCCTGGAAAATCAAACGACAGCGGAATCACATTTTCTTCCACATTGGACGCACTGGTGCGAAATGGACGGATGGATCAGCCGTATAAGTGACATGCGCTGCTTCCCGCACACGTCCCCCGAACGCCAGGAAAAGCAGCAGCACCGCCCCCGAGACGGAGCACCAGACTCCGGCCTTTCTCCCCGGTGCATGATAGACCAGTTTCACATCATGCCTCCCTTTTCCGATTTCAAATCCAAGGAATGCTGTATTCACCTTTTTTGCTTCCACGGACTCCCCATCCACCTGGACCTCAAAATTCGGATCATAGGGGATGGAAGTCACAAAATATCCATCCTGTTCCACATCCACGGAACCCGCGATCACCTGCCCCTTTGTCTGCTCCCAATCCGGATGAAACTCCGACTGATACAGCCTGCCGCTCCGTTCCCGGTTTGCTTGCTTTTCCCAGTCTCCCAGAAAGCAGGTGATCCCTGTCAGCTCATAATCCCCCTTTCCAAATGAAAGCTCCGCCGACTGTTCCCCCTGTTCCAGCAAAACCGCAAAAGAGAATGTGGTATTTCCATTATAGTAAAAATGATTCCTAGCCGTCAGCTTATTCCGTTCCCCTTCCAGCCGCACCGCGACATCCTGTGACGGATGGTTGTTCTTCACCTCAAACTGCAGGAACAGGATCCGATCCGGCTCTGCCGGCCTGGCCTGTTCTTTATCCTCGATACCAGAAGCCTCGTCCCGATCCGGTTCCTGCGCATCCATTTCCCCAATCCCGGAAACCTCTGCCCGGACCGTCCCCGTTTTTTCCGCCCGGATCCGGTAACCGTCCTCCGTCTTCACAATCTGAAGCAAATCACGATCCTCCTCCGGCAGTAGAATTTCCGCCGGTTTCAATGCCTGCCGAACCTCCTCCAATATCCGCCGCTCCATTTCCGTGCTTCCGGCGCCTGCTTTCCCGCCTTCCGCGCCGCCGGATCCCGGTTCATCCTCTCCCGCAGGCCCCACCGCCCCAAAAACCAGCGTCATCTGCTGATAAGGAAAATCCAGCTCATCATATGTAGTTTCCGAGATCATCCGGTCCGTGACATAAGCCACCGGAGCCGCGCACTCATTTTCATAAATATCTGCCCCGTCCCCGCTTTTCACAAGCTCATATCCTGGGATTTCCTCCTCTGAGATCAGATACCGCACTCCCATCATCTGCCGAAACACCGGATTTTTGGACACGGACTGCATCAGGTCATTGCGGAACGGCTCCTCCACCCCAAACACATTTTTCCGAAACTTCTGGTATTCCTCGTTGTAGGATGACGAATACACCGATGAAATATACTGCCTCATATCCCAGACCCGGTTCAGATCCGCCGCATTCTCCGACTCACTCCCTGTCTGCTCCATCCGGTAAAATCCTCTGTCCCCCTCCAGGATTTCCTCTGCTGCCTGTCCGACGGCCGGATCCGTCACCCTTTCATAAAACTCCCGGCTTTCCACCCGCCCCGCCTTCTCGTGAAATACACTTCCATACAGGATCAGAAATATCACCGGAGAAGCCATCAAAAGCATCAGCCGTTTCCTCCGCCAGAACAGCAGAAAGCATCCCGTCATGATCACTCCATCCGCCAAAAACAGCGCTCCGTACTGTGAAAATTCCGAATTTCTCTGCCCCAGAGCCAGAAGCCCCATCGTCACCAAAAACGGAATCATTCCCGCCGCGAACGAGATTTCCCCGTTTTCCAGCTTTTTTAAATAGCATGCTATGAGATAACAGAGCAGAGGCAGGCAAGGGATCAACGCCTTATCCCGGACATACAGCCCCCCGTTCAGCGCCCATGCGAAAAACGGAATTGTCAGAATGGCAGCGCATCCCCAGGACAGCACGCGTTCCTCCGCCTTTTTATAAGTAAATCCCATGATCAGAACCGTGATCATCAGAGTCGGCAGCCCAATCCCATAGGGCGTATAGATCAGCCGGTCCACCTGCAGGTTCGGAACCAACAGGGACGCCAGGCTGACCGCAGCTTTCGCCCCTTCCCGTCCGGTCAGCGACGCAGCGGTTGGAATCAACAGAATCCCGCTCAGCAGAACCGCAATCAGCATAGGCCACAAAAACCGGATCCCGTCCCGCAAAAAACCCGCAACCGTGATCCTCTGCCTCTCCCCATCCGCCAGATTGTAAATCAGATTCTTTCCCGTGGTTTCTCTTATGGCCTCCTCGTTTTTCACATTGCATGCTATATTCTTTTGGCAAAGACATTCTTTTATTTCTCGTGCTTCTCTCCTTGTATCTGTATCGCATGCTATCTTCTTTCCAAATGATTCTTTTTTGTTTCTAAAAGGAATCACATAGCATACTATCTTTTTCGGAAATATTCTCTTTCCTTTTCCTCCCTCATTTAGATCGCATGCTATATTTTCACCAGTAAAAAAATTCTCTGCTTCTCTTCTGATCTGCCCTTTCCGTTCCACATACCGGTATATCCCATACAGTACCAATACCAGCATTCCCCCAATGCTGAAATAAAAACTGGTCAGGATCATCAGAAAAACACTGACCGTATAGAGCAGCTTTCCGCCCTTCTCAAAATACCGGTCCACTCCCCAAAATGCCATACACAAAAAAGGCATATAATTAACAAACATGATCTGACAGTAGGAATGAAAGATCATCGGCCCCGACAGAAGATACATCAGCGCCGTCATGAAGCTGATCCTGCCGGAAAAGCCCCGTTTCAAAAGCCATCCATAAAGCAACTCCACAGACGCGGTCAGGCTGATCACCGAAGCCCCCATCAGATAATCCCCCATTTTCACAAACGGAAGCAGATAAGAGATCAGGATCACCGGACTGAACAGCCCATAATAAGAAAAATGATAGATATTCTGCCCGCCTCCGATATTTGCCGCAAATTCCGGAAACAATTCCCCCGTCTCATAGAACTGCTTCCGGAAATAATCCGGGATCACGCTGTGCTGGCTGATCCAGTCCACATTCGAGCCAAAAATCCCAAGTCTCCCGACAAAAAACCAACAAAAGAACACTGCCGCCAGCCCCAGCAGAAGAAAGGACATTCCCCGCATGCAGCACCATCTGTATTTCTGTCCGTTCCTCATATGCCCGCTCCTCCTCTTTCCTGGCTCTTTCCTGACTCTTTCCTGACTCTTTCCTTGCTTTTTCCATATCTCTTTTATCTCTGCCCGGCCCCGGATGAATCAGGATTCCCTGACTTCGGAACTATGGACACATGATACTCACAGCCCCTTCACTTCCTGTAGCCGCTCAAAACGCCGCCCGATACCTTCTTTTCCTCCCGGCTGTTCTGCATCGGGATCACATTCTTATCGTCCCGGCCCCTCTTTTTCAGTGCGGCCGCCGCTTCTTCCCGGCTGTTTTCCTTCAATATAAATACCGGCCTGCGCTTCGTCTCCAGATATGTCTTCGACAGATACTGCCCCACGATCCCCGTACAGAACAGCTGGATCCCGCTGACCAGAAAAATGATGCACACCAGCGACGGCCACCCGGACACCGGATCCCCCCACACGATCGTACGCACGATGATAAACAGGATCATGAAAAAGGACAGTCCGCAGAACACCATTCCCATGACCGATGCCAGGGAAAGAGGCGCCACCGAAAATCCCGTGATCCCCTCCAGGGAATACCAGAAAAGCTTGCGCACAGACCATTTCGTCTCCCCCGCGGCCCGCTCCACATTTTCATATTCCAGCCATTTCGTCTCAAAGCCGACCCACTCAAAGATTCCCTTCGAAAAACGGTTATATTCACTCATTTCCAGCACCGCATCCACCATCCTGCGGCTCATCAGGCGGTAATCCCTGGCCCCGCTCTCAAGACGGATCTTGGAAATGTGATTGACAAAGTCATAAAATTTTTCCGACAGGAAGGAACGGATCTTCGGCTCCCCGGTCCTGGTGGAGCGTTTCGCCGCCGCGCACTCGTATCCTTCCTCCGTCACGATCCGATACATTTGAGGCAAAAGCTCCGGCGGATCCTGCAGGTCCACATCCATGACCGCCGCAAAATCCCCTGTCACATTTTTGAGCCCCGCATAGATCGCGGCCTCCTTTCCAAAATTTCTGGAAAATGACAGAAAGCAGCAGCGTCTGTCCTGCTCACAGAGCTTCCGCATCACCCCAAGCGTCCCGTCCGTCGAACCGTCGTCCACAAACAGCAGTTCAAAATCCACCTCCGTCATTCCATCCATCACAGCCGACATTTTTTCATAATATACCGGCAAAGCCTCCTCTTCATTCAGACAAGGAACTATAATGCTGATCTTCTTCATGTCTTTTCCTCTCCTTTACCATTCTCTGCCCTCTCGCATATCTGTTGTTTCAGGTCATATCCTGACCAGGTGTTCTCCCAAACAACTACACTTTATCTCTCATTTATTAAAAACCGGGCAAAAAATATCTTAAAATTTCTTAAGAACAAAACGAACATTTTCTTAAGAACAAGGCAAACACTTTCTAAATGCTTTCCTTTGATACACATAGTATACCCACAAAAAATCACAAAACATTCACAATCCGTAATTATCACAAAATTGTGATAAAAATGTTACAGTTCACTCCCCAGCCAATCACCACGCTGATTGGCTGGGAGGATGCACGCTGCGTCCTGAATAGAATTCAGCCCCTCGCCGAAGGCGACTTAAAATGGGCTGAATTCGTTACAGTTCGCTGGCTGGCCAGTGAACTGTAACATAAAAATCCGGCGCGCGAAAAAAACATATTGATTTTTACTGCAAAAAATGGTTATCTATATATAGGGTTGTCTTGCCGGACCGGCGCTTTTTCGTTCCCGGCATTTCCATCCCGGATAACCAAAAGTCAAAAACCGCGAAGCGATGCATGGTTTGACCCGCACGGCAGCCACCGAATATCTATATATTACTTCGCGGAAATAAAAAGAGTGAGGTGCACAAGATGAAACCGATAAAAGAAGGAAAGGTCCGTGAGATCTATGACAACGGCGACAGCCTGATCATGGTTGCCACAGACCGGATCAGCTGCTTTGACGTGATCCTGAAAAATGATGTGACCAAAAAAGGAACCGTATTGACTCAGATGTCCCGTTTCTGGTTTAATATGACAAAGGATATCCTGCCCAACCACATGATCTCCACCGATGTGGCCGACATGCCGGAATTTTTCCGTCAGCCTCAGTTTGACGGAAACAGTATGATGTGCCGGAAGCTGAACATGCTCCCTATCGAATGTATTGTCCGGGGATACATCACCGGAAGCGGCTGGGCCAGCTACCAGAAGGACGGCACAGTATGCGGCATCACACTGCCGGAAGGGCTTCAGGAATCCGACCAGCTCCCGGAACCGATCTACACCCCTTCCACCAAGGCCGAGATCGGGGACCATGACGAAAATATTTCCTACGAACAGAGCATTGCCCATCTGGAAAAATATTTCCCGGGCAGGGGCGAAGAATACGCGTCCAAGCTCCGCGACTATACTATCGCGCTCTATAAGAAATGTGCGGATTACGCGAGAAGCCGCGGCATCATCATCGCGGATACCAAGTTCGAGTTCGGCCTGGATGAGGACGGTAATATTGTCCTCGGCGACGAGATGCTCACCCCCGACAGCTCCCGCTTCTGGCCCGCTGATGAGTACGAGCCGGGACACGGCCAGCCCTCCTTCGACAAGCAATTTGCCCGCGACTGGCTCAAGGCCAATCCGGGCAATGACTGGACGCTGCCGGAGGACATCGTGGAAAAGACGATCGGAAAATACCTGCAGGGGTATGAGATGCTGACCGGGGAGAAGCTCTGAATTTCGCAGGCGCAGAACGCCCGCTGACGAAATATTTCCAGCTGTGCGGTTGGATGCTCTAAAGAGCATCCAATCCAGACCAGAAAAAGACACCTGCCTCCATAAAGTACATGGGGGCGGTGTCTTTTTCGTCACTGGCACAGCTTTCTATATTTATTCATCAAATTCCAGCACAACAATATCGAACTTATCCGTGGACTTGATCTCCCGCACGGTCCCCTTCCGGGATTTCAGCCGCTCGTAGCTCCGGAAGTTCGCGCTCATCCCCAGCATATGCTCCAGTATATAATAATAGGAAGAAGGGAGCACCCCTTCCGTAATACTCATCTCCTGCCCGATCTGAAAGGCATCCTTATCCTCGATCGTAAACTCCATCACTCTCATAACATCCCCTCCTGGCTGTACTTGCCGCTGCCCTGCCGTCATGCATCTGCTTTCCGCAAAAACCTCTCTTCCCGGCATCCGTCACACATCCTCCTGGTGATTCTCTGGCCTTCGTCACGCCTCCTCCTGGCTGTTCTCCGGCCTCCGGATCGTCCGCACATTGATCCCGTTCACTTCAATATGGTCGTCCACCGCGATCACCAGGCACTGCCTGCCGTCGATCACCCGGGTCTCCACCAGGTCCGCCCGGTCCGGATTCACCTTGATCACCACATCCGGAGTCTCAATGTTAAACTTCCGTGTCTCCGCAATATTTTCCGCCAGAAGCGAGTTCTTTTCCCCTGCCGCCGCGTCATAGTTCTGCTCGAACAGCTCCATATTTTCCGCGGGAACCCCGCTGTTCTCGAACACCTTTTTCATGTCCGTCCTGTCCAGCGCCAACGGCTCCGGCTCTTCCTTATGCTCCGCGATCATGTCATTGAGCGTATCATGGATATTCCGGATGATCTCATAATTACCGTCCTCTCCCAGCGTATCCTCGATCAGCAGCTGGAATGCTTCCTTCTGGGTATCCGCGGACATGGGGCTTGTCGCCCCCAGCACCTGGTCGATCAGTTCCGGCTGGAGATCCTGGGTTTTCTTCGTATAATACAGGATCCCGTGAAGATCCGTATTCCGGTCATTGAACGCCGGGAATAAAAATCCCTTGTCCGGCACTTCCACGATCCAGTCCCGGATCCGATCCTGAATCCGATTATCCTGTGCATTGTAAGACAGTCCCGCTTTGGAGAGCGTCACCGGGCAGATGCTGCACATCAGGTATTCATACACATAATCCGACGAGTCATACATTTCCAGGTTGTCCGACGCCTTTCCCGGGATATCATACATGGCATGGATCAGGATGATATAATAATTCCCTTCATATATGTAATTCTCGATGATCTTGTCATAAAATTCCTCCAGAAGCATGTCGTCTTCCAGCTTACTGTTTTTCAGCTTCACCAAAAATTCCTGGGTTCCGCCGGGCATCTCCTGTTCCAGCGGGAACTCCATATTCAGCATGTTCCGCCCGATCCCGCCGGAAAGCGTCTTCTTGAAAATGTCAAAATACTTAAACGCCTCCTCCTCCGGCAGCGAGAGGAACGCGTCCTTCATCTCCATCTGCTTATTTTTCTCATGATCCACGTAGCACCCGCAGATGCGTGTGATCGCGCAGTTTGCCGGTGTAAACTGCTTCCTGATTTCTAAAACTTCTTTCTTATTCATTCTACTTCCCTCTTTCTTTTTTACAATTCAGTATAACAAGCCCAGAACCCTCCTGAATATGGGATTCTGGGCTTTCCTGTACAAAGTCCGATAAAGACTTTACACTCTGCTTTATGATTGCAGTTCCTTACTCTTTTACCCTGTCAAGCTCTGTAAGATTAATGCCGCATGATGTAAGAATCACTTTCAACGCATTATATCTTATTTTCATAACTTTATATACTTCGGAATCTTTTTCACATAATAGCATATAAGTTTGTAATTGTACAAATTCTTCTATATTTTTCTGCAACATTTCCTTTTCAGTCATAAAACCGCCTTCCTTCTAAATATGAAGCTACTGTATCTTGTGACATTTTTATTATAACAAAAGGAAATATGGGTGTAAACCTATTTCTTCGAGAACCTCCATATTGACTTTTCCCCAAAACAATGTTAATTTTTTATATATGGAAAATCCACCGTCAGCCGCTTTCTGCGGCAGCGGTCCCCAACAGCATTCATGCCTTAGCTACGAATTTCTAAAAAAACAGAGGAGGATCCACATGCAGCCGCAATTATCCAATCTGAAAGAAATCCGCCCCCACGGCACGAAAACCTTTCCCTGTGCGATCTATCAGACCCGTTCCGGGGGCAAGGGAGTCCTGGTCAAGCACCACTGGCACGACGAGATCGAGATCCTGTATTTTTCCGGCGGAGAGTTCCGCCTGGAGATCAACATGGAGCAATTTCGGATCTGCTCCGAATGCCTCTACTTCATCAATCCCGGAGAGCTCCACAGCATCATCTCCGAGCATTCCGGCAATCTCGGGGAGGATGCGGTCGTCTTTTCCCCCGGCATCTTAAGCTTTGATTCCTACGACGCGACGCAGATGCAGCTGATCCAGCCCATGCTGAACGGGAAAATACGCTTCCCCCGTTTCCTTCTTCCCGACCACCCTGCATTTGCCCCTATTTACAGGGCATTTAAAGAGATCATGCAGTCCTTCGGCCCCTCAGCCGAAGAGCTGTCCCAGTGCGACGGCGCGGTCACCGACGACCTGACCAGCCAGCTTTACATAAAGTCTTCCCTGCTTTGCATCCTCGCCGTCCTTTCCAGACATCATCTCTTCACCCCTATGGAGAAAAACCATGACAAGCGGGTAGAAGGAATCAAAAAAACACTGACCTACATCAAAGAAAATTACAAAGAAAAAATATACGTCCGGGATCTGGCAAAAGAAGTCTGCATGAACGAGCAATATTTCTGCCGCTTTTTCAAAAAAGCCATTGGCCGCTCGCCCATTGAATATGTCAATGAATACCGTATCAAGCAGGCCATCCGCCTTCTCGAGGAAACCGACCTTCCCATCACGGATGTCTGTCTGGAATGCGGCTACAACAACCTGGGGAATTTCCTCCGGGAGTTCCGCAAGGTTACCGGCACCACCCCTCTTCAGTACAGGAAAAGTGTCTGACACTCCAAAAAGTCATAATAACGTATTTTTTAATCAGATAAGTGAAAGACAGATCCATTTTTAGATATTATAATACAGCTATATAGGTTATCCGAAAATCTGAAAAACAACATGGAGGTATCATTATGACGAAAAAATGGTGGCATGACAAGGTAGCATATCAGATTTATCCAAAGAGCTTTTATGATTCCAACGGAGACGGCATCGGCGACCTTCCCGGCATCATCAGCAAGCTGGATTACCTGCAGGACCTGGGCGTGGACATTATCTGGCTCTCTCCCTGCTACCCCTCCCCGCTTGCGGACGAAGGCTACGACATCTCCGATTATTATGATATTGATCCCCGTTTCGGCACCATGGAGGACATGGACCGGCTCCTGGCCGAGGCCAAGAAGCGGAATATGTACATCCTCATGGATCTGGTAGTCAACCACTGCTCCGATGAGCACGAGTGGTTCAAAAAAGCCTGTGAGGACCCGGAAGGCAAATACGGCAATTTCTTCTATTTAAGAGACAAAAAGGAAGGGGAGCTTCCCACCAACTGGCGCTCCTACTTCGGCGGCCCCGTATGGGAGGACCTTCCCGGAACCAACAAGCAGTACCTGCACGTGTTCCACAAGAAGCAGCCTGACCTGAACTGGGAGAACCCGGAGGTCCGCGAAGAGGTCTACAAAAATATCAACTGGTGGCTGGACAAGGGCCTGGGCGGGTTCCGCATCGACGCCATCATCAACATCAAAAAAGCCCTTCCCTTCCATGATTACGAGCCGGACCGGGAGGACGGCCTGTGCACCATCAAGGCCATGCTGAAGGAAGCCAAGGGGATCGGCGAATTTTTAGGGGAAATGCGTGACCGCACCTTCAAGAAATACGACGCCTTCTCGGTAGGCGAGGTCTTTGATGAAAAGCCCGAAGAGATCC
This sequence comes from uncultured Clostridium sp., assembly GCA_964415625.1. GTDB lineage: Bacteria > Bacillota > Clostridia > Lachnospirales > Lachnospiraceae > Schaedlerella. Next base: position 12,403 of record CAYQBE010000090.1, read on the forward strand.
CGGATTTTATCGGCGACAACGGTTATTTCTCCAGCATGTTCGACTTTAACGAGACCATTTTCGGGGAAAGCGACAAGGGCTGGTACGACATGCAGCAGATCACGCCCGACGACTACAAAAAATGCTGCTTCGAGGCCCAGGCAAAGGTGGGAGACATCGGCTTTTTGTCCAACATCATCGAGAACCATGACGAGCCCCGCGGCGTCAGCCGTTACATCCCCGAAGGAGACTGCTGCCCGGAGAGCAAAAAGATGCTGGCGGCTCTGAATTTCATGCTCCGCGGCCTTCCGTTCATTTATCAGGGACAGGAGCTGGGCATGGAAAACGTCGCCATTTCCTCCATTGACGAAGTGGATGATATCTCTGCCATCAACGAGTACCAGGTTGCACTGGATGCAGGTCTGACTCCGGAGGAGGCGGTCAGGGCGGTTTCCAGATACAGCCGCGACAATGCCCGCACCCCCATGCAGTGGACTGACGGGGAAAATGCCGGATTCACCACAGGAAAGCCCTGGCTGAAGGTCAATCCGAACTATACTTCCATCAACGCCGCTGCGCAGCAGGACGACCCGGATTCCGTGAGAAGCTTTTACAAACAGCTGATCGCCCTGCGCAAGAATCCGGAATACAAAGAAACCGTAGTATACGGAGCACTGGAACCGGCATGGGAGGATCAGCACAACCTGATGGCATATTACCGCAAGGGTGATAAGACGCTGCTGGTGATCGGCAATTATCAGAAGGAAGAGCAGACAGTAACATTGCCGTCTGAGTACAAAAAAGTATTATTGAATAACTACTCCGATGTTGCACAGAGCGGTAATACGATTTCATTACATGGATATCAGGTATTGATCCTGGAAATGTAATCCCCCTCGTGAACTATGATTTATGCATCGCACATAAGAGCCCGGAGAACAAGACACCGGCTCTGATTGCTCACAGCAATACATTATATATAGCATGCTAGAAAGGAGCTTACAATTATGAATAGAACATGGTGGAAAGAAGCAGTCATTTATCAAATTTATCCCCGCAGCTTCATGGACAGCGACGGAGACGGCATCGGCGATCTGCAGGGAATCATCAGCCGCCTCGACTACCTCAAATATTTAGGCATCGACGTCATCTGGATGTCCCCCATCTACAAGTCCCCCAACGATGACAACGGCTATGACATCAGCGATTATCAGGCGATCATGGACGAATTCGGGACCATGGAGGATTTCGATGAGCTGCTGGCCGCTGCCCATGAGAGAGGCATCAAGATCGTCATGGACCTGGTAGTGAACCACACCTCCGACGAGCACAAGTGGTTCGTGGAAAGCCGTAAATCCGCAGACAACCCGTACCGCGACTACTACATCTGGCGGGAAGGGAAGGATGCACAGACCCCGCCCAACAACTGGGGCTCCTGCTTCAGCGGTTCCGCGTGGGAATACGACGAAGCGACCTCCATGTATTACCTGCACCTGTTTTCGAAAAAGCAGCCCGACCTGAACTGGGATAACCCGAAGGTACGGCAGGAGGTCTTTGATATGATGACCTGGTGGTGCGATAAAGGCATCGACGGCTTCCGCATGGATGTGATCAGCATGATCTCCAAGGTAAAAGAACTGCCCGACGGCGAGATCAAGGGTCTGTACGGCGACTACGGCCCCTATGCGGTGAACGGCCCCAATGTCCACAGATACCTCCAGGAAATGAATGAAAAGGTATTGTCAAAATACGATATCATGACCGTAGGCGAGACCCCCGAGGTCACCACGGAGCTTGCAAAGCAGTACGCCGGGGAGGATACCCATGAGCTGAACATGGTCTTCCAGTTCGAGCACGTAGAATCCAAGGGAAAATACGCGAAGTGGACGGACGAAAAAATGCCCCTCACCACCCTGAAAAATATCTTCACCCGCTGGCAGACCGAGCTCTACGGAACGGCATGGAACAGCCTGTTCCTGGATAACCACGACCAGCCGAGAGCTGTCTCCCGCTTCGGAAATGACAGCCCTGAGTATCGGGAAGCATCCGCGAAAATGCTGGCCACCTGCCTTCACATGATGCAGGGCTCCCCCTACGTATACCAGGGCGAAGAGCTGGGCATGACCAACTACCCGTTCCAGAGCCCCTCCGATTTCCGGGATATCGAGAGTGTCAACGCCTATAAGGAATGGTGCGGGAGCGGCCTTGTCTCCCACGAGGAATTTTGGCCCTGCCTGCTCTGGCTCAGCCGGGACAACGCCAGGACGCCCATGCAGTGGGACGACAGCGACCAGGCCGGCTTCACCACCGGCACCCCCTGGATCGCGGTCAATCCGAACTACAAGGAGATCAACGCCAAGGCAGAGACCGCAGACCCCAATTCCGTATTCCACTATTATAAGAAGCTGATCGCCCTGCGCAAGCAGACCCCGATCATGGTCTACGGAAAATACGAGCCCCTGTTCGAGGACAGCGAGGACTGGTTCGTCTACACCCGGACCCTGGACAAGGAAAAGCTTCTGGTCGTCTGCAGCTTCACCGACCAGGAGACCGCATTTACCATCCCCGAAGAATTTGCCGGTGCGGACCTCCTCATCTCCAACATGGAGCCGGCAGGCAATCAGGGTACGGTGACCCTTCGGCCCTACGAAGCCTTTGTACTGTGGAAAAAATAATGAATAGACGCAAAAGCCGGCAGGTTTATCCCTGCCGGCTTTTCGTTTCTGTTCGCACATGTTCACGTGCCATTTTCTTCAAATTCGCTTTCAATTACGAAACATCTTATTAATATTAAAAGGCGGTAACACTACACTATCTGTATCTGGTTGTGCCGTCAGCAAAGTAAGCTCACTCCTGAGATAAGGCATCAAAATTGCCACAGCATTTTTATTTATTAATGTTTGAACCATCTTATCATCCAATTCTTCCTGTGCCTCAACCGCAAAAAAACCGGATAAACTAATAACAATACTATATTCGTCTTGTTTTGTTCCATTCAAAACAAGTGTTACTTTATATGTGTTGTTTTTATCCGAGCCTATCTGTACTTGCAGTTCAAATTTCAATTCTTCGTTATTCTTAAAGCCCTTCCTTTCAAATTCATTTCGCTTGGGATTGAAATCGTTCCGATCGCCGATGTCCATGCAGTCAATGTCTCTGTCATCGGCTCGATTTCTCTGCTTATCGCTTCCAATGTTTCCATGGCACATTCATAGTATTCCTTATTATAAGACACACAATCATTCCGTGACGAGAAATAATTGATCTCATCTTCAAACTCTCCATCTTCTGCGTACATATATGAATCTTCTTTAGGCAAATATGGACTGTTCACATCCCAATCCGAATTATTATAAGCTATTACATATCCCGTATTTTTCATATAATCAACAGATATCTTTCCTGATGAATGCTCTAACAGCAATTGCCGGATTGTCATCTCATCTTGAAGCATGCTTACAATGCTTATTCCATCCGTTTTTCCAAGTAACCACTTACATCCTTTTTCATTATTTTGGCAACATACGCTTAGGAAAATATCCTTATTTTCATTTACACATGTGAAAATAATCGGAAAATATGATTCAAAAAGAACCTTATCAATATAAAGCTGTCCATATTTATCCAATTCGATAAATTCTTTCATTTCTTTTCATCTCTTTCTTTCCTATAGTTTTGAAAATATTCTTCAAAATCAACTATCATTTCAAACTCTTCATATGGCGACGCGTCTTTATAAAGCCACCAGTCAACATGCGATGTTCTTTTCTTTGTTCTTTCCCTTGTCCGCTGTACCAATCCATGTCTGGGATTGGTCTCTCCAACTGCAATTTTGTATGGAACCTTCATATCAGATATAACACCTGCAAATCTTTTCACATCCTTAGGCTTCTCGAACGTCGATAGAGAATATTGTCCGGGATCCGTCGGATCAACGAAAGGATTGATTACACAGCCATTTTCCTCAAAAGAAGGTAAAAAAGAATTCTTATCACATTTTCCGCTTCTGCATGCTCTATATACTTTTATGAATTCTTCCCTTGCCCCATCCGGCAATTTGAATCTTTGAAAATAATCCGGAAATATTTTTTCAATTCGTTTAGAAGCATTTACATCCTTCAACTCTGTTCCTCTTTCTGCGAATACAATAAATTGATTATCTAATCCCGATTTCTATTATATACTATCAAATGACTTTTGACTACTAAGTTTACAATTAAATTTTGTCAGCTGTGCAGTTGCTGATTCAAATCATACATAAAACCTGCCACCAGCAGTTTGTCTGCATACGATGGTATCAAAAATGGGGCTGTCGATCTCCCGACAGCCCCTTCGCTTACTCATACAGAAAGCTTGTCAATGGCAACCTTTCTGCATACGATGGTATTATAAGCAGCTCCTTCTCCGGATCTGCCGCAGTTATTTTTCTACAGTTCCTTACCTTTCTTCCTTCACAAACACCGCCGTAGCCGCCGGAATCACGAGCTTCCCGTCTTCCGCCTTCACATCCCCGCCGTTCTGGTACACCACCTCGCCCAGCTTCCCGCTGTAGTCAAAGCTAGCTTCCTTCCCGGACGGATTGATCACCACCAGGATTGACTCCTTCCCGTCCGTCCTGCGGTAAGCCAGGGGATACGCATACTCCTCACAATACAGGAACTCGATCTGCGCCTCACTCTGCAGCACCGGATTGGCCTGCCGGATTTCAATCAGCTTCTTCACCTCATGGTACACCGAAGCCGGATCCGCCATCTGCTTCTCCGCCGTAGGCCGGTTCTTGTCCGGATCGATGGGGATATACAGCAGCTCCGCCGCTCCTGCCGAGAAGCCCGCGTTCAGGCCGCTGTCCCACTGCATCGGGGAGCGGGAGCCTGTCCGGTGATATCCGCCCTCCACAGACACGACATCCGGGAGATATTTCATCCCCAGCTCGTCCCCGTAGTAGATGAACGGCGCCCCCGGCAGCGACAGCACAAACGCAAACACGATCTTGATCTCCTCCACGTCCAGCCACTTGGAAAGCCGGTCCATATCATGATTTCCCGACGGAATGCAGATCATGCCCTTGCCGTTGGTGGGCTCATAGCACATCTTATAGTAGTCGATAAAATCCTTCGCGTTCCCCTTGCCCTCTCGGGAAAAATAGGGCTGATCCCCATGGAACAGATCCGTATAATGACTGGGTCCGAAGTGCAGCATAAAATCCATATGGAACCCGGACCGTAAGCTCCGGTCCGGCTGTCCCCATTCCGAGATCATGGCTGCCTCCGGAAATTCCGTTTTCAAAAAGTCCATGAAATCCTGCCACAGAAGGATCGTCCCCTCCTGCTCCGGGTCATTTTTCACAAGGGAGCCTGCCATATCCACGCGGAAGCCATCGCAGCCCATTTCCAGCCAGAACCGCATGATATCCTTAATCGCTTCCCGGGTAGCCAGCGCGTCCTCAGAATCCATCGGCTGCTGCCACTCCGGCTCATCCACCTCGTAGAACCCGTAATTCAGGCAGGGCTGGTGGGAATAAAAATTCACGGCAACACAGCCGTCCCGCTGGCTTAAGCCCCGCAGAAAGCCCCGGATGCTGCCCACACCCTCGAAGCTCTTCCATGCGTCGTCCGTCCACACATACCGTCCTGAATACGCATTTTTCTCCGGCTTCAGAGACTCCTGGAACCAGGGATGCTCCCAGGAAGTATGTCCCGGAACCAGATCCAGCATCACATGCATATCCCTCCGATGCACTTCCTCAAAGAGATGCTTCAAGTCCGCATTCGTCCCATATCGGGGCGCCACCTTCATGTAATTGGACACATCATATCCTGCATCCAAAAACGGGGATTCGAAGCAGGGATTCAGCCAGATCGCGTTACAGCCCAGCTCCTGAATATAATCCAGATGGTCGATGATCCCCTGGATATCCCCGATCCCGTCCCCGTTCGTATCCGCAAAAGACTGTGGATAAATCTCATAAAACACCGCGTTTTTCAGCCAATTCACCATCTTCATTTCCTCCTCTTTCTAATTGCTATCCACAGCAGCCGCGGACAGCCGATTGCAAATATTCCTCCTCCGCCGGAATCGTTTCGAACCTGCAACCGCAGGCAGCCGTGCATATTTACAAAGAAAGCCCTGAAAGATCGTCCCGGTTCGTGCACTGCCCGAACCATCCCAAATGCTTCTCTTTCAGGGCTTAATCCTATTTATTACAGTCACTCAAAACAGCGCAGAACTTCCAATCCACATCTATTGTAGCTCAACGCCTAAACCGCCGACAAATCTGTCTGCCGGGGCTTTCACCATTTAATGGCAGATCGCCTGCTCTGTCTCCTTGTCGAAGAAGTGCGCATGATCCATATTTGCCGCGATCCGGTAAGCGCCCCTCTCCGGCTGCTCTCCGGCCGCCGGGATCTTCACGATGATCCGGATATCATTCACAGACATATACAGGTTATAGTCCGCGCCAAGCAGCTCGCTGAAACTCATCTCCGCATCCATCGCATTATCCTCGGTCAGCATATTCTGTCCCAGGAAATCCTCCGGACGCAGTCCCATGATCACCCTCTTGCCCACATACGCAGACAGGGCGTCACACTTAAATTCCGGAACAGCCAGCTTATTCTTACCGAGCACTGCATACAGCCTGCCGCCTTCCTTCGCGATCTCCACATCCAGGAAGTTCATCTGCGGGCTGCCGATAAATCCTGCTACAAACAGGTTCACCGGTTTCTCATACAATGTCTGCGGCGTATCAAACTGCTGCACGACCCCGTCCTTCATGACCACGATACGGTCACCCATGGTCATAGCCTCTGTCTGGTCATGCGTTACATACACAAAGGTAATGTTCAGCCGTTGGTGCAGCTTCGCGATCTCCGTTCTCATGGAAGCCCGGAGCTTCGCGTCCAGGTTGGAAAGCGGTTCATCCAGCAAAAATACCGCAGGATTCCGAACCATGGCACGGCCCAGTGCCACACGCTGTCTCTGTCCTCCGGAAAGCTCCTTCGGCTTCCGGGTCAGCAGATGCTCCAGATCCAGGATCTTCGCCGCCTCATGCACACGCCTGTCGATCTCCGCCGGATCCTCCTTACGGAGCTTTAAGCCAAACGCAATATTCTTATATACATTCATATGCGGATACAACGCATAATTCTGGAATACCATCGCAATATCACGGTCCTTGGACGGCACCTTATTCATCAGCCGGTCTCCGATATACATCTCCCCTTCCGTTATGGACTCCAGACCCGCGATCATACGCAGGGTCGTGGATTTTCCACAACCAGACGGCCCGACCAGGATAATAAATTCTTTATCTTTTATCTCTAAGTTCAAATTCGGGACAACCGGAGAGGTCGCGCCCTCATAAGTCTTTGTCACGTTTTCAAAACGAATCGAAGCCATAAT
>CAYQBE010000091.1:0-19769 GCA_964415625.1 uncultured Clostridium sp.
AATACAACGTGGAGATCCTTCTGGAAAACCTGCCCTATGAGCATATCCGCTGGATTGAGAATGAGGAGATCGATATGGACCGCTTAAGCGGGACCTCGGATATGAAAAAGATCAAGGATCTCAAAGAGCGCCCCCTGCTGCTGTTCGTTCACGAATGGAGCATCCGCATGACGCTGGAGCGCAATGAAGGGCTGAGGCTTTCGGAATTCGGAAGATCTTAAAAACGAATTCGGGATTGCCGTCCACACTTTTTTCAGGATCTGACAGTTTTTGTTTGCAAACGGAAGGATATTTGATATAATAAAAAGAGGCTTCAGGCCGGACAGGAGGTTAAAAATATGGCAAAGGACGAAAAAATCACGTATGACATACAGAATGACGCAGGCCTCGGGGATGTGAAGATTGCCGATGAGGTGGTGGCGATCATCGCAGGGCTTGCGGCGACAGAGGTGGAGGGCGTGGCCTCCATGGCAGGGAATATCACCAACGAGCTGATCAGTAAGCTGGGCATGAAGAAGCTGTCCAGGGGAGTGAAGGTGGATGTACTGGAAGGGGTCGTTACCGTGTCGCTTGCCCTGAATCTGAAGTATAACTACAGTATCGTGGACGTGACTGCCAGGGTACAGGAGAAGGTAAAGAGTGCGATTGAGAATATGACCGGGCTTGAAGTCGCTGATATCAATATCCGTGTCGCAGGCGTGGAGATGGAAGAGTAATTTTGGTTTTCGTTGCAAAGCCGCAAGTGTGCGTTGAGGCGCACACTTTTTTACATATTAGCGGAAAGGAGCTTTTTGCGGAAAGGAGTTTTTTATGGTAAGAACAGAACTTCGAGAGCATGTGTTTAAGATGCTGTTTCAGGTGGAATTCAACCGGCCGGATGAGATGCCGGAGCATCTGAGATTATATTTCGAAAGCCTGGAGCATGCGACGGACCGGGATCAGGAGTATATCCGGACAAAATATGAAAAGGTTGTTCCGCTGATCCCCGAGATCGACGCGCTGATCAATGCGAAGAGCACGGACTGGAAGACGAAGCGTATGAACAAGGTGGATCTGGCAATCCTGCGCCTTGCCGTATATGAGATGAAGTGGGATCCGGATATCCCCACCGGGGTTGCCATCAACGAAGCCGTGGAGCTTGCGAAGCGGTTCAGCGGGGAAGAAAGCCCGGCCTTTGTAAACGGAGTGCTTGGCCGGCTGGCAGGACGGCAGGACGAACCGGTATCCCGCGGCCCGAAAGCGGAGGCAAAACCAAAACCGGAAGTAAAGTCAGAACCGGAATCATGAAGACGCCGGATGCCGCTGCATGACGAGAACAGGAGGCATGAGATATGCGCAGTGTCTATACGGTCAGGCAGGTCAATGCCTATATCAAAAATATGATTACCCAGGACTTTATGCTGAACCGCATCTATGTCCGGGGAGAGGTCTCGAACTGTAAGTACCATACCTCGGGACACATTTATTTTTCACTGAAGGACGAGTCCGGGACCATAGCCTGCGTCATGTTCGCCGGCTCCAGGTCAGGGCTTTCGTTCCGGATGCAGAGCGGACAGACGGTCATCGTCCTGGGCTCGGTCAGCGTCTATGAACGGGACGGGAAGTACCAGCTCTACGCAAAGGAGATCCTTCTGGACGGCGCGGGACTTCTGTATGAGCGCTTCGAGGCATTGAAGCGGGAACTGGAGGAGATGGGGATGTTCGCGCCGGAATACAAGCAGCCCATCCCGGCCTATGTCCGCCGGGTAGGGATCGTGACGGCGCCTACCGGAGCCGCGGTGCGGGACATCATGAATATCGCCAGACGGAGAAATCCTTACGTACAGCTGATCCTATACCCGGCCCTGGTACAGGGGGAGGGCGCGGTATCCAGTATTGTCCGGGGGATCCGGATGCTGGAAGGACAGCAGGTGGATGTGATCATTGCGGGAAGAGGAGGCGGCTCCATTGAGGATCTCTGGGCCTTCAATGAGGAAGCGGTGGCCCGGGCCATCTTCGACTGCAGTGTCCCTGTGATTTCTGCGGTGGGACATGAGACAGACACCCTGATCTCGGATTTTGTGGCGGACTTAAGGGCGCCTACGCCTTCCGCGGCGGCAGAGCTTGCGGTCTACGAATATGCGGCGGTCGAAGCCAGGAAGAAGGAGTACGAGCTGCAGCTAAAACGGCTGATGATCCAGAAGCTGCGGGAACAAAGACAACGTCTGGAACAGCTTTCCGTCAGGCTGCGCTACGCCCATCCCCGGCAGAAGCTCAATGACCGGAGGCAGTATGCGGCCGATTTGGAGACCAGGCTCCGGGGACAGATGGAGAGGCGGCTGGAAGCCTGCCGGCATAAGCTGGCGATCTATATCGAAAAAATGAACGGCCTGTCCCCGCTGAAAAAGCTGAATCAGGGATATTCTTATGTGGCGGACCAATCCGGCGGGGCGGTCAGGTCTATTGCACAGGTAAAGCCGGGGGACGAGCTTATGATCTATGTATCCGACGGGATCGTGGACGCGCGGGTGGAAGGAACCAGTCCATCACTGACGGAACAGGATGCAGACAGCATGGAATACAGTATCAGGGAGGTTTAAGAATGGGAAAAGACAAGCAGGCGGTTCCCGAGGGCGGACAGCTCCCTCTCGAAGAACTGTTTCAAAATCTGGAAGAAGTGATCGGGAAGCTGGAAGGCGAGGATGTGAATCTGGAAGAATCCTTCCGGCTCTATCAGGAGGGCATGGAACTCCTGAAACAGTGCAATACGGTGATCGATACGGTGGAGAAGAAAGTGCTGATACTGGATGAAAATGGGGAAACGCACCCATTTCAGGATGGAGAAGACAATGAGCAGTAAGATTTGTGATCAGAATTTTGAAAAAAGTGAAGCCGCGTTCCAACAGGGACTCAAAGAGCGTACCGGGCAGATCGAGGCCATCCTGAGGGCGTATCTTCCGGAAGCGGCAGGCCCCCAGAGGGTGATCATGGAAGCCATGGAATACAGCCTGATGGCAGGAGGAAAAAGGCTGCGGCCGATGCTGATGCAGGAAGCCTACCGTCTGTGCGGCGGACAGGGCAGGGAGATCGAGCCGTTTATGGCTGCCATTGAGATGATCCACACCTATTCCCTGGTGCACGACGATCTGCCGGCCATGGATGACGACGAGTACCGCAGGAACCGTAAGACAACACATATCGTATACGGAGAAGACATGGGGATCCTGGCGGGAGATGCCCTGCTGAATTTTGCCTTTGAGACGGCCTGCCGGGCATTCGGGATGGAAGGAACGGATGCGGCACGGATTGGAAAAGCGCTGGGGATCCTGGCAGGGAAGGCCGGTATCTACGGGATGGTCGGAGGCCAGGTGGTGGACGTGCAGTCCACAGGAAAGGAGATCTCAGGGGAGACTCTGGACTTTATCTACCGGCTGAAAACAGGCGCCCTTCTGGAGGCATCCCTGATGGTCGGCGCGGTGCTTGCAGGAGCAGAAGAGAACCGGGTGGACGCGCTGGAATCCATTGCACGCAAGATCGGCATGGCATTTCAGATCCGGGACGATATCCTGGATGTGGAGAGCACTCGGGAAGAGCTGGGCAAGCCTGTCCACAGCGATGAAAAGAACCAGAAGACTACCTACGTGACTTTAAACGGTTCCAGGCATGCAAAAGAAGAGACTGAGCGGCTGTCCAGGGAGGCAATCCGGGAACTCAGGGCTTTCGGGCCACAGGATCCATTTCTGGAAATGCTGCTGGAATCCCTGATCCATCGGAAAAAATAAGCAGTGTAAAGTATCGTATGAAAAAACGATACGGGAATTGCCCGCATTAAGAATCTGCTTCGCAGATGGCGGGCAAGTAGGCAATCAATTTGCTTCGCAAATTGGTTACATAAAAAGAGGAAAGCAATATGATTTTGGATAAGATTCAGGGCGAAAATGATATACAGAACCTGGCACCGGAGGAACTGGATCCCCTGGCTCAGGAGATCCGGAATTTTCTGGTGGAGAAGATCAGTATGACCGGCGGCCATCTGGCTTCCAACCTGGGAGTGGTGGAGCTGACGATGGCGCTTCATCTGGCTTTTCATCTGCCCGAGGACAAGCTGATCTGGGACGTGGGACACCAGTCCTATACCCACAAGCTTTTGACCGGGCGCAAGAGCGGATTTGAGAACTTAAGAGCCTACGGCGGGATGAGCGGTTTCCCGAAACGGAAGGAAAGCAGCTGCGACGCGTTTGACACCGGCCACAGTTCCACCTCCATTTCCGCAGGGCTGGGCTATGTGGCGGCCCGGGACATCCGGGGAGAGGATCATTTCGTGGCGGCAGTCATCGGAGACGGCTCCATGACCGGGGGCATGGCCTATGAAGCGCTGAACAACGCGGCACAGTTGAAGAGCAATTTTATCATCGTACTCAATGATAACAACATGTCGATCTCGGAAAATGTAGGCGGCATGTCCAACTATCTCAATGGGCTGCGAACGGCGGAAGCCTATATGGATCTGAAACGGGGCGTGGAGGATACACTGAAAAAGATTCCGGGACAGGGCGAGCGGATCGTATACCGGATCCGGAAAACAAAGAGCGGCATCAAGCAGCTCATCGTACCGGGAATGCTCTTTGAGAATATGGGGATCACCTACCTGGGGCCTGTGGACGGGCATGACATCAAGGCTTTGTACAAGACCTTCCGGGAAGCGAAGCGGGTAGACCATGCGGTGCTGGTCCACGTGATCACGAAGAAGGGAAAAGGCTATGAACCGGCGGAAAAAAATCCGTCCGGTTTTCACGGGACAGGACCCTTTGACATCGCCACGGGGAAACCGAAGAAGGCGGCCAAAACCGATTCCTATACGGATGTATTTTCCAAGGTGATCTGTGATATCGGAAGGAATGACGAAAAGGTTGCGGCGATCACGGCGGCGATGGCGGACGGGACCGGACTGAACCGGTTTGCCAGGTATTTTCCGCAGCGCTTTTTTGATGTGGGGATCGCGGAGGAGCATGCTATGACATTTGCGGCCGGGCTGGCCGCCGGTGGAATGAAGCCGGTGGTTGCGCTGTATTCCTCCTTTCTCCAGAGAGCCTACGACCAGGTCATCCATGACGTGTGCCTGCAGAACCTGCCGGTGACGCTGGCCATTGACCGGGCAGGACTGGTAGGTTCTGACGGGGAGACTCACCAGGGAATTTTTGACTTGTCTTTTTTGAGCAGTATTCCGAACATGACGGTCATGTCCCCGAAAAACCGATGGGAGATGGCGGATATGATCCGGTTTGCGGTGGATTATCCAGGCCCCATCGCCGTCCGGTATCCCCGGGGAGAAGCCTATGAAGGCATGCAGGAATTTCGTGCGCCGGTGGTATACGGAAAAAGCGAGGTCCTGTACGAGGAAGCGCAGATCGCGCTGCTGTTCGTGGGGCATATGTCTTCCCTTGCGGAGGAGGTTCGGGCCGAGTTGAAAAAGGCAGGCTTCGGCTGTACCCTGGTCAACGCGCGGTTTGTAAAGCCATTGGACGGGGAGCTTCTTGAACGTCTCTCGGAGGGACACCGCCTGCTGGTAACGATTGAAGAAAACGTGCTGACCGGAGGATTCGGTTCCCAGGTGCGGGATTGGATTTCCCGGAAGGGGCTGCCGCTTGCAGTGTGCACGGTGGGGCTTCCGGATGCGTATGTGGAGCACGGGAACGCGGAGGTGCTCCGCCGGGAGACCGGGCTGGAAAAGGAAGCCGTTGTAAGGCAGATCCTGGAAGCATATGGAAGAATAGAGAAAAACTGCCGCTGAACAGGCGATTTTGGCACAGCCGCATCCATCCTGCGGCAGAGCGGCACAATGGGGAATATATGACATGAAAGAACGGCTGGATGTATTGCTTGTAAAACGAAACCTCTCTGCTTCCCGCGAGAAGGCGAAGGCAGTGATCATGGCGGGAAATGTATTTGTAAACGGGCAGAGGGAGGACAAGGCGGGAACCACCTTTCCGGAGGATGTGCAGATCGAAGTGCGGGGGCCGTCCCTGCCCTATGTAAGCAGAGGCGGCCTGAAGCTGGAAAAGGCCATGAAGCACTTTGACGTGACCGTGGAAGGAAAGGTGTGTACCGATGTAGGCTCCTCCACAGGCGGGTTTACCGACTGCATGCTGCAAAACGGCGCAAAAAAGGTATATGCCATCGATGTGGGACGGGGGCAGCTGGACTGGAAGCTGCGGCAGGACGAGCGGGTGGTCTGTATGGAAAAGACCAATATCCGTTATGTGAAGCCGGAGGATCTGGGAGAGCCCATCGAATTTTCCTCCATTGACGTTTCCTTCATCTCCCTGACCAAGGTGCTGGAGCCGATCCGGGATTACCTGACGCCGGAGGGAGAGATCGCGGCTCTCATCAAGCCTCAGTTTGAGGCGGGAAGGGAGAAGGTCGGAAAGAAGGGCGTGGTGCGGGAGAAGAGCACCCACCATGAGGTGATCGAAAAGGTAGCCGGATATGCCCATTCCATCGGGTTTGAAGTCAGAAACATCGACTTTTCCCCCATCAAAGGGCCGGAGGGCAATATTGAATATCTGATTCATCTGAAAAAATGCCCGGAGGGGGCGGCGCCGGAGATCTCCATAGATCTGCAGTCGGTTGTGGATGAGGCATTTGCGGCATTGGGAGGTTCATCTAAAGCGGAACCCGATCCAGGAGAAAGGGAAACATAGTATCTGAGGCACAGGGACAGTGTGATGGAAACATTTTATATCATAACGAATCGGTTAAAGGATCCGGATTTCCGGATCACAAGGGAAATCCAGAATTACATAGAGGCCCATGGAAAGCGCTGCATCCTATCCCAAAAGGATGAGGAAGGCCATATTATCCCGGGTACCGTGCCGGAAGGGGTGGACTGCGCCCTGGTGCTGGGCGGCGACGGGACGCTGATCCGGGCGGCCAGGGAGCTGGGAGGCCATAATATCCCGCTCCTGGGGGTGAATATGGGGACACTCGGTTACCTGACCGAGGTAGAGCTTCCGCGGTTTGGGGAAGCTCTGGACATGCTGTTTTCAGGACAGCCGGATATTGAGGACCGGATGATGATGCGGGGGACGATCGACGGCAGCAATGAGTACATGGCCATGAACGACATCGTGGTGACACGGGAAGGAAGCCTGCGGGTGGTGCAGTTCCATGTATATGTCAATGGCGTGCTGCTGAACAGCTACCTGGCGGACGGGGTGATCATTTCCACACCCACGGGTTCCACCGGGTACAACCTGTCGGCAGGGGGACCGGTGGTGGAGCCTACGGCACAGATGTTTGTCATTACCCCCATCTGCTGCCATGCCCTGAACGCCAGCAGTGTGGTTCTCTCCGCGGAAGATGTCATTGAGGTGGAGATCTGCGAGGGCAGGTACGGGCGCACGGAACGCGCCCTGGTAACCTTTGACGGGGCGGAGACAAAAAGGCTGTCCACCGGAGACCGGGTGACGGTCAAAAAGGCGCGGGAGACCACGAAGCTGGTCAAACTGAGCCGGGAGAGCTTCATGAAGATCATGAGAGAAAAGATGAAAGGAAATTAAGCGTATGAAAGTCAGCCGTCATGCAAAAATTATTGAATTGATCACGCAGCATGATATCGAGACGCAGGAGGAGCTGGCCGAATATCTTGAGGATGCAGGATTTAAGGTGACACAGGCTACGGTTTCCAGGGATATCCGGGATCTGAAGCTGACGAAGATGTCTGTGGACGGAAGCAGGCAGAAGTATGTCATATTAAAGCCGGAGGAGGGGATGAGCGAGAAGTATATCCGGGTGCTTCAGGACGGATATGTTTCCATGGATATGGCTCAGAATATCCTGGTGATCAAGACGGTATCGGGAATGGCGATGGCCGTGGCAGCCGCCGTTGACGCCATGAAATGGAACGAGGTGGTGGGGTGTATCGCAGGGGATGACACGATCATGTGCGCCATCCGCAGCGTGGAGGATACGTCTGCTGTGATGGAAAAGATCCGGAAGATCATTACAAAAGGAAAATAGCGTTCAGTCTGCCCGGCAGACTGGTTATGGAAAATAAGGAGAAGATGGAATGTTAGAAAATCTGCACGTAAAAAACCTGGCATTGATCGATGAGATCGAAGTCAACTTCCGGCCGGGGCTCAATATCCTGACCGGGGAGACCGGAGCGGGAAAATCGATCCTGCTGGGTTCGGTAAATCTGGCGCTGGGCGGCAGGTTTCATGCGGACATGCTGCGCACGGGGGCGAAGTTCGGCCTGGTGGAGCTGACCTTTACCATAGAAACCCCGGAACTGGAAGAGCAGCTTGCCGCCATGGATCTCTTTCCGGAGGAGGGAAGGATCGTGCTGAGCCGGAAGCTGATGCCGGGGCGCAGCGTGAGCAAGATCAACGGAGAGACGGTCAACATGGCGACCTTGAAGGATGTGGCGAGTATGCTCATCGACATCCACGGGCAGCATGAGCACCAGTCTCTGCTCCATAAGAAGAACCATCTGGCATTTCTGGACCTGTACGCCAGGGAACAGGTGGAAACATTAAAAAAAGAGACTGCAAAGGCATTCCGTACCTACCACACATGCAGAAAAAAGCTGGATGAATCGGGGATGGATGAACGGGAGCGCCAGAAGGAGATCTCCCTAGCGGAATTCGAGGTGAACGAGATCGAGGAAGCGGGCCTGTCCGAAGGAGAGGACGAAGAGGTGGAGGCGCTTTACCGGAGGATGTCCGCCGGCAAAAAGGTGACGGAGCGGATCGCGGAGGCGTACCACTACACCAGCGAGGACGAGAACGGCAACGCCAGCGAATGGTTAAGCCGCGCCATCCATGCGCTCTCAGACGTGGAATCCGTGGATGAAGAGGGAGCCGGACTGTACAGCCAGCTCATTGAGATCGACAGCCTGCTCAACGATTTTAACCGGGAGCTGTCCGAGTACGCGAAGAGCCTGGAATTTTCCGAGGAAGAATTTTATGAGACAGAAAACCGGCTGAATGAACTGAACCATCTGAAAACAAAATACGGCAATACGATCACGGAAATCCTGGAATATTGTGAGGAGAGAAAGCAAAGACTAAAGGAACTGGAAGATTATGAGCAGTATATGCAGGAATTGGAGGAGAACCTGAAACAGTCCAGGCAGAACTATGAGAAGCATGCCCTCTCCCTTAGAAAGGCAAGGAAAAAAGCGGCGGTTTCCTTCGTGAAGGAGATCAAAGACGGGCTTTCGGACATGAATTTCCTGGACGTCCGTTTTGAAATGCGGTTTGCAGAGCTGGAGGACTATACCGCGGACGGCATGGATGAAGCGGAATTTTATATCTCCACCAATCCGGGGGAGGCTCTGCGGCCCATGGGAAATGTGGCGTCCGGGGGAGAGCTTTCCAGGATCATGCTGGCCATCAAGACCGTACTGGCGGATCAGGAGGATACCCCCACGCTGATCTTTGATGAGATCGATACGGGGATCAGCGGCATCACGGCAGGAAAGGTAGCCGAAAAGATGCATATCATCGGAGAATCCAGACAGGTCCTGTGCATCACACATCTGGCCCAGATTGCAGCCCAGGCCGATGCACATTACCTGATCCGGAAAAGCGCGAAGAAAGGTGGAGCCCAGACGGAGATATTCAGCCTGGAGGAGGAAGCATCCGTGCAGGAGCTGGCAAGGCTTCTGGGCGGGGCGAAAGTGACTGCAAGTATATTAGAAAGTGCGAGGGAAATGAAGAGATAAAATGAAGATCGTGATTATTGGAGACGGCAAAGTCGGCTATAAGCTGACCAGGCAGCTCTCCGCAGAAGATTATGATGTTGTTTTAATCGATAATAATGAGGAAAAGCTGAGAGACGCCATGAACCGCATGGACATTATCTGTGTGCATGGGGAGGGCGGCAATGTAGAGGTTCAGAAAAGCGCGGGGGTGCCGGAGGCGGATCTGGTCATTGCCTGCACATCCACGGACGAATGCAATATGCTGAGCTGCCTGATCGCGAAACGGATTGGGGCGCTGCATACCATCGCCCGGGTACGGAATCCGATCTACTACCGGCAGATCGACATTTTAAAGGAGGATCTGCACCTGAGTATGGCGGTCAATCCGGAGCTGACCATGGCGGAGGAAATCTCCCGGCTGGTCCTCTTTCCCAATGCAAGTAAGATCGAAACCTTTGTCAAGGGCAGGGTGGAGCTGATCGAATTTCCGGTATCGGGCGAGAGCAAGCTGAAAGGCATGTCGCTGGCTGAGATGTATAACCGTTTTCAGATCAAGGTTCTGGTCTGTGCCGCGGAACGGGGGGAAGACGTGGTGATCCCGGACGGGGATTATACCATACAGGCCGGGGACCGGCTTCATGTGGCGGCTTCCCATCAGGATACCAGCCGCTTCTTCAAGCTGTTGGGCTACCGGAAGATCAAGATGAAAAATGTGATGATCTGCGGCGGCGGGAGATCCAGCTTTTATCTGGCTCTCCAGCTGACGAATATGGGGATGCAGGTCAAGATCATTGAGAGGAATAAAGAGAAATGCGAGGGTCTCTGTGAGATGCTTCCCAAAGCAATGGTGATCAACGGTGATGCCACCAACCATGACCTGCTTCTGGAAGAAGGCATCCAGGACGCGGACGCGTTGATCGCGCTGACAGGGATGGATGAAGAGAATATCCTCATGTCCCTGTTTGCGAAAAGCCAGGGGGTACCCAAGATCATCCTGAAGGTGAATGAGGACCAGAGGGTGCGGATGATCGAGGACTTCGGCCTGGACAGCGTGGTGTCGGCAAAAACCGTCACTGCGGACGCCATACTGAGCTATGTGCGGGCAAGAAAAAATTCCCAGGGCAGCGCCAATGTAGAGACCATGTACCAGCTGGTGGACGGACGGGTGGAAGCGCTGGAATTTATCGTCAAAGCAAAGACAAGATATACGGATATCCCATTGAAGGAGCTGTCCCTGAAACCGAATAACCTGATCGCGTGTATCGCGAGAAAATGGCGGATCATCATTCCAAACGGGGATGACAGGATCCAGGTGGGGGATAATGTAATTGTGATCACGATGAAAAAACAGATTCAGGATATTGAGGATATTTTGTTGTAGGTGCGGACATGAATAATAGGATGACAGTGTTTATCATAAGTAAGATGCTGGGAGTCGAGGGCGCGCTTCTTTTGATCCCGGCCTTTGTGGCATTGCTTTACAGGGAGAAAAGCGCGCTGCATTTTGCGGTGGTCAGCGGGGTTCTTTTTCTGATTTTCCTGCTGGCAGGCAGGAAAAAGCCGGGAAACGGGAGGATCTATAAAAAAGAAGGGCTGCTCATCGTGGGCTCGGCCTGGATCTTGTGGTCTTTGTTCGGGGCGCTCCCGTTCTTTCTCTCGGGCAGTATCCCCAGCTATCTGGATGCTTTTTTTGAGACCGTATCCGGTTTTACGACCACCGGGTCAACGATCCTGACAGACATCGAGGCGCTGCCAAGAGGGATGGCCTTCTGGCGGAGCCTGACGCACTGGATCGGCGGGATGGGGGTGCTGGTATTTGTCATGATGCTGACCTCCCTGGATGATGAAAATTCCATGCATCTGATGCGCGCGGAGGTACCCGGGCCGGAGGCAGACAAGCTGGTGCCCCGTGCCAGGACTACAGCCCGGATCCTGTATGCCATGTATTTTGTGCTGACAGCCGTGGAAGTGGTGCTGCTGCTGTTCGGAGGGATGAATTTTTATGACGCTCTCCTCCATGCGTTCAGTACGGCGGGAACCGGAGGCTTCTCCAATATGAATGCCAGTGTGGCGTACTACGACAGTGCTTATATTGACGGCGTGATCACGGTATTTATGATCCTGTTCGGGGTCAATTTCAACCTGTATTTTCTGGTGTGCCTGCGGAAATGGAAGGAAGCCCTCAAAAATGAGGAGCTGCATATCTACCTGGGGATCATTGCCGGGGCAGTGGCTGTGATCACCATAGATATCCTGCGCCAGTACGGCAATGTGGTGCACGCTTTCCGATATGCCTCCTTCCAGGTGGCTGCCATCATTACCACCACGGGATTCTGTACGGCAGACTGGAACCTGTGGCCGGAGCTGTCCAAGACGATCCTGCTCGCGCTGATGGTCGTAGGAGCCTGCGCAGGCTCCACCGGAGGCGGCATCAAGGTTTCCCGGCTGATGATCCTGCTCAAAAGCATCAAGCAGGAGATCAAGCGGATGCTGCACCCCAAGGCAGTGACCATTGTCAGGGTGAACGGGAGGAAGGTCAGCGGAGAGACCATGAACGGCGTCTACATTTATTTTATCTGTTATATCATGATCCTGCTGGCTTCCGTGCTTTTGGTGTCTGTCAATAACTTTGACTTCGGAACTACGTTCAGCGCGGTGCTGACCACCTTGAATAATGTGGGACCCGGGATCTCGCTGGTAGGGCCGGTGGAGAATTTTTCCCAGTTCTCGGGGCTGTCGAAGGTGGTCTTCTGCGCGGACATGCTGGTAGGCAGGCTGGAGATCTTCCCTTACCTGCTGTTATTGTCTCCGGAGCTGTGGCGGAGAAAGTTTTGAGGGGGAGCTATGTTGATACAGAAAGCCTGCCACTGGCAGCCTTTCTGCATACATTGGTATATAGAAACAGCCGCCGGAGACCGGCGGCGGATTGGAGAGATTTATGAAAAAAGCGAAACTGAAAGTGATTGCGGTCCTGGCCGTGCTGCTCCTGGCGGCGGCGTATTATTATGCGGCGCTGCCTGCGCTGAACCTGCATTCTTCGGATATGTGGGTGTTCCTGATCCTGCTGGTGCTGGTTGTGGGAGCCGCCTATATCCTGAAAAAGCGGCCGACGCGCTATGAGCTGAAAAAGCTGAAGGGTTTTAAGATCATTGAGGGGATCCTGCTGCTCCTGGTGGGCGCCTATGTGATCGGCTCCCTGCTGTCCTCGCCCATCGTGAACGCAAAGAAGTACCAGAAGCTTCTGGAAGTGCAGGACGGGGAGTTTACCAAGGATATCGAGGAGCTTTCCTTTGACCAGATTCCCCTGCTGGACCGGGATTCCGCCCAGATCCTGGGGAATCGGAAGATGGGGAGCATGGTGGATATGGTGTCCCAGTTTGAGGTGGATGACCTGTACAGCCAGATCAATTACCAGGACCGGCCGGTTCGGGTGTCCCCGCTGCGCTATGCCAGCCTGATCAAATGGTTTACCAACCTGCGGGAAGGCATCCCGGCCTATATCAAGATCGATATGGCTACGCAGAACACGGAGCTTGTGAAATTAGGCGAAGGGATGAAGTATACTACCAGCGACCACTTTAACCGGAATATTTACCGGCATCTGCGTTTCCGGTATCCCACGTATATCTTCAATGAGCTGAGCTTTGAGATTGACGATGACGGGGTTCCCTACTGGATCTGCCCGGTGCGCAAGTATAATATCGGCCTGTTCGGCGGGATCACCGTGGGCAGAGTGGTATTGTGCAATGCCATCACCGGCGAGACGCAGGACTTTGCCATTGATGAGGTGCCGGAGTGGATCGACCGGGCCTATTCCGCGGACCTGATGGTGGAGCTGTATGATTATTACGGTACGCTCAAGCATGGATATTTCAACAGCGTGCTGGGACAGAAGGACTGTCTGATCACCACCAACGGCTATAACTATCTGGCCATCGACGACGATGTCTGGGTGTATACCGGCGTGACCTCGGTCAGCGGCGACCAGTCCAATGTGGGCTTTGTGCTGATGAACCAGAGGACCATGGAGACAAAATTCTATGCCATTGAGGGGGCAACGGAGACCTCCGCTATGTCCTCCGCGGAAGGACAGGTACAGAACCTGAAATATCAGGCCACCTTCCCGCTGCTCTTGAATATATCCGGGGAGCCTACGTATTTCATCGCATTGAAGGACGATGCGGGGCTGGTGAAAAAATATGCCATGGTCAATGTACAGAAGTACCAGATCGTTGCCATCGGGGATACGGTCAGCTCCTGTGAGGCGTCCTATACGGATCTCATGTATGAAAACGGGATCAAGACGGTGGCCGAGGATACACGGGAGATCGAGACGGTGACCGCAAATATCCGCAGGATTGTCCAGGGCGTCATCGATGGAAACTCCCACTATTTTGTGATGCTTGAAGGCTCCGACGATATCTTTGACATTTCTATCGCGGAGTATATCAGCATCGTTGGATTTGATGTGGGAGACAGGGTGACCATTGAATACAAGGCAGGAGAGGAGACCAATACGGTCCTTTCACTGAATGGGGTAGAGAAGGCGCGCGTCCAAAGAAACGCGGACGGCGGGACAGAAGAATAACTCTGTGAAAATACAGAAAGCCTGCCACTGGCAGCCTTTCTGCATACGATGGTATAAGGAACTGCAATTCGCGTCCGGTGAGGCTGCGAATTGCAGTCATAGAAAGCAAAAAAGAAAACCTGCGGTCTGCGGGTTTTCTTTTTTAAACACCAATGATGAAACAACCCCGGGAACAGTCCCGAAAGAATCTGCAAATCGTCCGCCGGGCTTTTCAAGGCAGCTCTTTAATTCAGAACCTTGTAATCTGGGTTGTCGATATCCGGAATCTTCTCCTTCTCTAAGCTTACGCTGATATAAAATTCTATGTTGTTATCCTTGGAGATTTTGTTGATCTTCTGCAAAAATACAGGCAGATTATCGACGGAAATATCAACCTGCTTCAATACGCCGTCTATGAAGATGGTCTCAATGTCGTGATTGCCTGCTACCATGCCGTATAAGAATCCGACCAGTTCCTCTAATGTTGTGATATCGTTGTAATCTGCCATGCAAATGGCGCGAATGTTGAAATTGACACTGGATGTGTCCCGGTGGCTTTTCTTGATCAGTACAACGTTTCCGTTGGAAGTCTTTACCTTTTCATTGGCAAGTGCGATGATCTGCTGGGTCTTTCCGCTGCCTTTCGGGCCTGTTATTAAGTATACCATGACGAATCTCTCCTTTATGTAGATGTATTTTTGAGTAATTGTCACTGCTCAAATGTCTTATACCCATTATACACTAAAGTGGGGAAAGGGACAACTAAAAAAAGGGTAAAAAAACAAGAAAGCCAAAAAAGGGAAAATATGGGGGAGGTCTGCCGCGTTTCCTGTGTATTTGCGTGATGCATAATGTGAAGAAAAACGAAAAAGAATAGATATTGCGTGAGTATCGCGTCAGGCGGAATGAAAAAGTTTCCGGGAGTGTTCTTGAATGTCAGGAGGTAGGGAAAGTGATGATGCCTGCGGAGGTTGCGGCCTATTTTTTAAAGCACGAAAATCTGCGTCTGCGCCTGGAATTTCAGATCGTGCTCCAGTGTGCACCGTTTCTGAAAGGCTTAAGGGCGGCAAGCCTGATCGCGTTGGAGGAAAGGCTGTGCGGGGAGATTCCGGAGTTCTTCCGGGGGACGGAGGTCGTATGGAGGATTCTGGGAGTCAGAAAAGAGAAAGCATTCGTTTTATTTTACCGGAGGGAAGAACTGGAGGAATCCGTGAACCGCCCCGGGATCCGGAGGATATTGGGCCGCTTCGGATACCGGGGGATGGGATTGGAGGAGATGCTGGACACTCTGGCGGAGCGGATGGATGCGTCGGACCGGGAGGAAAAGAACTTCCCCCATGAGATCGGCGCGTTTCTGGGATATCCGGCCGGGGATGTGGAGGGCTTTATCCGGACCGGGGGCAGGCAGTACCTGGCAGTCGGTTATTGGAAGGTCTATCAGGACGCCATTTGCGCCGCAAGAACATTTCGCAGGTTCGATGACGCAAAAATGTATGCGGTCAATGAATTTTTGTCCGGAAAATCTCTGCGGGAGATCGTGAGTGAGGAGGAGTAGGGAAGCGGCCGGCCCGTGTACTGTACCGTTCATTTTATGAAATAGGAACGGTACAGTACACCAGGTGGCAAAACCACCGTTCGTGCATATCATAAAATGACGACAGACAGATACGAATGGGGGAAATATTCTGATATGGATTGTAATATACTGCTTGGAACGCTGATCCCGTTTGCCGGGACAACGCTGGGGGCAGCCATGGTCTTTTTTCTGCGGGGAGAAATGAATGAGCGTCTGCAAAAAGCACTGCTCGGGTTTGCGTCCGGAGTGATGATCGCGGCTTCGGTCTGGTCCCTTCTGATTCCGGCCATCGAGATGTCCGGGGAGCAGGGCGGGATCGCATGGGTTCCGGCAACCGTCGGATTTTTGCTGGGAATGGGATTTTTACTTTTGCTGGATGCGCTGACGCCGCATATCTACCAGGCGGAAGAGGAGGTGGAGGACGGATGCTGCTGTCCGGATCTGTGCAGTCCCTGTGCCCGCAGCGGATGCCAAAAAAAAACAAACATGCTCGTCCTCGCTGTCACCCTGCATAATATCCCTGAGGGGATGGCGGTGGGAGTGACCTTCGCCGGCGTACTCAATGAGAATGCGATGATCTCAATGGCAGGGGCGCTAGTGCTGGCTATCGGGATCGCGGTACAGAATTTTCCGGAGGGGGCCATCATCTCCATGCCTCTGCGGGCAGGAGGGATGTCGAGAAAGCGGGCATTTCTGTACGGAACCGCGTCCGGGGCCGTGGAGCCGATCGCGGCGTGGATCACCATTTTGCTCACCCGCCTGGTGCTTCCGGTGCTGCCTTACCTGCTGGCATTCGCGGCAGGAGCCATGATCTATGTGGTGGTGGAAGAACTGGTGCCCGAATCCCAGACGGGAAAGCATTCCAGCATCGGAACTATCGGGGTGGCCGCCGGGTTTGCCCTGATGATGATACTGGATGTGGCGTTGGGGTAAAAAGTTATTTTCCATAGCTGCATAAAATAGGGAAAAGAGAAAAAATGACTTGACTTCGTTTCACATTCTTCTTATAATAACAACGTACAAAGCGGGATGAATAAGAGTGGTACCAGGGAAATTCAAAGCCCTTTCGTCTCTTAGGAGCTGTAGCAGTTTTTTCCTACAGATCTTTAGTGAAGATGAAAGGGCTTTTTTCAGGGAGCGGTCAGGGAATCCTGTTCGATTTCATGACTGCCCTTGGGTATTTCAAGGAAAGGAAGGATTTTTAAATGGCACAGAAAATTGTCTACAATCATAAGGCAATCGAAAAGAAATGGCAGGAAAAATGGGAAAAGAATCCGGTGAATCCGAAGGTGGATGCTTCCGGCAATCCGAAGCAGAAGTATTACTGCCTGGACATGTTCCCCTATCCGTCCGGAAACGGGCTTCACGTAGGGCATTGGAGAGGCTATGTGATCTCTGATGTATGGAGCCGCTATAAGCTGCAGCAGGGACACTACATCGTACATCCCATGGGATGGGACGCGTTCGGACTTCCAGCGGAGAATTATGCCATCAAGATGGGAATCCATCCGGCGGTGTCCACGGCAGAGAATGTGGCGAATATCAAGAAGCAGATCAACCAGATCGCGGCTCTCTATGATTGGGATATGGAGGTCAATACCACGGATCCGGACTTTTACAAGTGGACCCAGTGGATCTTTGTAAAAATGTTCAAGGAAGGGCTGGCCTATGAGAAGGAATTTCCCATCAACTGGTGCCCGTCCTGCAAGACCGGCCTTGCCAACGAGGAAGTGGTCAACGGAAAATGCGAGCGCTGCGGCGCGGAGGTGACGAAAAAGAACCTGCGTCAGTGGATGCTCAAGATCACAGCCTATGCGGACCGGCTTTTGAATGATCTGGACAAGCTGGACTGGCCGGAAAAGGTTAAGAAGATGCAGAGCGACTGGATCGGAAAGTCCTACGGCGCGGAGGTGGATTTCCCGGTAGACGGACGGGATGAGAAGATCACGGTCTATACCACACGCCCCGATACCCTCTACGGAGCGACCTTTATGGTGCTTGCGCCGGAGCACGCCCTGGCGGCGGGGCTTGCCACACCGGAGACGAAGGAAGCGGTGGAAAAATACATTTACGACGCGTCCATGAAGTCTAATGTGGACCGTCTCCAGGATAAGGAAAAGACCGGCGTATTTACCGGGAGTTATGCAATCAATCCGCTGAACGGGGCAAAGACACCGATCTGGCTGTCCGACTATGTACTGGCGGATTACGGTACGGGCGCCATCATGTGCGTGCCGGCCCACGATGACCGTGACTTTGAATTTGCGAAGAAATTTGACATTCCGATCATTCAGGTCATTGCGAAGGACGGAAAAGAAATTGAAAATATGACCGAGGCTTATACCGAGGCTGCCGGGATCATGATCAATTCCGGGGAATGGAACGGCATGGAGTCGGCGGTGCTGAAAAAGGAAGCTCCCCATATCATCGAGAAGCGGGGCATCGGGAAGGCAACCGTGAACTTCAAGCTGCGCGACTGGGTATTTTCCCGTCAGCGTTACTGGGGCGAGCCGATCCCGATCATCCACTGCCCGGACTGCGGAAATGTGCCGGTGCCGGAGGAAGAGCTTCCGCTGACCCTGCCCGAGGTGGAATCCTATGAACCCACAGGAACCGGGGAATCCCCGCTTGCAGGCATCGAGGAATGGGTGAACTGCACCTGCCCGGTCTGCGGCAAGGCAGCGAAGCGGGAGACCAACACCATGCCCCAGTGGGCAGGTTCCTCCTGGTATTTCCTGCGCTATGTGGACAATCACAACGATCAGGAGCTGGTGTCCAGGGAGAAGGCGGATGAGATGCTTCCGGTGGATATGTATATCGGCGGTGTGGAGCACGCCGTACTGCATCTTTTGTATTCCCGGTTCTATACCAAGTTCCTGCACGATATCGGAGTGGTGGACTTTGACGAGCCGTTCCAGAAGCTGTTTAACCAGGGGATGATCACGGGAAAGAACGGGATCAAGATGAGCAAGTCCAAGGGTAATGTGGTATCACCGGACGATCTGGTGCGGGATTACGGCTGTGATTCCCTGCGGATGTACGAACTGTTCGTAGGACCTCCGGAGTTGGACGCAGAGTGGGACGACCGTGGGATTGACGGGGTGAACCGTTACTTAAAGCGTCTCTGGAATCTGGTGATGGACAGCAAGGACGCAGATGTCAAGCCCACGAAGGAAATGCTCAAGCTGCGGAACAAGATGGTCTATGACATCACCACCCGCCTGGAGAGTTTCAGCCTGAATACGGTGATCTCCGGGTTCATGGAGTATAACAACAAGTTTATTGAGCTGGCAAAGAAGAGCGGCGGGATCGACAAGGAGACCCTGGAGGCAGTCGCGGTACTCTTATCTCCGTTTGCGCCGCATTTCGCAGAAGAGATGTGGGAGCAGCTGGGACACAGCGAAACCGTGTTTACGGCAGGCTGGCCGAGCTACGATGAGTCACAGATGAAGGACGACGAGATCCAGATCCCGGTTCAGGTGAACGGGAAGACGAAGGTGGTCGTATCCATTCCGGCGGATGCGGATCAGGACGCTGCCATTGCGGCAGGGAAGGAAGCTCTGGGGGATAAACTGAGCGGGAATATTGTGAAAGAGATTTATGTTCCGGGGAAGATTATTAATATTGTAGCGAAATGATTTGGGAAAAATTCACAAGTGAATAGAGGGCTTGTAAATATTGAATAGTTTGCTGAATATCAAGGGTTACGGATATTTCTTTCAAAGAAAGTGCATCGTAGAATACCGCAAAATATTGAGGCAGATTTTTAAAATGGAATAAATTTTTAAAGGTATAATAAGGAATGACGTAGATAGTAGAAAAATTATTTACGTCATTTTTAATAAGTGAGCAAAGGTATTGAGATAGAGGACTTGAAAGATCAGGAATCTTGCAAGTCCTCTTGTCTGTTGTTGCGGGATATTTGAGATAGATATTTCTTT
>CAYQBE010000092.1:0-19748 GCA_964415625.1 uncultured Clostridium sp.
ATCCGGATGTCCTTCTCCTCCTTCATGGCATACCGGTAATTGAACTGCTTGCAGTTGTGGCAAACGATGGAATAGGTTCCTCTCCCATTGGTGGTCAGCAGGGCATTTTCCGTCTTTCCCAGCAGCCTGGACTGGGCAAAATGCAGAAAATGAAAGGCATAAAAGGACGGCTTCTTGATCCCGTCCCGGGTCAGCAGCCCGTTGTCCCCATACAGGATCCCCTCTGTATCATAGAACTCCGTGTGCAGGTCCGACCCGTGCCAGTACCCCATCATATCCACATTTCCAATGGATTCGATACAGGTTTTCATCACATAGGCCCCCTGGGCGCAGCTGTCGTTGATGCAGTTCCGGTTGGAGATGGTAAAATTCCACTCCGTGATGTGCAGCTCTTCCGGCACAAAGTCCTCTTCCGCCAGAATCTTTTTGAAAATGTCTACCTGATTCTTTACAAAATTATGGTCCAGCGAGCGCTTCCCGAAATACATGTTGTTCTGCTGGATCAGCTCATAGGAATAGGCGTACACGCTGATAAAGTCCGGCCGGATCGTCCGTTTTTTCCAATTGCTGATCAGATCCCGGTACTGAAACCGGTCATATCCCATGGCAAAGCCCGCACCTCCTACCCTGATCTTCGGTGAGATCTTCTTTAAAGCCTCATACCCGATCTCAAAGCAGTCGAAATACCAGCCGTTTTCGTCCAGCATGTTCATCCGCTCATCCTTCCAGAGTTCAAAATACCAGGTCTCGATCTCATCCAGCCCGTACCGGTTGATCAGATGGGCCGCCAGATCGCGCATCACCTTCTCATAGCTTTCCCGCTCATGGAAAATGATGTCGTTCTCCTTCTGGGCCAATGTGGAATTGATGGTATAGCTGACGTGGATCGGTTTGAAGGAAAGCTCGATATAAGGCTTCAGCTTATGGTCCACGAGGAAATCCAGCCCCCGGTCCACCCGGCTGAAATTGTAGTGCCACCCGTTCTCCTCGTCCCCATCGTACATATCTCCCACGAAGATATTCCAGATCCGGACATAGGAAAAGCCAAGCTCCTCCTGCATGAGAAGGACCTGCTGCTGCATGCTGCTGTCCAGAAGCGCTTCCACCCTTCCGATATTGATGATCTTGCACCAGTTCCTGGTATATTCCTTCGTCTCAGACGCATCCGCGGTGAAAAGGCTCATATTTCTGGCCGCGACCGTATCCTCTACCGGCACATTACCCGCCAGATAGTCCTTTACCCGCTGCCCTACCTCCTCCTGCTGTACGGCTGCGTCCCCGTCCTCCCGTTCCTCCTGCCGCACGCTGGCCCGGTACGCAGAAGGCGTCATATGGTAAATGTCCCGGAACGCCTTATTAAAGGACGCAGAAGTCGGAAATCCGTTGTCCAGCGCGATCCGCGTGATCTTCTTCTCCGTGTAGAGCAGCTCATCTACTGCATGGAACAGCCGGATGTTGTTCACATACTCCAGGAAGCTTAAGCCAAACCGCTTCTTGATATACTTGGACAGGTAGGCATTGGACAGATACAGCTTTTTCGCCAGGTCATTCAGGCTGATCTGCTTCTGGTAGTTGGCCTGCACATAGTTCTGGATCTCAAACACCCTGGAATTGTCCGGCGACACCTGCTCCTTCAGACGGTTGTCGTCCGCCTTGATCATAAAATAGCTGGTCAGCAGATACAGCGCCTCATAATAAATGCTGTTCAGATACAGCGCGCCCTCCCGCTCCTTGTCATAATACCGGTTCAGCATCCGGTCCAGCACCTTTTTCAGTTGTTCATAGGCCTCGCTCTTATCCGCCGCCGAATTACACCAGAACAGGATCTGGTTCGTCCCCAGATATTCCACCAGTTTAGAAAAATTAATCTGGATGCTGACGATCAGGAGATCCTTTTTTGTCTCCCGCAGGGAATGCCGCTTGTTCGCGTTCACCAGCAGAAACTCCCCCTTCTGCAGCTCCTGTGTCTCCGATTCGATCTCCAGCTCCAGAGCACCCTCCAGTACATAGATGATCTCCGGGTTCTGGTGGAAATGTGTATTCTGTATCTTTCTCGTATCAAACTCAAAGTCCATGATGGAACGTAAATTATCCATGATTTTGCACCTTCCTGTATTTATATCCTTCTCGACTGCCGCTGCATCTTTGTCATAGCTGATCCCCACCAGCAAGATCTCTCCCCCGCATTCCCGGATCGCCGCAGGATAATCCCGCTCCTTGATTCTATTCCAGCTATTCCAGCCATTCCACCCTGCATGCATGCTCCTTCGTTTTCCGGCTGTAACCGATTCCCACCGCAAGCACTCTTCCTGTATACTCCGGCAATTCACCCAGCTTTCCCTGGAAACGCAGCACATATCCTTTTTTTCGAATCTGCCGGATCGCTTCTTCCGGTGTATGATCCACTTTCAGTTCCAGAATGATACCATCCTGATTCTTTTTCCTCGGATAAAAGATAAAATCTACGAATCCTTTTTTCAGCATTTTCGAAGAGATTCTGGCCAGGCGGTACACATATCCCAAAGATTCCCTGTCCATCAGCATTTCTTCATACTTCATCATCAGCTCTTTATTGGGGATAAATACCTCGCCGTCAGCATAGGTCAGCAATCCATATACCACCATGGCAGAATAAATCTGGTCTTTTGTCTCCAGTTCTCCGGCTGTTGCCGCATATTCCCGCATCCGCGCTTCCACATGCTCTCCTGACACCATCAGCCCCAGGTCATCCCTGACATCCTCGATATTATTTTTGATATAATAGAATATGGAATCATATCTCCCCGATCCGGTCCAATAACCGGCAAGCTGATTATTGGAAAACGCGCTGACCACCGACCGCGGATTATACAGGCATTCTCCGGCTGCCGTATGATAGCCGTCATACCACTCCGCCAGCTCCTTCCTGGTGATCCGGGGCTCTCTTGTATTTTCCAGATATCTCTCGAAAAGCAGATCCACTTCCGATTCCGTAAAACCGAAATACTCCCCGAACCGATTCTTTGTTGCCATGTCATATTCCAAAAACATGTTCAACTCCGAACCGTCCGAGTACTTTGTGATCGGAAGGATTCCTGTCATGTATGTGAATTCCACATAAGCCTTTCCTTTTAACAGAGACTTTAAAAAAAGGAGATATGCCACCTTGTCCTCTTCCCGGACAAATGTCATATGGAACGGCGCATCCCATTCATCGATCACAAAAAGGAATTTCTGTTCTGTCCTCTCAAATATGAAAGACAACAGATCCCAGAGGGCTTTATCCCGGTTCAGATCCAGTTCCGGATAAGCCTCTTTCAAATCCTGGTAAATCCCCTCTTCAATCCTTAAAATATATTGTTTATAATTGTCACACTCACTCGGAACCTCACTAAAATCAATATAGATCAGGTCATATTTGTTCAAATGCTTTGAATACTGCTTCGATTTTGCGATCTCCAGCCTGTCAAAAATAATGCGGCTGTCCTTTGCCCTGCCGAAATAGGCGCCGACCATATTTGCCATGATGGTTTTTCCAAAACGGCGCGGCCTGGTAATGCAGACAAAACGCTGCTCCCTGCCCAGCGAAGGAATCAGTTCCTCCAGCAATGCGGACTTATCTATAAAATATGGATCCTCCGTAACCATTTTATACTTATCGTAAGGTGCAATACTGTTCAAATACAATCCCATCATCTCCCGCTGTACGTTTTTTATATCTGATACTTCTCTATCACACAGGTATGCTTCCGCTTCCCTGCCGCTGCCTCTTTATCATAGTTGATCCCCACCAGTAAGATCTCTCCCCCATATTCCCGGATCGCCGCAGGATAATCCCGCTCCTTGATCTGCCCGATCGCTCCCTGGGCCGTCTGATTCCACTTCAATTCAATCAGCAGTGCCGGAAGCATGGAATCCTTTTTCGGAAGGTACACCACATCCGCATATCCGGCTCCGGCCGGCAGCTCTTCGAACAGTACAAATTCATCGCCATAGCTGAAATACGCCCGCTTGATCACACTGCGCAGGGACTGCTCGTTATTATAATGCAGTACGGATTCTTCCCCATGGATCTTCTCGATCTGCGCCGCTACCGCCTCCGCATTTTCATGAACCGTATCGATGATCAGCTGCTCACTCTCCCTGACCCGCCGGATCGTATCGTCTCTCTTCACCTCCCGGACGATCTTCACAAATTCCATCCGGATCTCTTCATTTGGTATACGTGCCTTCTCCGTTGTTTCGTCATAAGCCAGGTATCCCAGGTGGATCAGCAGTGTCAGCACATCGTCCCGATTCCGGAAGGTCACCAGATCATTGGCAAATCCTTTCGTATCCACCTTCACTTCTCCGCCGCCGATCAGCTCCGCCACAGTCCCGGAAAGCCCGTCAAAATCCAGGCTGATATATCCCATCAGGCTCTCCGCTGCCGATGTCTGGATCCAGTAGGAATCAAAATCATCATTGCGGATCGCTTCCATGACCGAGTTCGGATTATATACAGAGCCTACGCCCCGGAAGCAGTAGCCGTCATACCACTTCTTCATCCTTTCAAAATCACAATGGAAATCTCTGCAGAGCTTCTCCACTTCGCCTTCCGTAAATCCCACATATTCCCCGAATTTTCTTGGCTTGACCGCCGTAAACTCTTTAAAATCGGAAATCGCCGATTGAGAGCCGTCTTTTTTGACCGGAAGGATCCCTGTCATGTAGGCAGCCGCAAAGATCCGGTCTGTCGTACCGCTGCTCTTGAACAGTGTACGCAAAAATTCCAGATAGCGCTTCTGATTCTCCGGTGTCTCCCGGATCGGCGCGTCCCACTCATCAACGATCATGATAAACTTGTTGCCTGTCAGTTCCACCGCTGAAAGCAGCGTTGCCAGAAGCGACTCGTCTGTCTTTAAATCCGGATATGCCCTGAAAAGCTCCTGGGTCAGCCTCTGTTTTATATAAGGGACACACTCTGTCTTGCCTGCTTCCCCCATAACAGAAGTCATATCAAGATAGATCACATCATATTGGTTCAGATGTTTCCTGTATGTCCCGTTCATTTTTTCATTAGAGGCAATCCAAAGGTTCCTAAACAGATCCGAAGAGTCACACGTCTTATCATAATATGCACACAGCATCTTCGCCGCAAAGGATTTTCCAAAACGACGCGGCCTGCTGATGCATGTCAGGCGCCTTGGCGTATCGATCGTTTCATTAATCAGGCCGATCAGTCCGCTCTTATCCACATATGTGTCATTTCTAATCCCGGCAAATCCACTGTTCCCAGGATTCAAATACATTCCCATAGCCTGTCACGCTCCTTGATTCTGTCCTTGTTTTTTCGTTGTGATTTGTCACCAATTTTCGTTAGAAAATTGATGACCTGCTTGCGCTTCAGCGCAATTCCTCTTGTATTTGTCACCAATTTCCGTCAGGAAATTGATGACCTGCTTGGCGCTCTAGTGCAATTCCTATTGTAACACAATCTTTCCTATCTGTCCCGCTATTTTGCAGGTTATCTTTGTAAGCCATCCCATCACCGTTACTGTTCACACAGTGTCGTGCAGTCAGTGCGCAGCGCCGAGTGAACAACAAAATAAAGCGTCACCCTCCCCCCGCCTTCCTCTCCATTTTCCAGCGCCAGATATCCGCCCTGCGCCTCGAGGAACTGCCGCGCCGTATGCAGCCCGATCCCGTAATGCACCTGACTGCTCCGGCTCTTGTCCCCCTGGTAAAACCGCTCGGCGGCATGTTTCAGATCTTCCGCCGAAAATCCCGGCCCTTCATCCATGACCACTGCCGCCAGATACATTTCCCCCTGTTCCTCCCGGTTAGCAATCCGGATCCGGATTGCTTTTCCCGGCGGACTATAATCCAGCGCATTGCTGACAATATTCTGAAATGCCCGGATCATCTGGCTTTCCTTCCCCTGGACCTCTCCCTGCAGTTCCTCCCTGTCAAACATCACCTTACACTTCCGCGCTGATGCCAAAAGCCTCGCTTGCTCTTCCATTTTCCCGGCAAGTGCTTCGCAGGGGATACTCTGGTCTCCGGCTTCCGTTTTCCCGGCAAGCGCTTCGCAGGAGATCCGCCGTTCCCCGGCTTTCGTCCCGTTCCGGTCCGCCTGCAGAAGCTCATGCAGCATCCCCAGATACCCCTCCATAATCTCCACGCTCTGCAGGATATCCCGGTCATACTCCTTCTCCTCCTCTGCCAGCGCTCCTTCCGCCAAAAGCTCCGCATTTCCCCGGATGACCGTCAGCGGCGTCTTGATATCATGAGCCAGTGCGGCGATCTGCTCCCTGCGGCTCTCTTCCAATTCCCACTGCCGATGGAGAGACTCTTTCAGCGCCTCCTTCATCTGGAATAGCGAATCCAGCACCTCCTCCACTTCCCGGATATCCGAATACCCTTTTTCAAATTCCAGGTTCTGGTTCCGGATCTCTTCCGCCGCCTCATTCAGCACCGATATCCTATTCTGCATATACCTTCCGAAGCTCCTGGATACCACCGCCGTATGCAGAAGAAACAGGATCACGTACAAAATAACCAGAACTACATCCGCCCTGGGAAGCCATGTGCTCAGAAATGCATTCCGGTATAGCATCACAATCTCATAATTGACAATGCACACTTCCCCGGAATCCCGTTCCACAAACCGGTAATAACCATGCCCCCGGGTATACGCCACGTTCTCTTCATAATGCTTCCATGCCGTTCTTCTCTCCTCACCGGGAATCGTGCCATACAGCCAGCTTCCGTCCCGGCGGAACACTCCGAAAGAGCATCTCGGCGGCAGCATTTCCTCCGTGATCTCCGGAGCTTCCTTTAATTCCTCCGCCGCTTCATTCAGCCAGAGCTCCGCATAATTGGCAGGGAGGATTTCCCCTGCCTCTGCCAGCACCAGAAAGATACAGAATAAGACCAGCAGCCACAGCAGCGCCCCTCCCGCCAGCCGGCAGACATACCGTAAAAATACGTTCGCGATCGTTCTCTGTCCCGTCCTCTTCCTTTTCCTGATCATTTCCATCGATATCCAATCCCCCACACCGTCTCGATCGGCTCCAGCCCCGCCTTCTGGCACTTTGCCCGAATATTCTTGATATGCTCGGTGATCACCGCGTTATCGCTCTCTTTCTCATAGCCAAATACATGCTCATAGATCCGTTCCTTGGAAAATACCTGCCCGTGGTTCAGCGCCAGATATTCACAGATCGCATACTCGCTCTTCGTAAGATCAATCTCCCGATCCCCGTACCG
Organism: uncultured Clostridium sp.; assembly: GCA_964415625.1. Taxonomy (GTDB): domain Bacteria; phylum Bacillota; class Clostridia; order Lachnospirales; family Lachnospiraceae; genus Schaedlerella. Next base: position 7,231 of record CAYQBE010000092.1, read on the forward strand.
CACCTTTTTCGCCTTCAAAAGAAACTGCACGCCGCCCACCGACACCGCCTGCTTCTTCTCCCTCGTCTCCCGGCGCAGGTGGGCCGCCACCCGTGCCCGGAGCTCGCCGATGCCAAACGGCTTCGTGATATAGTCGTCGCCTCCGATCCCAAGCCCTTTCATGAGATCCGCCTCTTCCGTCTTTGCCGTCAAAAACAGGATCGGGCAGTCCACCAGCTCCCGGATCTCCCCGCACAGCGCAAACCCGTCCTTTCCCGGCATCATGACATCCAGAAGGATCAGCTGATAGTCTGAGAGCCTCATCCTTTCAAGCTCCAGAGGATCCGAGACCGCCGTCACATGATACCCTTCCTTTTCCAGCGCGTTTTTGATCAGTCTCAGGATCTGTTCCTCATCGTCCACCGCCAATACATTAATCATGACACTGCCTTCCTTCATAAAAATGATACCACAGGAAAATCATCCCCCACAGCACGGCTGTCAGAACCGCCCCGACACAGAAGCTGCGGAGCATAAATCCGGCAGGCACCGCCGCGGTTCCCTTCCAATATAATAACAGATATCCACACCATCTGCTACCCCAGGAGCAGGGAAAAAACTGCCACCGCCCTTCCCCCAGCCCGGTCAGGAACAGGGCGGCCACAAGCAGCTCCGCAGTTCCCGCGCACATGGAAATATGTTTGGAGAAGGCCAGGTTCAGGAATAGATGGAGCAGATACAAGTTCGCTCCTCCCAGCCACAGCACCGCCGCGATCCCCAGATATTGGCCCGGCGTATAGATCATCCTTCCCGTCATGATCCCATATCCCGCCGCGAATCCGCCCACGGCCAGCAGCATGGCTCCCAGTCCCATGCCTGCCAGAACGATCCACTTCGCCATCAGAGGCTCAAACTTATGAACCGCCGCCCCAAGCAGCGTCTGAAAATGCCCCTGTTCCTCCATTTCCACGGACAGGGAGCAGACCACACTGATGATCAGCGGAAATGTAATAGACAGCACCTGCACGTACCCGGATATTTTCCCTTCCTCACTCCAGCCCGCAAAGCTGTAATAGATCAAAAATACTGTAATCCCAAGCAGAGGAATCAGCACATGGATCCAGGTCAGCAGGGTATGCCGCATTTTCCAAAATTCCGCCTTCACAAGCCGCCATAGCTCCCCCTTCTTCCTTTGATCCGCTCTCACAGACTGCCGCAGCTCCTGCATTCTTTCCTTTTTTCTCTCAGACCGGCGCGGTTCCTGCATACTTTCGTTTTTTCTTTCAGACTGTCCTAATTCCCGCACTCTTTCAGACCTCCCCATGTGTTCTGAACTTTTCCCATACGCTCTTATATTTTCCATCACTTCTCCACCTGCCTCTCGAACCATCTTCTGCTCAGATACCAAAACAGGAAAAACCACACAAGAGACGCCGCGATTCCCAGCGGCAGCCCCGTCCATTCCATCAGCTCCGGCGAATAGGTCATGCTCCCTGGCTCCGCCACCAGTCCGTTGGGCAGGATTTTCAGAATGACGCACATCAGCCTGGCCGCGATTCCTCCCGGAAGCACCCAGAAATATGGTTTCAGCGACAGCTCGACAGAACACAGGATGTATGCCCCCATATGCAGAAGCACCATGGGAAATGTCCCCATGACCTGCTGCAGGAACAGACAGAACGGAATCTGCCACAGCGACACCGCAAACAAGACCAGCACCGCAAAAATCTGCTGTCCGGGTGACAGCCTGATGCGAAATACACTGTACAGGATCCGCTCCATCCCGGTACTGACAGCCAGTGTCACACCGCCCAGCACCAGCAGGGAGATTCCCATAGAGCGGATGCCGTACAGAACTTTACCGTCCCATATGGCTCCCTGCTTCGCAGGCAGTGTCCAGATGGCCCGGTTTCCCAGTTTTTTGTCCTGATTCCCCACCGCCCCGCACAAAAAAGCGGTCAGCCCCGGAAACAAGGCCACATACCACCAGTTATAGCAGTCGATGGTAAAATAATCTCCAGTCAGCCCGGCCGCCAGAACCACCACGATCAAGGGCATGATCCAGATCAGCTTTCCCGCGGAGGTATGCCGGTTCTTTAAATTTTCTGCAATATAATATGCTTTCATCCAATATTCTCTCCTTCCATATATATCCTTCTACAATTCCATAAAATGAATCCTGCTCACACTACGCCGCCCTGTGCCCTGCAGTCTTCATAAACAGCTCCTCCAGATGCCCTTCCTCCGGCATATCACCCTGATAGCCTAGCATCCCGTTTGCAATGATACCGATATGATCCGCGGTCTGGGCGATCTCACTCAAAATATGGCTGGACACGATCACCGTGATCCCTTCCTCCGGAAATCTCCGGATCATCTCCCGCAGTTCCTGAATCCCGATCGGATCCAAACCGTTGAGGGGTTCGTCCAGAATCAGCAGCCTCGGCCGGTTGAGGAGCGCAATCCCAAGCCCCAGCCTCTGCTTCATCCCCAGTGAAAATGCCCCCGCCTTTTTCTTCCCGGTATCTGCCAGATCCACCAGCTCCAGCACCTCCCGGATCCGTTGATCCGATACCCCTAAGATCAGCGCGCGGACCTTCAGATTCTCCCATGCCGTCAGGTTCTCATACACCGGAGGCGTCTCCACCAGGGAACCAATCTCCGTCAAATCCGTTCTGCTCCAGGGATGCCCGTCAAAAAGCACCTTCCCGCTGGTGGGCCTAAGAATCCCTGTCAGCATTTTCAGAATCGTAGACTTCCCCGCCCCGTTCGGTCCAAGAAGCCCGTATACGCAGCACTCCGGCACCTGCAGAGACACGCCGTTCACCGCCGGATGCCCCCGGAACTCTTTCGTTACACACTCTGTTTCTAAAATATGTTTCATCATGATCCTTCCTTTCCCATATCATTTTTCATAGGACTTTTTGCGCTGCCGCAGGCCCATCACCTTTCTATTCATACGGCAGCGCATTTCCGCCGTAACTGATTACAGGAATAAGGATAATGGGGAATTATAAGGAAAGTATAAAGAAATGAAAAAACTTTTTTAGCAGACAAAAACGCAAAAGCCGCAGACCGTTTCCAATCTGCGACTTTTCATTATAAAATAATCCATCTTCCCTTTTGACTAGTTCCCTCTCTTTTTATAATCCCAGATTTTTTCATAGATTCCATATAATACTTCACTGTACTATATTTTTCTCCAATAGCATTCGCAATCTTTTTCTGAGATAATGTCGGTTCCTTTTGAATTACTGTCAATATGCGAGCCTCTACTGAATAATCGGTACCTTGGTTAGCTTGGTTAGTACCTTGGTCAGTATTACTAACCAAGCTTTGGAACATAACCATAATGTCCTCTCGCTTTATCGTGTATTCCGGCATAGGATTTCCTGCTTCCTTACAGCTCTCTTTGATTTTCTCAATTCCGCGTCCCCACGCTTCAATAAAGCCAGCCCGAAAAAATGTATTGGCAATCAAAGGATTATATGGCCTTGACCGATGTTTCCCCATCAAATCATCAATCGTCCAATCTTCTGGAAAAATACAATCATTTGCTATATAGATCTTATCAGCATATACGCTGATTTGAATCGGAATCAATGCTCCATAGAATTTATGTGCAATTGCGTTAAAAACTGCCTCTCTGATTGCCTCTTTAGGGAATGGGTAAGTTTCTACTCTCGTCACTCCACGATAAGAAATATCCGCTTTCAAGTATTTCGTAAAGATCAGATCAACAACTCTGTCTGCCTGGGATATTAAGGAGCCGTGAATTTCATCTTGATATCTCAATTCAGCATCTGATTCAAAGTAGCCAATCTTTACATATGCTCCTGGTATCCATTTTTCCGGATTATGGTGGAAAAGTAAAATTGCGGCCCTTTTAAACTGGCCATTTTCAAGCAAATTCAGGCTATCAAGCAGTTGTTCGTTCGTAGCATCAATATCTTTATTATCCATTCGTTTGCTCAAAACCGCTTGTTCTCGAAAAATGTCAAAACTATCATTTCTAAAATCTTGTATCGTTACACTTTGAACAGGCACACTATCCCACGTGATTCCGGTTTTCTGCAATAAGAACTGATTCAAAGCCTGTCCTTTTAACTGCTGCCTGGTGCTGCCGCTCCGATAATGATATTCACCCTTATAATTTACTGGATAACTATTCGGATTGACACAAATTTCGATATAATCTTTTCCATCTTCCGCCAACAAATTTACATCCACAATAATGCCAAGAATATCTCGAACCTTATTCGGAATGTCCTCAAGCAGCTTTTTACTATTCTGTACGCCAATTACTGTCCCATCATCATTTGTCCCAATATAAATTTTCCCGCCCTGGGCATTTGCAAATCCACATATCCATTTCAAGTACTCGTCATGCCACGATTCTTTCCATTCTACATTCTGGCTTTCTGCCATATATCATATCCTCCGCTAAAAACTATTTTTCACATTATATGGACTTCCATTTGCTCCACACTACAGATTCTTTCCAATCTGCGACTTTAAACTTTATCCTATGGCAGCCCGTCAAATGCCGAAGCTAATACGCGGCACCGTTTCTCTACCGCGCTTCTCGCCAATGCTTTATGGCCAAAAACGTCAAAGCCATGAAAACCTCCTTTTATTTCAGAGACTTCCACAGGAACCCCCGCATTTTTCAGGGCATTCCCATATTCTATGCCTTCATCGCGAAGGGAGTCAAATTCACTGACCTCGATAAACGCAGGAGGCAGCCGTGAAAAATCCTTTGCCAGTGCCGGGCTTGCATATTCTTCTTTTTCGGGAATCCCATTCCGCAGATAGATCTCCCACATCTTTTTGCTCAGGCTGCTGTTCCACATAGGGGCATCTTTATACTTCCTTGCTGTCTCCGTCTCCATTCTCCTGTCTGTGACCGGGTAAACCAGCATCTGAAAACAGATGGGGATCCCTCTTTTCCTGCACCACAGGGCGCAGGAAGCAGCCAGCGCCCCGCCCGCACTGTCTCCGCCCAATGCGAGCTTCCTTTTCTCAATCCCCATGCCGTCAGCGTTTTCCCGCACATATCGGATGGCATCACAGCAATCGTAGAATGGTATGGGAAATGGATATTCATCAGCGGTACGGTAATGGACAAATACTACGGTACATTTTACACGGGAAGCATATCTGCAGATCAGTTTGTGAATATAAGCTTCATCCTTCAGGCAAAAACCGCCGCCGTGAAAATAGATCAGGCAGCGTCTGTTTTTCTCCGCATCATCAGAGCGATATACAGAAAGAGGGATCTGGCGGCCGTCCCTGGTATCCATTTTGATACATTCCCTGGAAATCCCCTTCGGCAGATCAGGCAGTCCGATCCGTGTTATCACTTTATTAGCCAGCTTTGCCGTATTTTTGTTCAGAACCACACCGCCTATGATTCCCTTATTCAGCAATCCATAGCCTTTTGCTAACGGATATTTTTTATTTCTACAGGCACACCATGCACTTCCAATTCCCAGCATCCCCATGAATGCAGCCGTCCTCTTTTTCATATCTGTTCCCTTTTTCCATATCTGTTCTCGTTTTCATATCTGCTTTAGCCCTGCATCATAACCGGGTCATCCCCCGGCTGCGCAGCATATCTCCTCGAAGGCTTCACGATCAGCGTCACAGCCAGGATCACCGCCGCCGTGATCCCCAGGCTGAGAGGGTATACCTGCATGACCGTCGTGAATGACGGCGACTGCCGGAACACAGTGAATATCCATGTGAGCCGCACGCCGCAGATCCCGACCACCGCGCAGGCTGCCGGGATAAATGATACGCCAAAGCCTCTCAGATACCCTGACAGCGTCTCCTGCGCAAAGCTGAACAGATAGGCGAAGAAAATATATTCCAGCCGGATCCGCCCTGCCGCGATCACATCCGGATCCGTATTGAAAATGCCAAGCAACGGCGTACTGAACAGCAGGATCAGTACGCTGGACACGGCAGTACTCACGAAGCTTTGCAGCAGGCAGAGCTTCAGCACCTTCCGGCAGCGGTCCCCTTTCCCGGCTCCATAGTTCTGGCCCACGAATGTGGTACATGCCTGCCCGAAGGAATTCATGATGTAGTAGGAGAACACTTCCAGATTAAATGCCGCCGAGGATGCCGCCATGACGGTCGTCCCCAGGCTGTTGACCGCGGACTGGATGATCAGGTTGGCAAAGGAAAAAATCATTCCCTGTATGCCTGCGGGAATCCCGATCTTCAGGATCTGCCCCAGTACATGCCCGTGTACCCGTAGCTTTCTAAGATCGATCCGGATCGCCAGTTCTGTCTTCATCAATGCCGCAAGCAGGAGGATCGAGCTGACGAGGTTGGAAAGCACCGTCGCTGTCGCAACCCCGTCCACATCCATGCCCAGCCCCAGGACAAAGAACAGGTTCAGGATCACATTTAAAACTCCGGAGACCACCAGGGCCGCCAGAGGCGTCTGGGTGTTTCCGCAGCTTCTGAAAATTGCCGCTTCAAAGTTATACAGCAGGATCACGGGCATCCCGGCCAGATAGATCCGCAGATATTTGACCGCCAGCGGATATACATCCCCCGGAACATCCAGCATTTTTACGATCTCGGGAGCCAAAAACTCGCCCAACACCGCAAGGAACACACCTCCGAGCAGAGCCACGACCACCGACGTATGTACTGCCTTTGAAATATTCTCATCATCTCTCTGCCCGATCGATTTCGCGATGATCACGTTGCTCCCCAGAGAAATGCCGACGAAAAGATTGACCAGAAGCCCGATGACCGGCGCGTTGCTGCCCACTGCCGCCATCGCCTCCTTGCCGGAAAAACGTCCGACTACCGCCAGATCCGCCGCGTTGAACAGCTGCTGCAAAATTCCTGTTACCGCAAGCGGGATCGCGTATCTGACGATCTTATCCCCCAACGAGCCGTTTACCATGTCCATACTGCTTCTCAAGTGAAACCCCTCTTTCTCTCTATTGTCTGACTGTTCCTTCTGGCTGCGCAAAACACCGTTTTCCCTGTTTTTAATCTTCCAGCTTATCCGCGCATTGTTTTAAATAATCCGTCACCTTAAGACGCTGGGGACAGACCCGTTCGCACTGCCCGCAGTTGATACACTCCGACGCCCTGCCGCCGGAACCTGTCGCTTTCCTGTAATCGGAAACCGCTTCCGCCATCTGCCCGTTGCCGAGCTGTTTGTTCATGGCTGAGAAAATCTCCGGGATCGGAATCTTCTTCGGGCACCCTTCCGTACAGTAATGGCAGGCTGTACATGGGATCGTCGATGATTTTCCAAGGATTTTCTGCGCCTCCCGGATGATGCTCTGCTCTTCCCCATTTAAAGGCTCAAACTGCTTCATGTAAGAAAGGTTATCCTCCATCTGCGCGGTATTGGACATGCCGGACAAGACCGTTATGATCCCGTCCAGCGACGCGGCAAAACGGATCGCCCACGATGCGCAGGACCTGTCCGGACGGTATTCTTCAAACAGTTTTTTTACTTTCGCGGGCGGATCTGCCAGCTTCCCACCCTTGACCGGCTCCATCACCACAATAGATTTTCCGTGCTTCCTGGCCACCTCATAATTGGCCCTTGCCGTCACGCCCGGGTTCTCCCAGTCCGCATAGTTGATCTGGAGCTGCACAAAATCCACTTCCGGATGCTCCGTAAGAAGCTGATCCAAAAGCTTCGGCCCTGCATGAAATGAAAAACCGATATGCCGGATCAGCCCTTTTGCTTTCTGCTCGTTCACAAATTCCCAGAGATGATATTTCTCATATCTCTTATAAGAGACATCCATCAGGGCGTGCAGCAGATAATAATCAAAATATCCCGCGCCGGTCCGTTCCAGGCTTGTATAGAACTGCTTTTTCGCCGCCTTTTCCGTGGGTGCTGTCATCAATGCATTCAGCTTGGTCGCCAAAGTAAATGACTCACGGGGATAGCGCTCCACAAGCGCCTTTCTTGCCGCCGCCTCGGAGCCCAGATACACGTATGCCGTGTCAAAATAGGTAAATCCGGCTTCCATGAACAGATCTACCATATGCTTTACCTGTTCAATGTCTGTGTGCAGTCCTTTCTTCGGCAGGCGCATCAACCCGAACCCCAGCTTTGGAGTTTCTTTTCCAAAATAATCTGACATCCTTTTTCCTCCTGACCATAATTGTCACCCATGTTCATTTCTATTTTAGTCCTGCCCTTTCCTTCTGTCCACTATTTTTTCCTTTTTCTCCGTGATCCTGGCAATTTTGTGGAGAATTTTCTTTTGTAGTCATTTTCTGAAAATTCTGTTATAATGGAATCAGTTGAAACTGATATTTTTCCAATGCGGAAAGCCTGCGCGTGATAGTCTTTCCGCATAAGGAACTGTGCAAAAATAACTTGCCTTTTTGCACAATTCCTAAGATCCCGATGCCCTGCGCCCTTCACCGCACGGCATGGAAATGAAAGGAGCCCTGTAATATGACAAAACGAATCATTACGATCAATCGGATGTATGGGAGCAACGGCAGAAAAATTGGGCAGGCACTGTCAGAAGAGCTTGGAATCCATTATTATGACAAGGAGCTTATCCGGATTGCCAGTGAGAAGGAAGGCATCCCCTATGAAGAACTGCAGAAAGTAGACGAAAAGCGGGCAAGCCAATGGCGGTATCCTCTGGACGAACCGATGCAGATGGCGCCCCAGTACCGCTTTTATCCGATGAACGACGTGCTGTACCAGGCCGAAAGCGAGATCATCCTCTCCCTTTCCGAGCGGGAGGACTGTGTGATCATCGGACGCTGCGCCGGACATATCCTGGAAAAACGTGCCTTGCGCGTATTTATCCATGCACCTTTTGATTACCGGGTATCCGTAGCGGCAGAACGAATGGATATCCCGGAGCGGGATGCCCGTGTCTATGTGAAAAAAATGGACAAAGAGCGCCGAAATTATTACGAATATTTTACAGATGAAAAATGGCTGGACATTACATCCTACGACCTGTGTATTGACAGCAGCCGCTTCACCGAAGCGCAGGCCGTCCAGATTCTAAAAGCAGCTTATGAAGACCGCTACTGTCCGGAGACTGCTGACGGTGAAAACGGATGACCAACCCGATGCAATCAGGCTCTCAAAAGGATATCCCTCGTTTCAGGCCGCGCCTTCACCTGCGCGGCCTGCAGTTCAGCCTAATTCCAGAGCTTTTCCATCCAGAGCTGCATACCGCAGTTCTGCCTCTTTGTCATAGACCAGCTTCAGGGAAAAGAACGGCCGTCCTTCCTCCAGGAGCCGGAAGAAAATCTTATCTCCCTCCCAGAGTTCCAGATCTTCGATCTTCTTCTTTTCCACCCATTCCAGCTGTCCTTCATCACAGGGAATCGCTTCCCCCTCAAATCCATCCGCCGTGTAGAGGGACATGTACTCCGTCACGTCCTCCCCGTAGATGAAGGTCACGATTCCCCTGTATTTCCAAGAGGTCAGCGTATATCCCGTCTCCTCCTTCACCTCCCGGAGCAGGCATTCCTCCGGGCTTTCTCCCTTTTCAAAATGCCCGCCCACGCCGATCCATTTGTCCTTATTGATGTCATTCTTCTTCACCGTCCGGTGAAGCATCAGATATTGATCGTCCTTTTCTATATAACACAACGTACTTAAACTGACCATACTTTCTACCTCATCTAAACCGTACAGCGATTCCAGCCCACACGCTCCTGCTGTTTTATCCTGCCATGCGGCATCCCCGATCATGTCTCAGGATCTGCTCTGTACAACTGCCGTCACAATACATCTGTCCGCAATGTCTTCCTCTCAGAGAACCCTCTCCAGCACTTCCTCCACCTTCTTCACCGGTATGATCTCCAGCTTCTCCTTCACTTCCTCTGCCACATCGTCCAGGTCATCCACATTGTCCTCCGGGATAAATACCTTGGAAATCCCTGCCCGCTGCGCCGCCATCAGCTTTTCCGGAAGCCCGCCGATGGGCATCACGGTTCCCCGCAGGGACACCTCGCCGGTCATGGCATATTCCGGGCTCACCTGCTTTCCAGTCACCAGGGAAGCGATCGCAGTCGTCAGAGTGATCCCCGCCGAAGGGCCGTCCTTCGGAACCGCTCCGGATGGAACATGGATATGCAGGTCATTCTCCTGAAATACCTCCGACTCCTTGGGGAATCTGGATTTTACAAGGCTGACCGCGATCTGGGCGGATTCCTTCATCACATCTCCAAGCTGCCCGGTCACCTTCACCTTTCCTTCGCCCTTTGTAAACAATGTCTCAACAAAAAGAATCTCTCCTCCGGCTGCTGTCCAGGCAAGCCCGGTAACGATCCCCTGCTTCTTCTCTTCCAGGGCTTCCTCATGCCGGATCGGTTTCCGATCCAAAAATTCAGGGAGCCTCTTCGGGCTTACCGTAATACTCTTCTGCTCTCCCTTGACCAGCTTCACCGCCGCATATCTGCACAGGCCGTCCAGCCGCTTTTTCAGTCCCCGCACACCGGATTCTCTTGTGTAGTCGCTGATGATCGCACGGAGGGCTTGGTCCGTCACCTTCAGATTCTGTGCCTTGATTCCCATCCCCTTCATCGCCTTGGGAAGCAGATGCTTTCTCCCGATCTGGAACTTTTCCACCGCCGTATAGCCGGGGAACTGGATCACCTCCATCCGGTTCAGCAAAGGTTCCGGAATGGTATCCGTGGTATTGGCCGTACATACGAACAAAACGTCCGACAGGTCATAGGGCACATTCATATAATGATCCGTAAAATTATTATTCTGCTCCGGATCCAGCACTTCCAGCAGCGCGCTTGCCGGATCCCCGCTGTAATCCCTGGACAGCTTATCCACCTCATCCAATACCATCACAGGATTAGAGGTGCCGCACCGCTTCATTCCTTCCATGATCCTGCCCGGCATGGCGCCTACATAAGTCCTTCTGTGTCCCCGGATCTCCGCCTCATCGCGCACGCCGCCCAGGCTGACCCGGACATACTTCCGGTGCAGAGCCTCCGCGATGCTCTGTCCAATACTCGTCTTCCCGGTTCCCGGCGCGCCCACGAACAGCAGGATAGACCCCGACTGGCTCTGCTTCAATGCCATCACCGCCATCTGCTGGATGATCCTCTGCTTTACCTTTTTCAGCCCATAATGCTCCCGGTCCAGGATCTCCTCAGCTTCCTTCAGATTCACATCCTCCGCATCCATCTTCTTCCAGGACAGGCTCGTCACAAAATCAAGATAGTCATAGAGCAATCCGTACTCGTGGCTGTCCTTCCCTTCCTGCTTCATTCGGTTCAGTACCTTATCAGCTTCCTTCCTGGCATCCGGATTCATCCCGGAATCCCCAAGCTTCTGCTCAAACTTCCGGATATCAGAAACATTTTCCGGATGCATCTCATCCAGCTGCCTCTGCAGGAAATCGATCTGCTTCTTGATGGCCTCTTCCCGATATACCTTTTCGTGCTTCTCCTGTTGCGCCGACTCCGCTTCCTCGCTGACCCTTGCCATCTCAATGAACTCGTAAATCGCCTTTTCAATCCGCTCGGTCCGCTCCGATACCGTATCAGCCGCAAGGATGGCATATCTCTCATCGTCAGACAAGGTCAGGTATCCGGACAGGGCAGACACCACCTCATTCATGGATTTCCAGTGCAGGACATAGCTGCGCGCCCAGATTCCCCACTGGAATCCCTGAATAAAATGAAGCAGTGCGGAGCGCATTTTTTCAAACCGCTCCTGAAGCTCCTCCGCTTCGATATCCTGTTGCACTTCCCTGACTGACACAGATGCTTCCATTGCATTCTCCGTCACCTTAAGATTGGAGACCTCCACCCGTTCCCCGGTCTTTACACTGACATTCCCATCCGTGTCGATGGCTTCCAGCACACCGATGACCCCGATCGGATAGAAATCAGACATGGTCATATCCTTTCTGCTCTTGTCCTCCCTGAGCATTAAGAATAAAAGCTGATCCCCTTTCTCCGCGCCCTGTGCCCCCAGTTCCTTCAGTACATCCTTCTTAAAATAATAAGTCACTTCCGGCAAAATAATCATATCATATATAGGTATTGTAATCATAACAGTCTCTCCTTCTGTCAGCACTCTATACAATTGAGTGCTAATCCCTTTGTAACCATACCACACTTCCTGTCATTTGTAAAGCACAGAGTCCGTTAAAAATTAACAAAAACAGCATCGATAATACCAGCGAAGTTAAAAGAGTGATTTGTACAAACATTTACAAACCACTCTTTTGTATACCCAACGATTCCATTCCTATACAGTAATTACTTCCAATTGGATTTTCAGCTCTTTACAGGTTCGCACTATTCCCGCGCATAAACCTATATTCCGCCACGGAACGGTCAAAGCCTTTAATATGGCGGTACAGCCAGTCGATCACATTGCGGTTTACCTGCTCTACAAACGCCGGTGTCGGTCCTTCCTCCTCCACAAGCATCTCATGAAGCTCCTCTACGACCTTTCTCAGCTTAGCATGCTCCTCTTTGTGTTCTTTTATCCCCGGATAATCCATTTCCTCCTGCAGCTTTTCCTCTGCCGTAAAATG
>CAYQBE010000093.1:0-19407 GCA_964415625.1 uncultured Clostridium sp.
TGTCAAGGTATCCGCTACCATTGCCGGACTTCTGTGCGCGGCCATCATTTCGGATACCCTGATGTTCCGGTCGCCTACCTGTACCCCGCTGGATGAGCAGTCTGCAAGGCAGCTGGCGGAGCTGGCAGAGGTGGATATCGAGATGCTGGCCCAGGCCATGTTCCGTGCGGGCAGCAATCTGAAGGGAAAGACGGCGGAGGAGATCTGCTTTTTGGATTTCAAGCAGTTTACGGTCAACGACATGGTATTCGGCGTGGGCCAGGTGAACTCCATGAGCGAAGAGGAACTCTCGGAGATCAAGGAAAAGGTATTGCCGCACCTGGAAAAGGCGAGGACCAACCACCGTCTGAATATGATCTTTTTCATGCTGACCAACATTATCACGGAATCCTCCGAGCTGCTCTGTGCCGGACCGGAAGCCAGGGAGAAGCTGATCAATGCCTTTGACCTGCGCGCGGAGATGGAGGAGCTGCACTTAAAAGGAGTCGTATCCAGGAAAAAGCAGCTGGTACCCGCGCTGGTGGAAGCGCTGCAGCAGTAAGGAATGAATTTATGGGCAAGCAAATATGGAAGCCGGGGAATATGCTGTATCCCCTTCCGGCCGTGATGGTGAGCACAGGGGATACAAAAGGGAACACCAATATACTGACCATCGCCTGGACCGGGACCGTCTGCACCAATCCTGCCATGGCATATATCTCCGTGCGCCCGGAGCGCTATTCTTACGGAATGCTGCGGGAAACCGGGGAATTTGTCATCAACCTGACCACGGAGAAGCTGGCATGGGCCGCGGATTACTGTGGCGTCCGGTCGGGCCGGGACGTGGACAAGTGGAAGGAGACAGGGCTCCACAGGGGGAAGGCAGAGGCGCTTGGCTTTGCACCCCTGATCCGGGAATCCCCGGTGAATCTGGAATGCCGGGTGACGGAGGTGAAGGAGCTGGGCAGCCACCATATGTTCCTGGCGGAAGTGAAGGCAGTCCATGCAGACGAAGCCTATCTGGACAAAAACGGACGCCTGGAGCTGAACCGTGCCGGACTGTTGGTGTATTCCCACGGGGAATATCTGGCAGCCGGGAAAAAGCTGGGCACCTTCGGCTACAGCGTGAAAAAGAAGGCGCCGGATCAGAAGAGGGCAGTCCAAAAGAAAAAAGCGGCAGCGCATAAGAAGAGACTGGAACACAAGAAAACATCCAATCGGGAAGCAACATAATTGCATATTTTTGCACGGATTTTATATGGATTTCGACAGGAGAGACCTCTATAATAAAATCTGCAGGAAACAAACCAGAAAGTGAGGATTTTGATGATCATGAAAGAAAAATTGCTGAAAAAATTTGCGGAACTCTTTGGAAATGCGGACGGAGCCAGCTTTTACTTTTCTCCGGGGCGTGTTAATCTGATCGGGGAACATACGGATTATAACGGAGGACATGTATTTCCATGTGCGCTGACGATCGGCACATATGGCATTGCACGGAAGCGCACGGATCGCAAAATCCATTTTTATTCGATGAATCTGGATCATTTCGGGGTTGTAGAAGCTTCTCTGGATGAATTGATCAATCAAGATGCTTACGGCTGGGCAAATTATCCTCTCGGCGTGGTATGGGCATTTCAGGAAAAGGGCCATACGCTGGATACCGGTTTTGACATGGTGATCTGGGGCAATATTCCGAACGGAAGCGGACTTTCGTCCTCCGCGTCCCTGGAGGTGCTGACCGGTGTGATCCTCAGCAGCCTGTATCACATCACCGATCTGAGCATGGTAGATATCGCGCTGATCGGCCAGTATTCGGAAAATCATTTCAACGGCTGTAACTGCGGGATCATGGATCAGTTTGCGGTGGCCATGGGAAAGAAGGACAATGCCATCTTCCTGGATACCAGTACCCTGCATTATGAATATGCGCCTGTCAAGTTAAAGGATGCCAGGATCGTCATTGTGAACAGCAAGGTGAAGCACAGCCTGGTGGATTCTGCTTACAACGACCGCCGTCAGGAATGCACGGACGCGCTTGCCGCGTTGAAGACGGTTGCGGACATTGAGACGCTGGGCGACCTGACTGTAGAGGAATTTGAGAAATATAAGCATGTACTGACCGATCCGGTCCTGGAAAAGAGGGCAAGGCATGCGGTGGCGGAGAACCAGCGTACCATCGAGGCGGTTGCCGCATTGAAGGCGGACAACATCGCGCGGTTCGGAGAGCTGATGAACCAGTCTCATGTATCTCTGCGGGATGACTATGAGGTTTCCTGTGAGGAGATTGATATTCTGGTGGATCTGGCCTGGAAGATTCCCGGCGTGATCGGATCCAGAATTACCGGAGGCGGCTTCGGCGGCTGTACCGTGAGCATTGTGGAAAACGATGCGGTAGATCATTTCATCCGTTCCATCGGGGCTTCCTACAAGGAAAAGGTGGGACACGAGGCGGAATTTTATACCGTGGACATCGGGGAAGGCGCAGGAGAACTCAAATAACTTACAGATTGGAGGGCGGTAAGATGAAATTATATGAAAATATCAAAAAGCTGGTTCAATACGGAATCAACACCGGGCTGACCCCGGAATGTGAGCGGATCTATACAACGAATCTTCTTCTGGACCTGTTTCAGGAGAACGACTATGAGGACATCGCCTGCGACCTGTCCGGGATCGTTCTGGAGGATGTTTTAAAGGAACTCCTGGACGAAGCATGCAGCCGCGGGATCATCGAGGACAGCGTGGTGTACCGGGATCTTTTTGACACGAAGCTGATGAACTGCCTGATGCCCCGCCCGGCCCAGGTACAGAAGCGCTTCTGGGAGGACTATGCCGTTTCTCCGGAGCACGCAACGGAAAACTATTACAAGTTCAGCCAGGACAGCGATTATATCCGCCGCTACCGTATTAAAAAGGACCGGAAGTGGACGGTGGATACGGACTACGGTACCCTGGACATCACCATCAACCTGTCCAAGCCGGAAAAGGACCCGAAGGCCATTGCCGCGGCCAGGAACGCGAAAAATTCCGCCTATCCGAAATGCCAGCTCTGTATGGAAAACGAAGGCTACGCGGGACGCACCAACCACCCGGCCAGGGAGAACCACCGGATCATCCCGATCACCATCAATGAGTCCGCCTGGGGCTTCCAGTATTCGCCTTATGTATATTACAACGAGCACTGTATCGTATTCAACGGGGAGCATACTCCCATGAAGATCGACCGTGCCGCGTTTATCAAATTATTTGATTTTATAAAGCAGTTCCCACATTATTTCCTGGGATCCAACGCGGATCTTCCCATTGTGGGAGGCTCCATCCTGAGCCATGACCATTTCCAGGGCGGGCATTATACCTTCGCCATGGCAAAGGCTCCTGTGGTGGAACACTTTACGGTGAAGGGATATGAGGACGTGACGGCCGGCATTGTAAAATGGCCCCTTTCCGTGATCCGTCTGCAGTGTGCCGACGAGACGCGGATCATCGACCTGGCAGAGCACATTCTGAAGGCATGGAGAGGCTATACGGATGAGGCAGCGTTTATCTTCGCGGAGACGGAAGGACAGCCCCACAATACGATCACGCCGATCGCGCGGAAGCGGGGAGATCTGTACGAACTGGATCTGACGCTGCGCAACAACATCACCACGGAGGAGCATCCCCTGGGAGTCTATCATCCCCATGGAAAGCTGCACCATATCAAGAAGGAGAACATCGGCCTGATCGAGGTCATGGGTCTTGCCGTGCTTCCGGCGCGGTTAAAGGGAGAGCTGGAGCTTTTAAAGGAATATATCCTGGAAGGAAAGGATATCCGCTCGGAGGAAAGCATTGAGAAGCATGCGGACTGGGTGGAGGAATTTTTGCCCCAGTATCCGGGCGTAAATGCGGAAAATATCGAAGAGATCCTGCAGAAAGAGGTGGGAAAGGTATTCTGCCAGGTGCTGGAGGATGCCGGTGTATACAAGTATACGCCGGAAGGGCTGGAAGCATTCCGCAGATTTATCGGAACACTTTAAAGATACTTCTTGGCGTGGTTCAGGATATGGCAGTATGCGTCCTCTTTCACATCCTCGTGATCAAAACAAGGGTTATCCACAGATGTTTACAGGATTGGATTTTGCTGAAAAATGTTTTGCACCATATTGAATCACTGCAGTTATGCCGATAGATAAATGTGGTTCGATTCATATGGCACATGGAATGAATGGCAAGTCTAAGAGGAATCGTATGAGTTATCGTAACCTGGAAGCAGAACAGCTGGTTTCGCTACGGAACGCGCTGGAGGAACTGATGTTATTTCTGGAAAAATGGCAGGATTGCGGTGTACCGGATTTTTACCGTTACCTGGATTTTATGAAGAATAACATTGAGACCTGTATCTATACCCGGGAGGATCAGGGAGAAGGCCTGATCTACCTGAGAAAGCTTTTGCAGCGGGACTGGGATAAGGCGAATGACGAATATCTGGGAATCCCCTCCTGCATGTTGTTTCAGGAAGGCCAGAGAGAACTGTTTCTGCAGTATCTGGGTCTGTTGGATGAGGTGGGAAGTTATTTTGTTTTGGACAAAGATTTAAAATAGAATGAGTGAAAACCAGGAGTTCAGAAAAACTCTAAAAGGGCCGGCCCGTTTTCAGCCGCTTTCAGCGGAGGGTCGGTCTTTTTCTGTGTTTTTCTGCAATGAAAAACGTTCAGGCAGACATCCCCCTCACGGAGAGGCCTGCCTGAACTGAAAAAGATACTTTCAGCCTTGCCGTTGTATACAAATTATGGTAAGATAGTGGGCAGAGATTTCGAGAGTATCTATAGAGAAAGACTGAGGAGGAAACCATGGAAAACGAAGTTGTATCGAAGAATTTTATAGAGCAGGAGATTGATAAGGATCTTGCGGAGGGTGTGTATGACAAGGTGTGCACCCGGTTCCCGCCGGAACCCAACGGATATCTGCATATCGGACATGCCAAGTCCATATTGTTGAATTATGGGCTGGCACAGAAGTACCACGGAACCTTTAATATGCGGTTTGACGACACCAACCCGACCAAGGAGAAGGTGGAGTTCGTGGATTCGATCATGGAGGATATCCGCTGGCTGGGAGCGGACTGGGAGGATCGGCTGTATTTCGCGTCGGATTATTTTGACCAGATGTATGACTGCGCTGTCCGGCTCATCAAAAAAGGGAAAGCCTATGTCTGCGACCTGTCCGCGGAGGAGATCCGCGCATACCGGGGAACGCTGACAGAAGCCGGAAAGGACAGCCCGTACCGGGATCGCACGGTGGAAGAGAATCTGCGGCTCTTTGAGGAGATGCGCTCCGGGGCTTATCAGGACGGGGAGAAGGTGCTTCGGGCGAAGATCGACATGGCGTCTCCCAATATCAACATGCGGGATCCTGTGATCTACCGTGTGGCACATATGTCCCACCACAGGACCGGCGACAAATGGTGCATCTACCCCATGTATGATTTTGCGCATCCCATCGAAGATGCCATTGAGGGGATCACCCATTCCATCTGTACGCTGGAGTTCGAGGATCACCGTCCGCTGTATGACTGGGTGGTCAGGGAATGTGAATTTGAAAATCCGCCACGCCAGATTGAGTTTGCCAAGCTCTATCTGACCAATGTGGTGACGGGAAAACGCTATATCAAGAAGCTGGTGGAGGACGGTATCGTGGACGGATGGGATGACCCGCGTCTGGTCTCCATCGCGGCGCTGCGCAGGCGCGGCTTTACCCCGGAATCCATCAAGATGTTCATCGACATGTGCGGAGTGTCCAAGGCGCAGAGTTCTGTGGATTATGCCATGCTGGAATACTGCATCCGGGAAGACTTAAAGATGAAGAAGGCCCGTATGATGGCGGTGCTGGATCCCATCAAACTGATCATAGACAACTATCCGGAGGGCGAGACGGAATATTTGGATGTTCCCAACAACCTGGAAAATGAAACGCTGGGCACCAGGAAGGTTCCATTCTGCCGGGAGCTGTATATAGAGCGTGAGGACTTTATGGAGGAGCCTCCCAAAAAGTATTTCCGGCTCTTTCCGGGAAATGAAGTACGCCTCATGTCCGCGTATTTTGTAAAATGTGAGAGCTTTGTGAAGGATGAAAACGGAAATGTGACTGAGGTTCACTGTACCTATGACCCGGAGACCAAGAGCGGCAGCGGATTTAACGGAAGAAAGGTCAAAGGGACCATCCACTGGGTGGCAGCTCCTTACGCAAAGAAAGCAGAGGTCCGCCTGTATGAGAATCTGGTGGACGAGGAAAAAGGCGTTTATAATAAGGAGGACGGATCTTTGAACCTGAATCCGGATTCCTTCAAGGTTTTGAAGGACTGTTTCGTAGAACCGGGATTTTCGGAGGCAAAGGCCTATGACAGCTTCCAGTTTGTAAGAACCGGGTACTTCTGCATTGATGCAAAGGATTCCGCTCCGGACGCGCTGGTATTCAACCGGATCGTATCCCTGAAGAGTTCGTTTAAGCTGCCGAAGTAAGATTAGGAGTTGTAGAAAAAGATGAATGATCTGGCAATCAGTCTGGACGGAACGTCGAAGACCCCGCTGTACGAGCAGATCTACCGCTATATCAAGCATGAAATCCAGAACGGAGGGATCAAAAGCGGGGATAAGCTGCCCTCCACCCGTGTCCTGTGCCGGTATCTGGAGGTCAGCAGGAGCACGGTGGAGCTTGCCTATGAGCAGCTCATATCCGAGGGCTACGTGGAATCAGAAGCCTGCCGGGGCTTTTTTGCAGCGGATGTGGAGGGGTTATACCAGCTGGAACGTCCTATCCCCGCGCGTCCGGACGATGGCGGACAAAAAAAGCCTTCCTATCCCTATGATTTTACACCCAACGGCGTCGATCTGAACAGCTTTCCCTACAATGCCTGGAGAAAGCTTTCCAAAGAAAGCCTGCTGGATGATGAGGCGGAGCTGTTCCGTCTGGGAAGCCCTCAGGGGGAATACGGGCTGCGCAGTGCCATCTGCAGCTATCTTCACCAGGCCAGGGGAGTCAACTGCGGACCGGAGCAGATCATCATCGGGGCCGGAAATGACTATCTTTTGATGCTGCTTGCGACGGTGATCGGGCAGGATCATAAGGTGGCCTTTGAAAATCCCACCTACCGGCAGGCTTACCGGCTGTTTGAGAACCTGTCCTTCCGGATCTGTACGGTGGATATGGATGAAAAGGGGATGGACGTACAGAAGCTGGAGGAATCCGGTGCGGATATTGCATTTGTGATGCCCTCCCACCAGTATCCGTTGGGGATCGTGATGCCGATCCGGCGCCGGATGGAGCTGCTGCGGTGGGCAGGGAAGCAGGAAGGGCGGTACATCATTGAGGATGACTATGACAGCGAGTTCCGGTATAAGGGAAAGCCGGTTCCCGCCCTCCAGGGGTATGACAGCCGGGAAAAGGTGATCTATATCGGAACCTTTTCCAAGGCCATCGCGCCGGCCATCCGTATGAGCTACCTGGTCCTGCCCCGGCCTCTTTTGGAGCGCTATCAGGAGAGAAGCGGATTTTTAAATTCCACGGTATCCAAGGTGGATCAGCTGATCCTGAAAAAATTCATTGAGGACGGGTACTTTGAGAGGCATCTGAATAAGACCCGGGCACTGTATAAGAGCAGGCACGATACGCTCCTTTCCTGCTTAAAGAGCAGGCTCTGCCGGAGCGGAGGGGACTCGCGGCAGGGAACCCGTCCGGGAAATGCCTGCAAAAACGAAAGCCCTTTGTTTCGAATCTCCGGGGAGCATGCAGGAGTCCATCTTCTGCTCCATGTTCTGAACGGCATGACGGAGGAGGAACTGATCCGGCGGGCCGAAAAAAGAGGAGTACGGGTGTACGGGCTTTCCGAGTATGACGTCGAGCCGCGGCCGGATGCGCCTGCAACGATCCTGCTGGGTTATGCGAACATGAGCGAGGAAAAGATCATAGAGGCTGTGCAGATTCTGGAAGAGGAATGGCTGTGACGGCCTGAGTTACCGGGCGTGCCTGTTCACATGGAATGCGGCTCAAAAAAAGATTGTGATGAAAAAAGATTGTAATTATGATTAAAAAGTATTAGAATAGTAAATGATTTAGTCACGGTAGGGAAGAAAGGAGAGCTCTGTTTTGAAAAAGAATTTTAAATGGCTGACAGCCCTTGCTGTTGTGGGTACCGTAATCGGTCTGATAATTGCTTATTTTATGCGGAAAAATGATGAGATATCTGATTTTGATGATGATTTTGACGAGGACGATGATTTTGACCTGGACGGAGATTTAAAGCCTGTTTCCGAGCGGGAATATGTTCCGCTGAACAAGGCGGCCGACATCGCGGCGCGCAAAGCGGAGACCGAAGCAGAAGAAAACGGTGATAATGCCCGCAAGGACGCTTCCGATGAGAAGGAGGCGCCTGCGGCCGAAGAGTCCAAAGACCAGGAAGAAGCGGCCGAAGAGGATGCTTCTGAGAAGGTACAGATCTGACATGCTTGATGAGATCCCTGAGAGCCTTTGCTCCAAGGGATTTTATCTATTTTTACGCACAGTCGGAATTTTTCAGAGTCCGTAATGAAAGGATGTTTTATGGAGTACAATATTGCCGTAAAGGCAGGGAAAAAAGCAAAAAAAGGTGTGCTGCGCATTATATTCAGCCGGATCGCTCTGATCCTGCTGCTGATCCTGCTGCAGCTGGCAACCTTTGCCGGACTTCTCACAATCCTGAAGGATTATTTTGTCTATATCTATGGTGTGACGCTGGCGGTGCAGGCCGGTGTGATCATCTATATCATGAATGAGCAGACCTGCCCCGAATTCAGCCGGACATGGATCCTTCTGATCCTGATCTTTCCGGTGTTCGGGTGTGCCTTTTATGTCTACGCGAAGCTGGAGCTGGGCACCCATTTTGTGGGGGAGCAGCTGAAAAAGCGGCAGATGGAGACGTGGCCGTATCTCAATCAGAAGAAGAGTATCCTGGAGGATCTGCGTTCCAGCAAGCCGGCCAATGCCAATCTTGCCCATTATATGAACCGGTCGCTGCATTTCCCGGTATACCGCAATACAAAGGCGACTTATTTCAGCTGCGGGGAGGAAAAATTTCCGGCTCTGCTCGAACAGCTGAAGCAGGCGAAGAAGTTTATCTTCCTGGAATATTTTATTGTGGCTGAGGGATATATGTGGGGTTCGATCCTGAAGGTTCTCAAGGAGAAGGCGGCACAGGGCCTGGATGTTCGGTTCATGTATGACGGCATGTGCAGTATCTCGCTTCTTCCTTATAATTATCCGAAGATGATCGAAAAATACGGAATCCGCTGCAAGATGTTCAGCCCTATCCGTCCGGTGCTCACCACTGCGCAGAATAACCGGGATCACCGGAAGATCTGTGTCATAGACGGAAAAGTCGGATTTACCGGGGGGATCAACCTGGGGGACGAGTACATCAACCGGCAGGAGCGGTTCGGTTACTGGAAGGATACTGCAGTCATGCTGGAGGGAGATGCGGTGCAGAGCCTGACCATGCTGTTTCTGCAGATGTGGAACGTAACAGAGCGTAAGCCGGAGCATTATGGGCGGTATCTCACAAAGCCGGCGGGGGAGCTTCGCCGGGAGCTGGGCTTTGTGATGCCTTACGGGGACAGTCCCTTTGATCACGAGGATGTGGGGGAGGAAGTGTACTGCCATATCCTGAACCATGCCAAAAAATACGTACATATCATGACTCCGTATCTGATCCTGGACAGCCAGATGATGGATGCCCTCCGCCGGGCGGCAAAGAGCGGGATCGATGTGAAAATCATCATGCCGGGGATTCCGGATAAGAAGTACGCGTTTGCTCTGGCGAAGACCTACTATAAAGAGCTGATCAAGGCCGGGGTGAAGATCTATGAATTTACGCCCGGATTTGTGCATGCAAAGATCTTTGTGTCCGATAACGATACGGCCACCGTCGGGACGATCAACCTGGATTACCGGAGCCTGTACCTGCATTTTGAGTGCGGTGTCTTTCTCTACAATAATCCGGTGGTGTGGGATGTGGAGCAGGATTTCCAGAATACACTGAAGCAGTGCCGCAGGATCTCTGTGGCAGATCTAAAAAAGATCAGCCTCGGAATGAGTATCATGGGCAGGAGCCTGCGGATGATCGCACCTCTGATGTAGAGGGGATATCCGCTGCTGTCCTGAATTTTTACAAAAAATATTTTACAGATCGGGGAAATTATAGTATAATGCTTACGGCGCTTTGGAGAAGGAGCGTTAATAAATCCCACCGTGTGCAGGAAAGGTTGTCTGCCGACAGCTTTTCTGTATCGAAAGCGGGAAATTCGCAGGAGGGTTTCAAATGGTTAAAGCAGTAGTTGGAGCAAACTGGGGCGATGAGGGCAAGGGCAAGATCACCGATATGCTGGGGAAGGAAGCGGATATCATTATCCGGTTTCAGGGAGGTGCCAATGCAGGGCATACGATCGTGAATGATTACGGGAAGTTTGCATTGCATACTCTGCCGTCAGGTGTGTTTTACAGCCATACAACAAGCGTGATCGGAAATGGAGTCGCACTGGATATTCCCAGGCTGTGCGAGGAGATACAGTCTGTTGTGGACCGGGGAGTGCCGTCTCCGAAGATCCTGGTGTCCGACCGGGCGCAGATCGTGATGTCTTATCATAAGCTGTTTGACGCGTATGAGGAAGAACGTCTCGGCGGAAAGTCATTTGGCTCGACCAAGTCCGGGATCGCACCCTTCTATTCCGATAAATTTGCGAAGATCGGCTTCCAGGTCAGCGAGCTTTATGACGACGCGCTGCTTAAGGAAAAGTCCGCCCGTGTGGCAGAACAGAAAAATGTGTACCTGGAGCATCTGTATCACAAACCGCTGATCGATCCAGACGCGTTATATCAGGAACTGATGGAATATAAAGAGATGATCGATCCGTATGTAGGCGATGTATCCCTGTTCTTGCACAATGCCTTAAAGGATGGGAAAAATATCCTGCTGGAAGGACAGCTGGGTTCTTTAAAGGATCCGGACCATGGAATCTATCCGATGGTCACATCCTCTTCCACGCTGGCAGCATACGGCGCCATCGGCGCGGGGATCCCGCCCTATGAGATCAAACAGGTCATCACGGTATGCAAGGCATACTCCAGCGCGGTAGGGGCCGGCGCATTTGTCAGTGAATTGTTCGGCGACGAGGCAGAAGAGCTCAGAAGACGGGGAGGAGACGGCGGAGAGTACGGCGCAACCACAGGACGTCCCAGAAGAGTGGGCTGGTTTGACTGTGTGGCCTCCAAATACGGATGCAGGATGCAGGGCACGACAGACGTGGCATTTACCGTACTGGATGTACTCGGATACCTGGACGAGATCCCGGTCTGTGTGGGCTATGAGATCAACGGTGAGGTGACAACGGATTTCCCGGTGACACATTTGCTGGATCAGGCAAAGCCGGTGCTGAAAAAGCTGCCGGGATGGAAATGCGATATCCGGGGCATCAAAACCTACGGGGAGCTTCCGGAGAACTGCAGAAACTATATTGAATTTGTAGAGGAACAGATCGGATATCCGATCCGGATGATCAGTAATGGTCCGGGAAGAGAGGATATCATATATAGATAAGGAATCAAAAAGAGACTTCCTGCGTTTCGGCAGTCAAAAAGGCTGCGGAGGCAGGTGTCCCTCGGGCCGGGCGGATATTCCCCTGTAAAGAGGAATGGCGTCCGGTCTTTTTTTGCTTAACAGGATACTTTAGGCTATGCATCGGTTGAAAACAATACATATGTTTTGTTAAGAATTGTTAGAAAAATTTAAGAATTGAGTCACTTGCTTGTCACATTTGACTGTTAAGCTGGTACAGAAATAAAAAAGAGGAATACTTCCGGAGGGAGGACAATATAATAGTAAAGCTGGGGCTTATGCGCACAGGAGGTATTTTATGCAGCAGACAATAAATAGAACATCGGAGGATACCATGATAACGATGGAAGAGTATTTGAGAAAACGGAATGTGATCAAAGGAAGAGAACCGGAAGAGCAGGAGCGCGGGAAGGATCTACATAGCAGAGGCAGGAAGGAACCAAAAGGGGAAGAGTCCGGCAAAGGGAATAACGGGCAGTGGTATTCCATGCTGGCGCTGGCAGAACTGATGCTGATCTGATCAGTCATCATCATCCCGGTGATTGAGCCGGGCAACGAGAATACAGGCATACAGCAGCACAGGCAGAAGGATCGTGGCGGCGACGGAGATCTTCAGCAGATCGTAGGACAGCGGACTGTCCGACAGGGCAAAGATCAGAGTGGAAAGATACAGGGCGGCCAACAGGATGGCACCGAGCAGGGCAAGAATTTGTTTGATATGTTTCATATGGGGATCCTCCTTTACAGAGATTCGGGCAGCGAATAGGCTGACCGTGATCGGGTGACGATATAGTTTGAATTATATCTGAATTTGCTGGAAACTTCAATCAGAAAATAAAAAGGGCATGGACAGCATAAAAAGCTTCCGGTGCCATTTATTATGCATATAGATTAAAATAAGAGTTTACGTAAGAATAAAATTAGTATATAATGATTAAGCGATTTATTTTATGATGAAGGAGTTAAGTACGATGAGTGATAAGAGTTTATTGGAACAATGGCGGGAGATGGCTTATGACCAGAAAAAGACGAGGGAGCAGTTAAAAAGCCTGTGGGATGCGTATTTTCAGGTGGAAAAGGGCGTTTATGAGCAGCTTCTGTCCGATCCGGACACGGAAGTAAAGGGAACGGTCAGGGAACTGGCTGAAAAATATAACATGGATGTTATGACCATGGTCGGTTTTCTGGACGGCATCAATGACAGCCTGAAGGAGGCGAATCCGATCGAGACCATGGAGGAGGATACGGAGGTCAGCCTGGCCTTCGACAAGGAGAAGCTGTATAAAAATATGGTGGACGCAAGGGCGGACTGGCTCTATGAGCTGCCCCAGTGGAATGACATCTATGATGAAGAGACGAGAAAGCGTCTGTTCCTGGAGCAGAGAAAGTCCGGAACCATCCGCAAGGAAAAGAAGATCGGCCGGAACGACCCGTGTCCCTGCGGAAGCGGTAAAAAATACAAAAAGTGCTGCGGAAGAAATGTTTAAAAAACATCCGTATGATCATGACATACAAAGAATAGAACACAGAAAAACGGGCATAATGATACTGACTTTTATATAAAAAAGGAGGAATCATGATGCCGGAATTAAAATGTACCGTACAGACATGCAGGCACAATAAGAATTTCCTGTGTGACCTGGATCGGATCCAGGTCGGCGGGAGCGATGCGAAGCAGGCCAGGGAGACCTGCTGCGACAGCTTCCAGGAAAGATCGGGAGATACGTATTCCAATGTGACAGGAGAAGCTTCTGCTTCCACGAATATCCACTGCGAGGCAAAGGATTGTATGTACAATGAAAAGTGCGAATGCCATGCCGGAAAGATCAGCGTGGAGGGAAGCAATGCCTGCCGCTGCGAAGCCACGGAATGCGCGACTTTTGACTGTAAAGGCTGAATGTAGTGACCGGAAGCGGTTTTGGGCTGTGAAGAACAGTGCTGCGGGAAAATCCAGGAGACTTCGGATTTTCCCGTATTTTTTCCGGCCGTATAAAAGGAATAGGAAGTTACAATATGAATCGGGATATAGATCAAAAAAATGAAAACGGCGAGACAGCGGAGCAAAAAAGCGGATATTACATAAACCGCCCCAGTTTCGGCGGCAGGGAGAAATCAAAGCTGCGGCAGCATCTTACGCGGGAGAAGTCATTATTTATCGTGATCGTGCTGGTGATCCTCTTTTATTTTACAATGCTGCGGCTGGATGATATATCGAAGCTTTTGTGGATGGTCGTCCGTACGATCAAGCCCATCATCTACGGACTGGCCATCGCTTATCTGCTGAATCCCATCATGAAGTTTGTGGAGAAGCATTTGAGCACGATTCTCAAAAAAAGATTTCCAAAATTTGAAAAGGTGCACCAGGTCAGCAGAAGTGTGGGGATCCTGGCGGCAGTCATGTTTTTGATCGCCGTGATCGTAGCATTGTGCAACATGATGATTCCGGAGCTGTACCGAAGTATCCGGGATATGGCCGTGACAGTGCCGGGGCAGCTCAATGACGCCCTGGACTTTATTACAAAAATGATGGCCGGGGATTCCACCCTGGAGCAGGTCTTTACCCGGACGCTGCGGGAGGTGACGGATCTGCTGCAGAACTGGATGAAGACGGACATGCTGACCCAGGCGAATGTGGTCATGACAAATCTGACAGAGGGCGTCATCAACGTGGTCAGCGAGCTGTTCAATGCGATCATCGGAATGATTGTCTCGATTTATGTATTGTTCAGCAAGGAGACCTTTTCCATGCAGACGAAAAAGATCGTCTATGCATTATTCCGCCCTTCCCAGGCGAATATGATCCTGCATCTGACGATCAAAAGCAACGAGATCTTCGGCGGCTTTATCATCGGAAAGATCATTGATTCCGCAATTATCGGAGTCCTGTGCTTCGTCAGCCTGTCTATACTGAAGATGCCGTATACGCTTCTGGTCAGCGTGATCGTCGGCGTGACCAACGTGATCCCCTTTTTCGGGCCTTATATCGGCGCCATACCGAGCGCCATACTGATCATGCTGTCGGATCCGAAGATGGGCATCTATTTTGTAATATTTATCCTGATCCTGCAGCAGCTGGACGGGAATATCATCGGGCCCAAGATCCTTGGAAATTCCACCGGGCTTTCTGCGTTCTGGGTGGTATTTTCCATCCTGCTGGGAGGCGGACTGTTCGGATTTGTGGGGATGATCCTGGGAGTGCCTACCTTTGCCGTGATCTATTATATTGTGCGGATGCTGATCAACCACAGACTGGAGGAGAAGACTCTCCCCATAGATACAAACTGCTATGATGAGTACAGCTACGTGGATTCGGACGGAACCTACGTACACTCCAATGAAAATGAATTGAGGAAAGACGAGGAAAAGAAAAATGCCGATCAGAGTGCAAAATGACCTGCCGATCAAAGAAGTCCTGGAACAGGAAAATATTTTTGTCATGGATGAATACCGGGCGGCCCATCAGGAGATCCGTCCCATCAGTATCGGGCTTTTGAACCTGATGCCTTTAAAAGAAGATACGGAGCTGCAGATCCTGCGTTCCCTGTCCAATACGCCCCTGCAGACAGACGTGACATTTGTGCGGGTATCCAACCATGTGTCCAAGAATACGTCCACCAGCCATATTTATAAGTTTTACGAGCCATTTGAGGCGATCAGAAAACAGAAGTTTGACGGGTTTATCATTACCGGCGCGCCGGTGGAGCAGATGCCCTTTGAGGAAGTGGATTACTGGGAGGAGTTAAAGGAGATCATGGACTGGACCGTGACCAATGTGACCTCCACCCTGCATCTGTGCTGGGGAGCGCAGGCGGGGATCTACTATCACTATGGGATTGACAAGGCCCCTCTGGCGGAAAAGAAATTCGGGATCTTCCCGCATCACGTCCGCAATCGTAAGATTCCCCTGGTGAGAGGCTTTGACGATGTATTTTACGCGCCCCATTCCAGGCATACGGAGGTGCCACAGGCACTGCTGGAACAGGATGAGCGCATGATGATCCTGGCAGATTCCGAGGAGGCAGGGGTCTTTTTGTGCATGGCAAAGGAAGGCCGGCAGATCTTTGTCATGGGGCATCCGGAGTATGACCGGATGACACTGGACAGCGAGTATAAGCGGGATCTGGGGAAAGGGCTGGAGATTCAGATGCCGGTCAATTATTATCCGGGAAATGATCCGAACAACAAGCCGAACCTGATCTGGCGGTCGCACGCCAATAACCTGTATTCCAACTGGCTGAATTATTATGTATATCAGGTGACGCCGTATGATCTGTATGGAACACCATTTTAAACCAGTGTTTTCCGGGACGCATTCAGACTTATTCGGGAAATAAAATTTTCACTGATTTTTTGTGAAATTTGCAGGTTGACGGAAATGCGGATAGGTGATACACTGTTAAATACCGACCACTTTATCTAGTGGAAGAATGATAAAATAAGTACTAAATATAGGGATTTATAGGATTTAACAGGAGGCGCAGGGCATGATCAGTGTAGTAAAGAAGGACGGCACCAAAGAGGATTTTAATGTGCAGAAGGTAGTTGTGGCGGTGAATAAATCTGCTTACAGGGCTTTGGTCACATTTACGGACGAGGAACTGGATTTTATCTGCAGGTTTGTGGAGGACCGGGTGAAGAAGATGAATGTATCGGAGATCCGGATCGCACAGATGCACAATGTGGTGGAGAGTGCCCTGGAGGCTGTCAATCCGGCAGTGGCGAAGAGCTATAAGGATTATCGGAATTATAAGCAGGATTTCGTACAGATGCTGGATGAGGTTTATAAAAAAAGCCAGTCCATCATGTATATCGGGGACAAGGAAAACAGCAATACGGACAGCGCACTTGTGTCTACCAAGCGCAGCCTGATCTTTAACGAATTGAATAAGGAATTATATAAAAAGTTCTTCCTGACGGTGGAGGAGATCCAGGCCATCCGGGACGGATATATCTATATCCATGACATGTCCGCCCGGAGAGATACCATGAACTGCTGTCTGTTCGATGTCCAGAATGTCCTGAGTGGGGGCTTTGAGATGGGGAATCTCTGGTACAATGAGCCGAAGACACTGGATACGGCCTTTGATGTGATCGGAGATATTGTCCTGAGCGCGGCGAGCCAGCAGTACGGCGGTTTTACGGTACCCAGCGTGGACGAGATCCTGGAGCCCTATGCCGAGAAGTCCCACAGGCGGCTGATCCAGAAGTACCGGGATCTGGGATTGACTGAGGAGAAGGTTCAGGAGGTGGCATGGAAGGATTTGGAGAAGGAGATGGAGCAGGGCTTCCAGGGATGGGAGTACAAGTTCAATTCCGTCTCTTCCAGCCGGGGGGACTACCCCTTTATCACCGTGACGGCGGGCACCCGGACCAGTGAATACGGCAAGCTGGTGACAAAGACCATGCTGGAGGTGCGCAAGAAGGGACAGGGCAAGGCAGGCCATAAGAAGCCGGTGCTGTTCCCGAAGATCGTATTCCTCTATGACGAGAAGCTGCACGGACCGGGAGGTCCTCTGGAGGACGTGTTTGAGGCCGGGATCGAGTGCTCCAGCAAGACCATGTATCCGGACTGGCTGAGCCTTACCGGAGAAGGCTATGTGCCCAGCATGTATAAAAAGTACGGGAAGATCATCAGCCCCATGGGCTGCCGGGCATTTTTGTCCCCCTGGTACGAGCGGGGAGGCATGGAGCCGGCAGATGAAGAGGATACGCCGATCTTTGTGGGAAGGTTCAATATCGGCGCCATCAGCCTGCATCTTCCGATGATCCTGGCTAAGGCCAGACAGGAGAGCAGGGACTTCTTTGAGGAGCTGGACTACTATCTGAACCTGATCCGCAAGCTCCACCAGAGGACTTATGATTATCTGGGAGAGATGAAGGCCTCCACGAATCCGCTGGCTTACTGCGAAGGCGGTTTTTACGGAGGGCATCTGGGATTGTATGACAAGATCAAGCCGCTGCTGAAATCAGCGACCGCATCCTTTGGGATCACGGCATTGAATGAGCTGCAGCAGCTTTACAATAAAAAATCCATTGCGGAGGATGGAGCTTTTGCACTGGAAACCCTGCAGTATATCAATGACCGGGTGACGGAGTTCAAGAAGGAGGACGGGCATCTCTATGCCATCTACGGAACTCCGGCAGAGAATCTGTGCGGCGTGCAGGTACACCAGTTCCGGAAGAAATACGGGATCATTGAAAATGTATCGGACCGGGAGTATGTGAGCAACAGCTTCCACTGCCATGTCAGCGAGGAGCTTACCCCCATCGAGAAGCAGAATCTGGAGGGGCGTTTCTGGAACTTAAGCAACGGCGGCAAGATCCAGTATGTGAAGTATCCGGTCAGCTATAATAAAGAGGCCATCCGCGCCCTGGTACGCAGAGCCATGAAGAAGGGCTATTACGAGGGTGTGAACCTGTCGCTGGCTTACTGCGATGACTGCGGCCATGAGGAGCTGGATATGGATGTCTGCCCGGTATGCGGCAGCAAAAACCTGACGAAGATCGACCGGATGAACGGTTATCTGTCTTATTCCAGGGTCAAGGGCGACACCCGCCTGAATGCGGCGAAGATGGCAGAGATCGCGGAAAGGAAAAGTATGTAACCATGCAGTACCATAATATTACAAAGGATGATATGCTGAATGGGGAAGGACTCCGGGTGGTATTGTGGGTGGCCGGATGCTCCCATGCCTGTCCGGGCTGCCATAACCCGGTGACATGGGACGCCAAAGGCGGCCTGGAATTTGACGAGGCTGCCCGGCAGGAGCTTTTTGCCCAGCTGGATCACGGCTATATCAACGGGATCACCTACAGCGGAGGAGATCCGTTGTATGAGGGGAACCGGGAGGCGATCGCAGAGCTGGCAATGGAGATCCGCAAAAAATATCCGGACAAGACCCAGTGGCTCTATACCGGATACCAGTGGGAGGAGATCAAAGGGGAGCGGGCAGTCCCGTATCTGGATGTGGTCGTGGACGGCAGATATATAGAAGCCCAGAAGGATTCCCTTCTGCCCTGGCGCGGAAGCAGAAACCAGAAGGTGGTCGATGTACAAAAGAGTCTGAAAGCAGGAGAAACGATATGCAGAGAATAGCGAAATTTCATAAAGTCAGTGAGGGACAGTTTTTAAAGGACTGGGCGGATACCTTTCCGGAAAGCAGCCGTGAGGATGCCCTTTCAGTCTATCAGGCCGTAAAGCTTCCGAGGCGGGCGACGGCAGGCTCGGCAGGGTATGATTTTTATGCCCCGGTGCAGATTATCCTGGTGCCCGGAGAGACCGTGAAGATCCCGACCGGGATCCGGGCGGAGATGGAGGCAGGCTGGGTGCTGAAATGCTACCCCAGGAGCGGGCTGGGCTTCAAGTACCGGCTGCAGCTCAACAACACGGTAGGCATCATTGACAGTGATTATTTTTATTCTGATAACGAAGGCCATATTTTCGCGAAGCTGACCAATGATTCCAAAGAGGGGAAGACTTTGGAGGTTGCCCCGGGGGAAGGCTTCATGCAGGGGATTTTTGTGGAATACGGGATCACCATGGACGATGATGTGACCGACGTGCGCAACGGAGGCTTTGGAAGCACGACTAAGTAGATAGAAGCCGGATTCCGCTCAAAAAAGCAGACAGATCTGAACGGTATCCGGCTTGAAAAAAACTTTGCGAAAAAAATCGAAAAAAGTGTTGACAATCTGGTTCTCTTAATAGTATAATAGCAAAGCGGGTTCGGGAAAGAGAAACCCGCAGAGAGTTATGGGGTCTTAGCTCAGCTGGGAGAGCATCTGCCTTACAAGCAGAGGGTCAT
>CAYQBE010000094.1:0-19325 GCA_964415625.1 uncultured Clostridium sp.
TTGCATTGCAATAAATTGCATGCAAATGACCTGGTGAATCGCAACCGCACAGCTGTAAAAAATGTATCTCCCGACTCATATGCAGATCTCCTGCTCCCCGAACAGGGCATCCACCGCCGCCTCGTACACCGGCAGCTTTTCCGCCTTTTTGATCCGCTTCGCGTATTTCTCATAATGGGTAAAGGCCGGCGCCAGAAAACTCCAAAGCTCCTTCATCTTAAACAGGATGGTCCTGGCTCCCGGCATCACTTCCTGATAGTCCCTGTAGAGCTGATCATGGAACCTGCGCAGGGTTTCTTTGTCCAGCCCGATTCCCTGCCGGATCTGCCGGCACAGCCCCGGGTTCATCAGAAGCCCTCTTCCGAACATCCACCGGTCCACCTCCGGAAATGCCTCCTTTGCCTTCCGGTACGCCTCTGCGCAGAACAGATCCCCGTTATAGCAGACCGGATGCCTGCTGTTTTTGCAGGCTTCTCCGAATACCTCCCAGTTGGGATGGTTCCGATACATATCCTTCTGGACCCTGGGATGGATGATCAGTTCCTTCACCGGATACTGGTTATAAATCTCCAGGAGCCGCCCAAATTCCTCCGGGCTGTCCTTCCCGATCCTGGTCTTGATGGAAATCTCCGCGTCTGTCTGTTCGAACACCCCGTCCAAAAACCGGTCCAGCTCCTCGGGAAATGCCAGGAAGCCGGAGCCCCGCTTTTTGGACACCACGGTCCCGGAAGGGCAGCCCAGGTTCAGATTGATCTCCTGATAGCCGTATTGTTGAAGCTTCCGGGCCGTACGCACAAAATCCTCCACAGAATTTGTCAGGATCTGCGGGATCGCGTACATGCCCGGATTGTTCTGGGGCAGCACGTCCTGCCGCTCCCGGGAGCTTAAATGTCCGTGCTGGTTCGGTTTGATAAAAGGAATAAAATATTGATCCACAGAGCCGAAGCATTCACAAAATGCCCGGCGGAATACATGTCCCGTGATCCCTTCCAAGGGCGCCATATAAAATTTCATTTACTTACTCCTCGCTAATATATAACCAATTTGCGTAGCAAATTGATTGCCTACTTGCCCGCCATCTGCGAAGCAGATTTTTAATGCGGGCAATTCCCGTATTTTTTTCATTCGATACTTTACACTATTTTTTTGCCAGTCTGCACAACGGATTTTTCTTGATTCAAACTGGCATTTATGATATGGTAGTTACCAGAAAATAATATTTGTGTTTCATAGCTGTGGGAGGGAGAACCAATGAAAAAAAAGATTTCATTCATCATGATCATAAGCATGTGCTGTTCTATACTGGCCGGCGGATGTGGGAAAAAAATGACAACAGAAGATGCACCCGTCTATATACAGGCTGTTTTGGATTCCCGTTACAAATCAGATTATAACGCCTATATGGAGTATATGAAATGCACGGAAGAAGAAGCGGCACAGATTCATGAACGCGGTCTGAATTCCGTTCTGTCGCTCATTAAGATTGCTGATACTTCTGTCAGTGATGAACTAAAGGACCAATACCGCCAGCTCTTTGCAAGCTTACATCATATCTGCAAATACACGGTAGGCGCGGCAGAAGAAGACGGAGATGGTTTCACAGTAGATGTCACTGTACAGCCCTTTTCCATGTTTGATGGCATTGACGAGAGCCTGATCGATGTTCTCCATACAGAAGACGCCCTGGCGATGACAACAGATGAACAGGTCAATCAGTTAATCTATGAAGAAATGTATAACCTGCTCTCCCCCAGATTGTCATTTCCGGAATATGGAACTCCTGAAACTGTCATACTGCATATTCAGCCTGATAAAAATAAAGTGCAGACCGTCCGTGAAGAAGATCTGAGTGCCCTGGACGCTGCGATATATGCCTCATTACTATAAATATCAGCAAACATAAGCAACGAATGTGTCCGCCTGATGCAATACAGCATCAGGCGGTCTTTTCTTCCTTAAGCACGGAAAATATGCCCCCGCAGCTTTCCCCACAATTCTCTCTGCACATATCCATAGGCTCCAATATACAGCCAAAGGACTGCCTGGCCCCCGGCAAGGATCCCTATTGTCGCCCAAAGCGGCAGTGTGCCCGCAAACAGCAGTCCCTGGAAAAAAAGGACCGCCGGAACGTAGATCAGATTGAACACCCCATATCGGATCCCCCAAAGTACGGCTGTCTTTTTCCGCACGTCGGCATTCCAGCCGCTCAGCCGCTCCCATGCAGTTTCCTCTGCCAGGATGAAAAATCCCATCGCCCCATAAGTGGCAACGTACAGTTTGTTTGGTGCCAGGATCAGTCCCAGCAATACTCCTGCCACATAAAATGCGGCTGCGGTCCTTCTCCCGAATTCCCGGAAAACGATCCCCACAAAAAAGGAAGCTGCCGCAAGCAAAAACAAGGTGCCTGTCTCAATGATGCTCCCCAGGATCATGCAGATCACCGACAATGCCAGCAGCAGCCCGCCGAACGCCATTTTCTTTGTCTTTACATGCATGAACAAAGATCTCCTCCCATACATTCACACAGCTGATCCGCAATGCATAAGTCACAGCACATATTTCCCGTACCGCAGGAATTGCCGCCCATGCCGTAGCCGCCTCCATAAGGGTAATTCTGGTACTTCTGCCCGCTCCATTCCAGCTGATTGAGAAGCTGGCGGTACTGCAGGTTATTTGGCTCCATATTTACAGCCTGGCCGGCATGGTCACGGGCCATGATATTGTTGCCGATTCCCGCGTTGGCCGCAGCGCTTAAATAATACCATTCTGCAGTCCGGTTGGGCATTCCATTCAGCACATTCAGTGCTTCCCGGTACCGCCTTGCGTTCAGGTACGTATACACCGACTGCATCTGCGGATTCTGTCCGGCTCCGGAACTGCCGTAGGACTGCTGATAGCTGCCCTGGCCGCTTCCTCCCTGGTAGCCGTAGCCATATTGATAGCCGCCCTGCTCCCGCTGCTTCATGATCATGTCATAGGCTTCCTGTACTTCCTTAAATTTTTCCTCCGCCAAATCCGCAAGCGGATTATTTACATTTGCGTCCGGGTGATACTTCCTTGTCAGATCCCGGTATGCCCGTTTCACTTCATCATCCGATGCATTCGTCGGAATCCCCAGCACTTCATATGGATTTTTGTTCATCTTTATTTTTCTCCTCTATATCGATCTGTCGTATC
The DNA here is from genome assembly GCA_964415625.1 of uncultured Clostridium sp. Taxonomy (GTDB): domain Bacteria; phylum Bacillota; class Clostridia; order Lachnospirales; family Lachnospiraceae; genus Schaedlerella. The sequence goes on from CAYQBE010000094.1 coordinate 3,178, forward strand.
TGTCCAACTCTCCCGCAGATACACCTTAAATCCTGCTCTGAACAGTTATCGATTACCATGATATAATAAAATTTCTCAATTGTCCAGATTCATTTTGAATTACGGTAACGCATCCAGCCCATTGAAAAATCGCCTGACGGCGAGGGGCTGGATGCCTGAAGCCGCAGCTTTATTGGCCGGATGCCTTGCAGCGAGGTGCAAGGCCCCGTGAATAATAGTGATATCCCACCAGATCAGCCAGAAACCACCCGATGGGCACGGCCGCCCAGATTCCGGTCACTCCGATCTGCGGCACCGCCGACAGTACATATGCCAGCAGCACCCGGGTCCCCAGCGAGATCACCGTCAGTACCAGGGACATGCCAGGACGCTTGACGGCACGGTAATATCCATAGCAGAGAAACAAAAAACCGATCAGATAATAAAAGCTGCCCTCGATCCGCAGGTAACGCACCCCTTCCCGAATGATTTCCGTTTCCTGCGGCTTCACAAAGATCAGCATCAACTGCCTGGAGAATATAAATACAAGCGCGCTGACTGCCGCCCCGAAGAAAAACGCGGTCTTTACGGCGCTCCGGATCCCCTCCCGGATCCGTTTCGTTTTCCCTGCCCCATAATTCTGCGCCACAAAGGTAGAAAATGCATTTCCGAAATCCTGCACCGGCATATAGGCAAAGGTATCGATCTTTACCGCCACGGAAAAAGCCGCCATGACGACCGCCCCGAAACTATTTACTAATCCCTGTATCATCAGGATCCCAAAATTCATGACGGACTGCTGGATACAGGTCAGGGAAGATAACTGAAAAATTTCCCTCAGCACTTCAGGCTGCCATCTCAGATCCCTGCGCCTGAAGCGGAACTGCGGGAATTGTATTATTGTATACAATAAGATTCCAAGCCCAGCGGCGTATTGTGACAGTACGGTAGCCTCCGCAGCCCCCCGCACGCCCCGATGAAAACAGAGGATAAAAAGCAGATCCAGCCCGATGTTGGACAGTGCGGCAATCCCGAGAAACAAAAGCGGCGCGGTGGAATTGCCTACCGCACGCAGCAGGGACGCAAAAAAGTTATATAAAAAGGTCGCCAGGATCCCCCAGAAGATCACCCACAGATATTCCCGCATCAGCCCATACACATCTCCGGGCACACACAGCAGCCGCAGGATCAGGTCCAGCCCGGCAAATACGGCAGCACTTAAGAGCAGCGCCACAGCCCCGATCATCACAAAGGACATAAAAATACCGGACTTCATCCGGCCATATTCCTGTTTCCCAAAGCTGATAGAAAAGGAGACGCCGCTTCCCATGCAGAGCCCCAGCAGGATGGAGGTCAGAAATGTCATCAGGGAATAGGATGAGCCCACTGCCGCCAGCGCTTCCTTTCCCAGGAACTGCCCCACGATCAGCGTATCCACGATATTATAAAGCTGCTGCAGCAGGTTTCCCACCATCATGGGAAACGCAAACCGCAGCAGAGAGCGTGTGATATTTCCGGTTGTTAAAGTCGTCTGTTTCATGTCTTTTTGCGCTCTTTCTTGTTTTCCTGCGTTTCTTTCTTCTTTTCCTGGATCCGGTTATATCGGTTCCACACCCCGGTATAGAGGATATTCCGCAGGATATCCGCATCCTGCAGACAGGGCAGCTTTTCAAAAGCCGCCGTGCTTTCCGCGATCATCATGCACAGGATCTGCCTTATGCGCTCCTCATAATCCGCACTCCGGCTTAAGTCCCGGAGCGGATTATAATTCCCCTGTTTCAGATCCTGTTCCAGATCCTCATAGGCATCCATGATATAAATAAATTTCCCCAGGAAGAAGCCCATCCTGCGCAAATCTTCCTCCCAGACGTCCTGTTGGTACACCAGCACCTCTTCCATCAGCCGCCCAAAGCACCCGGCCGCCTCGTCAAGATCCTGGCTTCCCGCCGCTTCCATCCTCTCCAGCGCCTTCAGCTCCCGATACATCACCCTGCACTGTCTGGGATATTTCTGAGCTGCCTTTTTCGCTTTTCGGCCCAATGCATGAAGTCCCAAAAGACTTCCCGGCTTCCTCTCGTCCTGCCAGTCGTCCTTTAAGTGATACCAGGTCAGGATCACATTCATATCCGCAGCGTATTCCGTGATCTCACTCTGCAGCATCTGCTGTTTTTTTATGGGGTGCGTCTTGCACCTGCCGGCCGACTCTTTCAGCGCGGATTCGTACAGCGAAGTCAAAAGTACGACAATGAATGTCATATCATAGCTCAGAGTCATCTGCCCCATGCTCCCGTACTGCTCCTTCAATGACCTGCACAAACCGCAGTAATGCGCCCGGTATCTCCGCAGATCCTTCACCTTCAGTTCCGGTTCGCAAATCGTAATATAACCAAACATATTCCCTCTCCTGCAAAGGATGACTGTCCGTCCCCTCCTGGGTTCGGACAGTCATCCGCATATGACATCATTTCAAAAATCCGCATGCTCCCGGATCATCATTCTTCCTTGGCCCATCCATAGGAACATGCCGCAGCCCGCTTCCAGCCCTTCAGCATCTTCTCCCGCTTCTCAGGCTCGATTGCCGGAACAAAGATCTTGTCGATGCCCCAGTTTTGCTTCACATCCTCGATATCCTTCCAGTAGCCCACAGCAAGCCCTGCAAGATAAGCCGCTCCCATCGCGGTGGTCTCTACACACCTGGGGCGGTTCACCGGCGCATTGCTCAGATCCGCCTGGGTCTGCATCAGGAAATTATTGGCACTGGCGCCGCCGTCCACCCGCAGAGCCGACAGATCCATTCCCGAGTCCGCCTTCATCGCTTCCAGTACGTCGTTGACCTGATATGCCAGAGATTCCAGCGTTGCCCGGATGATGTGGTATTTATTCACGCCCCGGGTCAGCCCCACAATGGTGCCCCTGGCATATTGATCCCAATAGGGCGCTCCCAGCCCGGTAAAGGCCGGCACCACATAGCATCCGTTGGTGTCCTTCACCCGCTGGGCGAAATATTCACTGTCCGCTGCCGAATCGATCAGCCGGAGCTCGTCCCGCAGCCACTGCAGCGCTGCGCCGGCCACAAAGATAGATCCCTCCAAAGCATAGGTCACCTTGCCGTCCATGCCCCAGGCAATGGTCGTGACAAGCCCGTTCTTGGAACGTACCGGCTGACTGCCCGTATTCATCAGCAGGAAGCATCCGGTCCCGTATGTATTCTTTGCGTCCCCCTGCTCAAAACAGGCCTGGCCGAACAAGGCCGCCTGCTGGTCTCCCGCCGCCCCCGCGATGGGAATCCTGCCGCCGAAAAAGCTGGGATCTGTCTCCCCGTAGATCTCACTGGACGCCCTTGGCTGTGGCAGCATAGCTCTAGGAATGCCCAGCTCTTCCAGAATCTCGTCGTCCCATTCCAGAGTATGGATGTTGAACAGCATGGTTCGGGACGCGTTGCTGTAGTCCGTCACATGCACCGCTCCCCTGGTCAGCTTCCAGATCAGCCAAGTCTCCACGGTTCCGAAAAGGAGGTTCCCCTTCTCTGCACGCTCCCTGGCTCCTTCCACATGATCCAGGATCCATTTTACCTTTGTCCCTGAAAAATACGCATCGATCACAAGCCCTGTCTTTTCACGGAACTTCTCCGTCAGTCCCTTTTCCTTCAGACTGTCGCAGTATTCCGAGGTCCTCCGGCACTGCCAGACAATGGCCGGGTACACAGGCTGTCCCGTATTTTTATCCCACACGATCGTCGTCTCCCGCTGATTCGTGATCCCGATGGCCGCGATATCCTCCGCAGAAGCCCCGATCTTCGTCATCGCCTCCCGTGCCACCGCAAGCTGGGTAGACCAGATTTCCCCCGGCTCATGTTCCACCCATCCCGGCTTGGGAAAATGCTGTGTAAACTCCTTCTGCGCCACACTGCACATCTTGCCCTTTTCATTGAACAGGATGCAGCGGTTGCTTGTGGTACCCGAATCCAGAGCCATTACATACTTTGCCATGCCAACTTCCTCCTTTGTATCTTTTATATTCATTATTATATGGTTCAGAACAGCAGCTTGATCTTCGGAAAATATTCGAATTCCGCTTTTCCGATGATCTTCTTTTTTGCCACAAACTTATGCTCCCAGAAACGGGAATCCCAGGAGTCATTCCGATTGTCCCCCATCATAAAGTACATATTCTCCGGTACGTAAAAGGGGCCGAAATCACTGTCGATCTCTTCCGCCACATAATCCTCATCCAACGGCTCTCCATCTACACAGACCTTTCCGTCCCTTCCTTCCACCGTTTCTCCCGGCAGCCCGATGATCCTTTTCAGATATACCGTTTCTTCGTCATCCGGATAATAGAATGCAACGATATCCCCCCGCTTCGGCTCCGACACGGCGTATGCCACACGGTTGATGAGAAGCCTGCTTCCCGCCATAACAGTATCTTCCATAGAACTGGTGGGAACCTGGGCGCTGGTGATCAGCACCTTGCTGGCCACAAAGCCGACGGCAAGAGCAATGACGATCGTTTTTATCCAGTCTAATATTTCAGAGATTATCTTTTTCTTTTTGTCATGATTCATACCTGTATATATCTCCTGTGTATCCTAAATGTGTTCATGGTTCTGAACAACCCCCGTACCGTTTGCCTTCCGCGCTTTCGCCCAAGTACCTTCTCCCGGATGTACCGGTAGGTCTCTTCCTCCCCCTTTTGGGCCAGCATGACAAGAAGCCTGGTGAGCAGCCTCTTGGTGTCTTCATGCATCACATAATCATCCGTACCGCCTTTTTGGAAATAGTCCAGCGGATCTGAATCCTGATACGCACTCCCCTTATACACCTTGCAGGCCGCGATCCGATCCAGAAACATCTCCACTACATATCTGACCGGCATCTTCATTCCGATCAGAGACTTTTTACCGTCAATCCCGTAATCAACCCAATATTCATAATGATGCTTGTTGCGCCCCTTATGATGCAGCCAGGCAGAAGAGTAGCCCTTTGCCATTCTCTCCGCGTTGTTGGGACTTTGGGTTCCCTGATAGAACCGGCAGCCCACCCGGAACTCCGTCCACGTATATTTTGACAGGTCATGGAGTAGTCCCTGCAGATACAGCCCCACCTGAAAACACTCCTTCATGACCAGCATTTTATGTTTTGTGATCGTACGGAAATGCTCCGCAGCCTTTATCATATCAATCACTCTTCCTTCCAACCAGGACCGCAACACTGCGTGCCTGTAGCTCAATCTGCTTCTGTTCCTTCTCCTGCCCTTCTTCTGCTCCATTCTCCGTCTCAATCACCCGGTACCATTCCAGATTCTTCGGCAAAGCGGGCAGTGCAAAGGAATGCTTCAGCCAATGCATATTGTAGGCAATAAAGCAGAGGTCTTCCTGCTCCCCGGCAGCACAGTAGAGCACGCCGAGCTGACGGCTGTGCACCTCTGCCGGCGCCTGCCAGGCATTTTCTCCATGGTAAGACACATCCGGCAGCCCGCAGCCGCTGCGGTCCGTCCCGGAGAGCGGAAATCTCTGGTGGAGGGCCGGATGAGCCTTTCGAAATGCGATCAGGCTCTTCACATATTGGAAAAGGCTGTCGTCCCGCTTCAGCCTGCTCCAGTCCAGCCAGGAGGTTTCGTTGTCCTGGCAGTATACGTTGTTATTCCCCTTCTGGGTATTCCAGAATTCATCCCCCGCAAGAAGACATGGCGTCCCCTGCGCCGTGAGCAGCAAAAGAAACGCGTTTCGGATCTGCCTTTTCCGCAGGTTCCTGATATACCGCTTCCTGCTGGGACCCTCTGCCCCGCAATTCCAACTGTAGTTATAATTAGGCCCGTCCAGATTCCGTTCCCCATTGGCCTCATTGTGCTTTGCTTCATAGGATACCAGGTCATTCAGGGTAAATCCGGTATGCGTCGTGATATAATTGCATTTTCCGTTGGCATTTGTATTCAGGCAAAGCGCGCCCATCACCGGGTTTACCATGTCCTCGTCCCCTTTGAGGAACCGACGCATGGTATTCTGGAATCCGTCATCCTTCTGCATGATCTTGGTTCCTTTCAGGAGAGGATCCTGGGTCAGGCAGTCCCATGACACATTATACGGGTTGATCACAAAACCGTCTATGTGATATTCCAGCATGTAGTATTTCAGGCATTCGATGGCAGTCTGAGTCTGAATCCCCTGCTCAAAAGGCATCTCCAGCACCACCTCGATTCCGGCCCTGTGGCAGCATTTTACCATGTCCTTCAATTCGGACGCGGCATGGCCTGACCTGCTGTAGGCCGCTTTGGGCGCAAAGTAATAGCCGCCGCCGTACCCCCAGTAATTCAGGCGGCTTCCGAACGCTTCGTCAAACTCATAAATGGGCATGCACTGGATCTGGTTGATCCCCAGCTCTGTCAGATAGGGAAGCATCTCCACGATCCCGGCAAAGGTTCCCTTCTGCTTCACTCCGGAGGAGGAATGCTTTGTAAATCCGCGGACATGAAGGCTGTATGCGATCACCTCCTCAAACGGAATCTTTAAGATATGATCTCCCTCCCAGTCATAGGAAGCAGTCGGAAAGCGCCCCCGCACCCGGTGCAGATCCGCATCGGGCACTTCCCCAAATCTTCTCGTTCTCGCCAGTTCACGGACATACGGATCCAAAATGACCTTATCATTGATCCGGAAGTTGTATTCATATTTCTGCACATCCAGTCCTTCCACTGCCAGAAAGCGGATCTCCCCCAGTCCTTCTTCCTCCGGCATCTTATAAATGAAAGCCGGTTCTGTCTTTCCTGCGCGATAGAGCAGAAGCTCGCATTTCTTTCCTGTTGGTACAGAAACTGCAAAGTTCACCCTGTCCTGCTTTATCTTCACCCCAAGTGGCTGCGGGTACCCTTCCACTTTCTTCATATGCTTTTCCTCCTGTCAATGTAACCAATTTGCACAGCAAATTGATTGCCTGCTTGGCGATTAGCAAGCCTTCCTCCTACTGCCAGCCGTCTGTTCCGTACATCTCCACATTTCCTTTGTCAATCAGAAATGTGTCTTCATAAGTGGTTGTTTCAAAATTTTCCCCGTCCAAAATCGCCATCCCGATCTCTGCCGCCTCTTTTCCGATCCGGATCGGAGACTGTGCCCCCGTTGCTGTCATCGGGCTGTCTGCTTTCGCGATCTCCTGTTTTACCTCCGGCGAGCCGTCCACACCATAGATGCGGATCCCTTCCCGCGCAGATTCCCTGACTGCTTCGAGCGTCCCAAGCGCAGTACGGTCATTTCCGCACATCACGGCGTCAATCTCGGGATATTTCTTCAGAAATTCCTTCATCGTCTCCTTTGCCTTTTCTTTTTCTCCATTCACATCGGCCCGGTCCAGAACTTCAAATCCGGCATTTGCGATGGCCTGTTCGAAGCCGGTGATCCGTTCATTGATCGAATTCATGGACGGAGATTCGAGCAGAAGGATCTTCCCGCCGTCCGAACAGCGTTTTTTCAGATCCTCCCCGCAGACAAATCCTGCGTTTCTGTTGTCCGATCCCACATAAGCTTTCGTCAGGCTCTCTTCCTTCACCTGCGTATCAATATTGATCACCGGGATTCCGGCCGACTGCAGTGCCTCCAGAGCCGGTGTGACCATTTCCCAGTCCACCGGGCATAAGAATACTGCATCCACCTTCATCTCGATCAATTCTTCAAGCTGCTCGTTCTGTACCCGTGCATCTGAACCTGGATTTTTAGAGATCAGCTGATATTCATTTTCTCCTAATGTATTTTCAAGGGAACGCCGCAGCGTATCGTAGTAGGGATTCTCCATATCAATACAGCTGTATCCGAATACGTAGCCCGTATTCTCCTCTTCCTCCTCCGGATCTTCCTCTACCACCGCGTTGTCCTCCGGCGTCCCTACACTTTTCTTACATCCCGCCAGCATAAAGCAGACCAGAAACAATAAAAAAAACACACGGAATACTTTTTGTTTCATAACCATACCTCTTCAAACAGATTTAAAATACATAAACTTTCCGCATTATATACCTTAATATTACATTGCACTATCTTTATTCTAACGTGTTTTACAGGTTTGTCAATAGAAGCCTGATTTATTTCGCTCATCGGTTTTTCGGATGCAGTTCTTCCACAAAGCAGGAGGGCTTGGCATCCTTTCCGTTTTTCACTGTCACATAGCTGATTTTAAGTACTTCCTTGGCCCGGGTCATGGCTACATAAAACAGCCTCCGCTCCTCCTCCACTCCGTGCTCCTTCATAGCCCGTTTATCGGGGATCCGCCCCTCATTGGCCTGAATGATGAATACAGTATCAAATTCCAGCCCTTTTGACGCATGCATGGTCATCAGGCGGATCCCTGTCCTGTCCTCCTGTGTCTTTCGCTTCTGTTTTGCCAGTGCGTCTGTGTATTCTGATATATGTGCAAACCACTCTTCTGCTGTTGTAAACGGTTTTGCGGACTCCTCCAGTTCTGCCAGCACGTCAAAATATTCTGCCGGCTGCTGACTCTTTGAATCCGCATATTGACGCAGATAGTCATCATAACCGACCTTTTTCCTGATATATTGGATCGCGGCATAGGGCGCCATCTTCCCCATCATTTTCAGATCCCACTCAAACTGGTCGATCCGATCCTGCATCCACTCCTTATCACAATAAAACCTCCGCAATTCTTCAAAAGCCACGATCCGGTTCTCTGAGACAGAAGCCCTGCTCAGATAGCGGAGAGGCCGGTTCATCACCTGCAGAAAATCCGGTCTCTCCCGTCCGCCGCCTGCCAGACGCAGATAGGCCCGGATATCCCTGGCAATAAAGTGCTGGTAAAGATCCGGCATGGATTCCCGCATATAAAACGGGATCTTGTGCTTCACCAGCTGTCCTGCCAGCGCCCGGGCATCCGTATGTACCCGAAAAAGCACCGCGATCTGCTCCGGCGGGATCCCGGATTCCATCCTCTCTCTGATCTCTGAGACTACATAGGCGCTCTCATCCTCAGAATCCAGCGTTTCCTGTATATGAAGCGCCGTCCCGGCCGGCTTCTGTGTCCGGATCTTCTTGTCAAACCGGACTTCATTATGTTCGATAACCTGCAGCGCATGCCGGACGATATTGGCCGTGGAACGATAATTCGTATCCAAAAGCAGCTTTCTGGCTTCCGGATAGTCCTTTAAAAACCGGAACATCAGCTTCACGTCCGCTCCCCGGAAGCCGTAGATGGACTGGTCGTCGTCTCCTACCACAAACAGGTTGTGCTCCGGCGCCGCCAGCATCCGGATCACATCATACTGCACCTGATTGATATCCTGAAATTCATCCACCAGGATATACCGGAACTTTTCCTGCCAGAGCTTCAGCACATCCGGACGCCGTCTGAATAAATCATAACATAAAACCAGCATATCATCAAAGTCTATTTTTTTCGCTTCCTTGCGCATGGTTTCATATTCCCGGTAAATACACCGGAAGGTCTCTGCCGGGCAGTGCTTTGCCTGGTATTCCTCCAGATCCGCCCTGTGGTTCTTGACTACTCCGATCTCCGTAACGATCCCCTGCAGGAAATCCTCCTCATCGAATACCTCCGCTTCCTGCCTGCTCACGATCTGCCGGAGCATTCTGTACTTTTCTTCCTCGGAAAGGATATTGGCGGGTCCCAAATGATAAGCCCATTTCAGGATCCCATAATAGATCCCATGGAAGGTTCCCGTCGTCACCGGAAGCCGTCTGCCTTCCATCAGAGCCTGCAGCCGGAACTTCATTTCCTCGGCCGCATATTTTGTAAAAGTAATGACCAGAATTTCTTCTGGTCTTACTCTCTGCTCCTCTATCAGGTACTTTATTCTGTTTACAATGGTCAGGGTCTTCCCTGAACCCGGTCCTGCCAGCACAAGGCACGGACCCTCCGTGTGGGCAATTGCCCGCTTCTGTGCCTGATTCAAATTACACTCCTGCCTCCAGCTTCTGAACCGCTTCCCGGATCCGCTTTAAGGATTCCTCTTTTCCCAGGACCTCCATGATCTCCGTGGCGCCCCCGGGGGTATTCTGCTTTCCGGAAACCGCGGTACGGATGGGCCACATCACATAGCCGATCTTTACGCCCTTTTCCGTCACATACCCTTTCAATGTCTCAAACAGCGCGTCGTTGCTGTAATCCTCCTGCGCTTCCAGTACCGGAAGCAGCTCCTTTAATACGGTAAGCGAGGTCTCCGGCGTGGATTTCATCTTCTTATGCGTATACATCGCGGTATCATATTCCGGAACCTCCTCAAAGAAGTCGATCTGCTCCCGGATATCCGGGAAGATCTCAATCCGGGTCTTTACCAGTGCCGCGATCTTTTTCAGGTCAAAATCTTTGGAAACCACTTCCCGGATATAAGGCTTCGCCAGCTCGAAAAAGCGTTCCTCGTCCATGGCTTTCAGATATTCCCCGTTCATCCATTTCAGCTTCACCGTGTCAAATACGGCCGGCGACTTGCTCATATGGGTATAGTCAAATGCCTCCACCAGCTCCTGGAGCGTAAATATCTCCCGGTTGTCAGAAGGGCACCATCCTAAAAGCGCCACATAATTGACCACCGCCTCCGACACGAAGCCCTGTTCGATCAGATCCTCATAGGAGGAATGGCCGCACCGCTTGCTCAGCTTTTTATGCTCCTCATCGGTGATCAGCGGGCAGTGCACGTACACCGGCACCTCCCAGCCAAAGGCTTCATACAGCCGGTTGTACTTGGGCGCGGAGGACAGGTATTCATTGCCCCGCACCACATGGGTGATGCCCATCAGATGGTCGTCGATCACATTGGCAAAATTATAGGTCGGATAGCCGTCCGACTTGATCAGGATCATATCGTCCAGCTCCTGGTTGGGCACCGTGATATCCCCATAAATTTCATCGTGGAACGTCGTCTCGCCCTCATTGGGCACATTGAGCCGGATAACCCAGGGCTTTCCTGCCGCCAGGTTCGCCTCCACTTCTTCCTTCTTCAGTCCCAGGCAGTGCTTGTCATACACCACGATGTCCGTTCCGTCCGAGGAAACCGAGGTCCGTAGGGAATCCAGCCGCTCCTTGTCGCAGAAGCAGTAATAGGCATCGCCCTGCTCAACGAGCTGCTTCGCATATTTCAGATACAGGCCCGAGGCCTGTCGTTCACTCTGCACATAGGGACCCACGCCGCCGTCCCTGTCCGGGCCTTCGTCATGGATCAGCCCTGTCTTTTCCAGGGTCCGGTAAATGATCTCCAGCGCCCCTTCCACAAACCGCTCCTGATCGGTGTCCTCGATCCGCAGGATAAAATCCCCGCCTTCATGCTTTGCGATCAGGTAGGCGTAAAGCGCGGTCCTCAGGTTTCCTACGTGCATCCTCCCTGTAGGGCTGGGCGCAAATCTTGTCCTTACTTTTTTCATGTTCTTCTATCTCCCATCTTATTGACGTTATTTCATTTATACGTGAATCTCTGCCTTGACGCCGAGAACTTCCTTGTTTTTTTCCAGAAGCGGACGGATCACCTGTTCCAGATAGGCATCTACCTGCTCCCTGGCGCGTCCCACATATTTCGCCGGATCCATGGTCTTTTCCAGCTCCTCCAGGCTCAGGTTAAAGGCCGGATCCTCCGCGATCAGCTCCAGGAGGTTGTTGTCCATTCCCCGTTCTTTTACATTTTTTCCTGCTTCCATGGAAAGCTCCCGGATCCGCTCATGAAGCTCCTGCCTGTCGCCGCCTGCTTTCACCGCGTCCATCATGATATTTTCCGTTGCCATGAACGGCAGCTCCGACATCAGCCGCTTCTCGATCACCTTGGGATAGACCACCAGGCCGTCCACCACATTCAGGCACAGATCCAGGATCCCATCGATAGCCAGAAAGCCCTCCGGCACGCTCAGCCGCTTGTTCGCCGAATCGTCCAGCGTCCGCTCAAACCACTGGGTCGCGGAGGTAATGGCCGGATTCAGCGCGTCGATCATCACATACCGGGACAGGGAGGCAATCCGCTCGCTGCGCATGGGATTCCGCTTATAGGCCATCGCCGAGGAACCGATCTGGGTCTTTTCAAAGGGCTCTTCCACTTCTTTTAAATGCTGCAGAAGCCGGATGTCATTGGAAAGCTTGTGGGCGCTGGCAGCGATCCCGGCCAGCACATTCAGGACTCTGGTATCGGTCTTTCTGGAATAGGTCTGCCCGGATACCGGATAGCATGCCGCAAATCCCATCTTCTCCGCGATCATCGGATCGATCCTGTCGATGGTCTCCTGATCTCCGTCGAACAGCTCCAGGAAGCTGGCCTGTGTCCCGGTGGTTCCCTTGCTGCCCAGCAGCTTTAAGCTGCCCAGCACATGATCCAGATCCTCTAAGTCCATCTCAAATTCCTGCATCCAGAGGGTCGCCCGTTTTCCCACGGTGGTGGGCTGGGCCGGCTGGAAATGGGTGAATGCCAGGGTGGGCTGGGCCTTCTGCGCATCCGCAAATTTTGCCAGCTCCGCGATCACATTGACCAGCTTTTTACGCACAAGCTTTAAGGCTTCCGCCATCACGATGATATCCGTATTGTCCCCCACATAGCAGGAGGTGGCGCCTAAGTGGATGATCCCCTTGGCCTTCGGGCACTGCACCCCGTAGGCATAGACATGGGACATCACATCATGGCGGACGATTTTCTCCCGCTCTTTGGCCACATCATAGTTGATATCCTCCGCATGGGCTTTCAATTCTTCAATCTGCTCCTCCGTGATCGGAAGCCCCAGCTCTTTTTCCGTCTCGGCAAGGGCGATCCACAGCCTCCTCCATGTCCGGAACTTTTTGTCCGGTGAAAAAATGTACTGCATCTCCTTGCTGGCATACCGCTCGGAAAGCGGGCTCACATAACGATCCGTACTCATGTTATTATCCTCCTTCTATATTATAACCAGTTACTCGAATGCATGGCTGATATCGTGGTCCGGCACCTTCATGGGATAATGCCCGGTAAAGCAGGCATCGCAGTATCCCAGCTCCCCGACCATCGTTTTTAGCTTCCCGACCTCCATATATCCTAAAGAATCCGCCCCGATCATCTCCCGGATCTGCTCCGTCGTATGGGAATGGGCAATGAGCTGCTCATTGGACGGCACGTCCGTCCCAAAATAGCAGGGGTACAAAAAGGGCGGCGAACTGATCCGCACATGGACTTCCACTGCACCCGCCTTTTTCAGCATCTTAATGATATTGGCACAGGTGGTTCCCCGGACAATGGAATCATCCACCATCACGATCCGTTTCCCACGGACCACCTCCGGGATCACATTCAGCTTGATCTTCACACTGGATTCCCGGTCGCTCTGCTTCGGCTTGATAAAAGTCCGGCCAACATAGCTGTTTTTGTGAAATGCCATCCCATAGGGAATCCCGGAATGCTCCGAATACCCCTTGGCCGCCACCAGCCCGGAATCCGGCACGCCTACCACCAGGTCCGCCTCCACCGGATAGGATTCGGCCAGCGCCTTCCCCGCCAGGATCCGGGAATGATAGACATTCACCCCGTCCAGCGTGCTGTCCGTCCGTGCGAAATAAATATATTCAAAAATACACCTTGTCTGCTTCTCAGACGGCACTGCCATACTCATATCGGAGATCACGCCGTCCTTCGTAAAGCTGACGATTTCTCCCGGCAGCACATCCCGCACGAACTCCGCCCCGATGGCCGCAATGGCGCAGCTCTCGGATGCCAGAAACCAGGTGTGGTCCCGTTTCCCGATGCAAAGGGGCCTTAAACCTCTCGGATCCCTTGCCCCGATCATCTTCCGGGGACTGCTGACCACCAGCGCATAGGCGCCTTCGATCTTCTTCATGGCATTCTTGACCGCGTCCTCCGCCTTTTTCACATTCAGCCGTTCCCTTGCAATATGGTAGGCGATCACTTCGGAATCAATGGTGGTCTGGAAAATGGCCCCCGTATATTCCAGCTCCCTCCGAAGCTCTACGGCATTGACCAGATTTCCATTGTGGGCGATCGCAAGAGTCCCCTTTACATAATTGATGACCAGAGGCTGCGCGTTTTCCACCCGGGTGCCGCCGGCCGTGGAATACCGCACATGACCGACCCCTAAGTTGCCCTTCAGGGCTTTCAGGGCTTCCTCATCAAACACGTCATCCACATGTCCAAGCCCCTTCTTTGACAGAACCTTGCGCTGTCCGAAGGTATCGGTCACCGCGATCCCACAGCTCTCCTGCCCCCGGTGCTGCAATGCGAACAGCCCGTAATACACGGAAGCGGCCACATCGCCGCCCTCCATATCATAGGCTCCGAATACCCCGCACTCTTCCCCTAGACCGGTGGATATTTTTTCAAATTCACTCATAAATGAACACCTTCTCTTTAGAAACCTTGTAGTGTATCAAGGACCTGTTTCGTCTCCACGACGATTATAATACATGCCCCCGTGAAAATCAATATGGAAAACCTGCTCCGGAACATTTTCCGCCTATGAAAGCTGCAGATCGCTTGTTCACCAGCGCAAATCTGCCTCCGGCAACCTTTTTTGCATACGCCCGCATGAAAAATGGTCAGGAACTACAGGTAAACGCATCGACAAGCAAGCTGTCTCTGCTGCATACCTGCAGTTCCTGACCATCATCCCTGTGTAAATCTTGACAAAAACTGTCGTGTCCGCTCCTCCTTCGGATGTTCAAACACCTGCCGGGGATCCCCCTGCTCCAGGATGATCCCATCGTCCATGAAGATCACCTGGTTCGCCACATCCCTGGCAAATGCCATCTCATGGGTGACGATAATCATGGTGGTATTCTGATCCGCCAGCTCCCGGATGACTCTCAGAACCTCTCCCGTCAGCTCCGGATCCAGGGCCGAGGTGGGTTCGTCGAAACAAAGGATATCCGGCTGCAAGGCAAGCGCCCGGGCGATCGCCACACGCTGGCACTGTCCTCCCGAGAGCTGATGGGGATAATTGTTTTTCCGGTCGGAAAGCCCCATCTGATCCAGCAGGGTTTCTGCCTGTCCTACGATCTCCTCATGGATTTCCTTTCTTTTCGCCTTATAATCGGGCTGCTCCTTTGCCAGCAATTCCTTCGCCAGCATGACATTTTCCATGGCCGTATACTGGGGGAACAGGTTGAAGGACTGGAACACCAGTCCGAAATGGAGCCGTTTCCTGCGGATCTCTGATTCCTGCATGGTAAAGGCATCGCCCGCGTCAAATAAGACCTCTCCATTGACACGCAGCACCCCCTTGTCCGGCCTCTCCAGGAAGTTCAGGCACCGAAGCAGCGTGGTCTTCCCGCTTCCCGAGGAGCCGATGATGGAAACCACCTGCCCTTTTTCCAGGGAAAAGCTGATGTCTTTGAGTACCTCCGTGCGTTCAAAGGATTTGCAAATATGTTCTACTTCTAAAATCGGCATCGTATCTCCTCCCCTATCTGAAATAATCCAGCTTCTTTTCCAGCCGTCCCAGCAGCATGGTCAGGATCCCGTTCCAGATCAGATAATACACCGCTGTAAAAAACAGGGGCCAGATAGCGCCGGAAATTCCCTGAGATCCCTTCATGAATGCCTGTCCCGCCCAGATGATCTCCTGCAGCGCGATGATCCGCGCAAGGGACGTATCCTTGACCAGCGTAATGATCTCGTTGGAAATGGGCGGAACGATCCGTTTGATCATCTGCAGCAGCGTGATCTTGAAAAAAATCTGGCTCCTGGTCATTCCCAGCACCAGGCCCGCTTCCTCCTGCCCCACGGGCACGCCCTGGATGCCGCCCCGGTAGATCTCGGAAAAATAGCAGGCGTAATTGAGGATAAAGGACACCGACGCCGCCAGGAATCTTCCGCCCTCGCCACCGCCCCAGATGGGGGTATGCAGCACCAGACCGGGAAAATAATAGATGATCAGCAATTGGATCATCAGCGGAGTCCCCCGGATGATCCAAACAATGATCTTGGTGAGTAAGCTTAGCGGCTTAAACCTGGACATGGATCCAAAGGCGATCACCAGGCCAAGCGGAAATGTGCCGATCAGGGTCACAAAAAACAGCTTCAGGGTCTGTATAAAGCCGACGTTCAGGGCGCGGATGACGATCGGCATCTGTTCTAAAATCAATTCCATGTATGTATCCTGCTTTCTCTTTCTAAAATCGTAACTGTTCAGTCCACAGTTACACCCGCAATCCCATGAAAATTGCCTACGGCAATGGGGATTGCTCATTGCAATCTAT
>CAYQBE010000095.1:0-19214 GCA_964415625.1 uncultured Clostridium sp.
TGAAGCAGGCCATGGAAGCGGATTTTGACCTGATCATCCTGGACCTGATGCTGCCTGGCGTGGATGGATTTGAGATCTGCCGGAAGGTACGTGACAGTAAGAATACCCCGATCATCATGGTTTCCGCGAAGAAGGATGATATCGACAAGATCCGGGGGCTTGGCCTGGGAGCCGACGACTATATGACCAAGCCGTTCAGCCCGAGCGAGCTGGTAGCCCGTGTGAAGGCGCATCTGGCGAGATATGAGCGCCTCATCGGGAGCAACGTGGAGGAGAATGAGATCATTGAGATCCGCGGGTTGAAGATCGATACGACGGCGAGACGTGTGTGGGTCAACGGCGAGGAACGCTCCTTTACGACAAAGGAATTTGACCTGCTGACGTTCCTGGCAGGACATCCGAACCATGTCTATACAAAGGAAGAGCTGTTCCGGGAAATCTGGGATATGGAGTCGATCGGCGACATTGCCACGGTAACGGTGCATATCAAGAAGATCCGGGAGAAGATCGAATACGACACCTCCCATCCGCAGTATATTGAGACAATCTGGGGAGTCGGGTATCGGTTTAAGGTCTGATAGAATGCAGGCCAGAAGTCAATCTGAATGACGATGGGGGAAATATGGCATGATCATCACCAGTACCTCGAATCCGAGGATGAAGGAGATCATACAGCTTCGGAAAAAGAGCCGGATGCGGACAAAGACGGGCACCTTTCTTGTGGAAGGGCTCCGCATGATCCGCGAGATTCCGGCCAAACGTCTGGTACAGCTGTATGTGACAGAGGAATTTTATAAAAAGCACCGGGAGGAAGCCATTTTCGAAGCGGAAAAGATGCTTGTGTCTCCACAGGTATTTGAATATATCTCGGACACAAAGACACCCCAGGGAATCCTGGCGGTGGTGCGCCAGCGTGTGTTCACGGAGGAAGAGATCCTGGCGGCATGTCCGGGGAACAGCGGGCAGAAGGAAAAGCCCGGGCATATTCTGGTTCTGGAGAATATCCAGGATCCGGGCAACCTGGGAACCATTTTCCGAACCGCAGAGGCAGCAGGGGTGACAGCAATCCTGATGAGCCGGGACTGCGCGGACATTTACAATCCGAAGACCATACGCTCTACCATGGGAGCGATCTTCCGGATGCCCTTTGCATATACGGAGGACCTTCCCGGAGCGGTCGGCCGTCTGAAAAAGCTGGGTATCCGCGTTTATGCTGCCCATCTGGACGGGAAGCGGACATATGACGAGGAGGATTACCGGCAGGGAACCGCATTCCTGATCGGAAATGAAGGAAACGGGCTGAGCCCGGAGGCGGCCGCGTGCGCGGACGTGCTGATCCGCATCCCCATGGAAGGACAGGCGGAATCACTGAATGCGGCTGTTGCGGCTGCAGTGCTGATGTTCGAAGTGAGCAGGCAGAGAAGGTAGACTGGAATCTAACTGTACGGTTGGAAAAGTGTTGAATTTATAGGAACGATATGGTATTGTAATTCACAGGCAATCTGCGTGCAGACTGGCTGCAATAGATCAAAAGAAAAATAGAATAAAAAGAGAAGAGGAATGAAGATGAATTTAAAAGGAAGAAATTTTCTGACACTGAAAGATTTTACAAAAGAGGAGATCCTGTATCTGCTTGACCTGGCGGCAGATCTCAAGGACAAGAAGAAAAAAGGAATCCCGGTAGACCATTACAGAGGCAAGAACGTGGCGCTGATCTTTGAAAAGGACAGTACACGGACCCGCTGTGCGTTTGAAGTGGCGGCATTTGACATGGGGATGGGAGCAACCTATCTCGGGCCCACCGGCTCTCAGATGGGCAAAAAGGAGAGCATCGAGGATACGGCGCGGGTACTGGGCAGAATGTACGACGGCATCGAATACCGCGGCTTCGGCCAGGATATCGTAGAAGAGCTGGCGGAGTACGCGGGAGTTCCGGTATGGAACGGACTGACCAATGAATTTCATCCCACCCAGATGCTTGCAGATATGCTGACCATCCGGGAGCAGTTCGGCAAGCTGGAGGGGATTCGCCTGGTTTATATGGGAGATGCCAGATTCAATATGGGCAATTCCCTGATGGTGGCATGCTCCAAGCTTGGAATGCATTTTGTGGCATGTACTACAAAGGAGTTCTTCCCAAGCGAAGAGCTGGTAGAGCTGTGCAAAGGCTATGCGGCGGAATCCGGCGCGACCATTACCCTGACAGAGGATGTGGAAAGCGGAACAAAGGATGCGGACGTGATCTATACGGATGTATGGGTATCCATGGGGGAACCTGATGAGGTATGGGAGAAGCGGATCAAAGCGCTGACTCCTTACAAGGTGACGAAAAAAGTCATGGAAAATGCTTCTGCAAACGCGATTTTCCTGCACTGCCTGCCGTCCTTCCATGATCTGAAGACGACCATCGGAAAGCAGATGGGAGAGCGGTTTGGAATTGAAGATATGGAAGTGACGGACGAGGTATTTGAGTCGGAGCAGTCCAAGGTCTTTGACGAGGCAGAGAACCGGATGCATACGATCAAAGCCGTGATGGTGGCGACGCTGGGAGAATAAGGTGAAGATTTTTGAAAACGAAGATTTTGAAGCTTCTCCGGGAGAGTGAAAGCTATGTGTCCGGACAGAGGCTGTGCGAGGAGTTCGGCGTATCCCGGACCGCTGTATGGAAGGTCATCAACCAGCTGAAGGAAGAAGGATATCACGTAGAGGCCGTAAAGAACAGGGGATACCGGATCGTGGATATTCCGGACGTCCTGTCTGAGGAAGAGCTGAAAAGCCTGCTCACCGGGAAGACACGGTGGGCAGGCCAGGAGATTTATTATTTCCCGGATACGGATTCTACCAATATCCGGGCAAAAGAGCTGGGAGAAAAAGGAGCGCCCCACGGAACTCTTGCGGTGGCAGGCCGGCAGAGCGCGGGACGGGGCAGGCGCGGCAGGGGATGGGAATCTCCGCCGGGCTGCAGTATCTATATGTCGATCCTGCTCAGACCCCGGTTCCTTCCGTCCAGGGCACCCATGCTGACTCTGGTGATGGCATACAGTGTGGCAGAGGCGCTTAAGGAGTGTACCGGACAGGAGATCAGGATCAAATGGCCCAATGACATTGTACTGAACGGAAAGAAGCTGGTGGGGATCCTGACGGAGATGAGCTCGGAGATCGACTATATCAACCATGTCGTGATCGGGGTAGGGATCAATGTCAATATGGATTCTTTTTCGGAAGAGATCGCGAAAACCGCGACTTCCCTTCGGATCGAGACCGGGCAGGTCATGAAGCGAAGCACCCTGATCGCAGAGATCATGAAGCATTTTGAGCGTGATTATGAAGCATTTCTCAGGACGGGAGATCTGTCTGGGATTCGGGAGGCTTATAACAGCCTTCTGGTAAACTGCGGGAAAGAGGTCAGGATACTCGGCGCGAAGGAACCATACCAGGCACTGGCACTGGGGATCAACGACGGCGGGGAGCTCCTGGTGAGAAGGCAGGACGGAAGCGAGGAGGCTGTCTACGCCGGGGAGGTTTCGGTTCGGGGGATTTATGGATATGTATGAGGATGTGGAAGAAGAGATTGTATTATGTGCCGCCAGCTCCTATGAGCGGAAATTTTATTTGAATCCGGAGTTTGAAGCCCTGCCGGAGAGCATACGCCAGGAACTGCAGATCATGTGCGTGATGTACACGGAGGATGTGGGCGGAGTGCTCATGCTGGTATTTGACGAAGAGGGCAGTCTGGAACTGAAGGTAGACCATGAGGAAGATGATTTCCTCTTTGATGAGATCGGAAGTGTGCTCAAGATCAAGCAGATGCAGCAGGAGCGGCGGGAATTGTTTGAATCTCTGGAGATGTTTTTCCGGGTGTTCTATCTCGGTGAGGAGTTTACAGCGGAATGAAAATGGAAATCTAGACCAGCGAAATGTACGGTTAATTAGTGTGGGTTATACTAGGATCAGGAGAATAAACAGAATGCTTTTGACGATTGACGTTGGAAATACCAATATCACATTGGGTGTTTTTAAAGAGGAGATATTGCTTGGGACGTTCCGGATGACCACAAAGCGTCCCCGGACCTCAGATGAATATGGGTTCACAATCTGCGGGATCCTGGAACACAGAAATATCTGTCCACAGGAGATCCATGCGGTGATCATTGCGTCGGTGGTTCCGGATATCATGCATTCCCTGACGAGCGGGATCATCAAATATCTGGATGTGCGTCCTCTGATCGTGTCTGCGGGGATCAAGACAGGAATCCGCATCGTAACAGAGAATCCGAAGGAGATCGGGCCGGACCGGATCGTGGATGCGGTGGCCGGTTACGAATTGTTCGGAGGTCCGGTCATTGTGGTGGACTTCGGGACTGCCACGACCTACGACCTGATCGGGCCGAAGGGAACCTTTGAGGCCGGGATCACGGCTCCGGGGCTGGAGACGGCAGGGCGTTCTCTCTGGGGCGGCGCCGCTATGCTCCCGGCGATAGAGATCCGAAAGCCGGCCTCTATACTGGCGAAGGAAACCATTTCCAGTATGCAGGCGGGCCTGGTGTACGGCGCGATCGGCCAGACGGAATACATCATCCGGAAGATCAAGGAAGAATCCGGGTATTCGGACGCTAAGGTGGTAGCGACTGGGGGCCTGGGCAAGATCATCGCGCCGGAGACGGACACCATTGACGAATATGATCCGGAGCTGACTCTGAACGGCCTGCGGCTGATCTATCATAAGAACAGAAAATAAGAAACTGGAATAATTATGGCAAAACAGCTTAAAATAGGAAATGTACTTCTTGAAAATATCTATATTTTAGGCCCCATGGCAGGTGTGACGGACCTGCCATTCCGTTTGTTGTGCAAAGAACAGGGGGCCGGACTCCTGTGTATGGAAATGGTCAGCGCCAAGGCTATTTTATACAACAATAAAAATACAGAAAGCCTTCTCGAGATTCATCCGGAAGAAACTCCGGTATCTCTGCAGCTCTTCGGCTCGGATCCGAAGATCGTCAGCGAGATGGCAAAGCGGATTGAAGAACGTCCGTTTTCCATTTTGGACATCAACATGGGCTGTCCCGTTCCGAAGGTGGTGCGCAACGGGGAAGGCTCGGCGCTGATGAAGAATCCGAAGCTGGTCTATGAGCTGGTCCATGCAGTGGTCCGGGCTATCCGGAAGCCGGTGACCGTGAAGATCCGAAAAGGCTTTGACGAGGAACATGTCAATGCGGTGGAGATTGCCAGGATTGTGGAAGAGGCGGGCGCGGCGGCGATTGCTGTACACGGGCGGACCCGGGAACAATATTACTCCGGCAGGGCGGACTGGGAGATCATCCGTCAGGTGAAGGAAGCGGTCCGGATCCCGGTCATCGGAAACGGGGATGTGACCTCCGGGGAGCGGGCGGCCGCACTCCGGGAGCAGACCGGATGCGATGGCGTGATGATCGCCCGGGGCGCGCAGGGGAATCCGTGGATTTTTTCGGAGCTGCTGGCCTATGAAGAGACGGGAACCTTTCCTCCCCGGCCGGACATTGACGAGATCCGCAGCACCATGCTGCGCCATGCCCGGCTGCAGATCGAATATAAGGGAAATTATCTCGGGATCCGGGAGATGCGCAAGCATGTGGCCTGGTACACAAAGGGACTACGCGGCGCGGCACGGCTGAGAGAGCAGATCAACAGGGTGGAGAGTTACGAAGAACTGGAAGAGCTTTTGAACTGCGGCTTGTAAAGAAGGAAACCTGTCAGTACATATAGGCAGCATATCATGCAGAGACCTCAGGAGGAGAACGAATGGATTTAAACAAAGAAAATATGCGGAAAATAAGGGAACTGATCGTCTTTACGATCGTCATTCTGATCGCACTCTGGAAATTCGCTCTGGTGATGGATTTCGTGAGATTTATCTTCAACATCATCTTTCCGTTTTTGCTGGGCGGCGCGATCGCGTTTATCCTGAATGTGCCTATGAGTTTTCTGGAAAGCAAGATATTCGGAAATCCGCATATAGAAGGAAAGCCTGCGCAGAAATTTGCCAGGCCATGCAGTCTGACGCTGACCATCCTCTTTGTGATCGGCATCATCGCCCTGGTGATGTTCGTCGTGATCCCGCAGCTTGGCACCACCTTTATGGGGCTGGGGAAGACAATCCAGGATTTTACACCGGTTGCCATGGCATGGATAGAAGAATTATTTCATAACAATCAGGAGATCATGGAGCTGCTTGAGGGGATCAACATGGACTGGGATAAGATCCTGGAAGGGCTGACCGCATTTTTTAAAAACGGCGCGGGAAGCGTGCTGGATACGACCATGTCCGCGGCGAAAAGCATCATCAGCAGCGTAACCACCTTTTTTATCGCATTTGTATTTTCCTGCTATATCCTGCTGCAGAAGGAAAAGCTGCATGTGCAGGTGAAGAAGATCTTCTATGCGTATTTTCCGAAGAAGATGGTGGAAAAGATCCTGGATATCTGCTCTCTGACCTACCGGACCTTCGCCAGCTTCCTAGCCGGGCAGTGCGTGGAAGCGCTGATCCTGGGGCTGATGTTCCTGGTGACCATGTGGATCCTGCGTCTGCCCTATGCCCTTCTGGTGGGTGTTCTCATTGCGTTTACGGCGCTGATTCCGATCTTCGGGGCATTTATCGGATGCGTTGTGGGAACCTTCCTGATCCTGATGGTCAACCCGGTCAAGGCGATTACCTTCGTGGCCATGTTCCTGGTACTGCAGCAGGTGGAGGGAAACCTGATCTATCCCAGAGTCGTGGGAAATTCCGTGGGACTGCCTTCCATCTGGGTGCTGGCGGCGGTCAGCATCGGCGGCAGTCTCATGGGCGTGGTGGGGATGCTGGTATTCATCCCATTAGTATCCGTCGTGTATATCCTGTTCCGGGGAGATGTGTATAAAAGGCTGGAAAAGAAAGGGATCGAATTGGAATAGATTGCACAGGATATTTCCCTACAGATCCTTAAATATCGTTCTGCGGTGCAGGCAGTGTATGTGCCCGGATGATCGCCCGGATGGCATTGTAGAGATCCGGCTTTAATTCCTCAAAGCTTACCGGTTCATTTTCCAATATGGTGCTGTAGCAGGCGGAGCTGGCAAGCTCCGCGATCAAAAAGAGCATGGTCTCCGGGGCGCGCAGCCGAAGAGTGGGATCCGCCTGGATCAGCTGCTGGAAATACTCCATACTGCTTAGTTCAGTATCATTTTCACTCTTTGTCACAGCCTGACGGAAGACACCCCAGCTCAGATTTTTGGAAATGAACCGGAGAACAGGCTTATTTTTTTCCAGCCTTCCGATCACATAATCCACGATAAAGATCATCTTGTCCTCAAAGGACGGGATATCCGCTTTTTGAAGCTCCTCATGTGCGGACAGGAACAGCTTCCTGGCGGTCTCAGCGATGAGCCTGTCCCGGATCTCATACTTATCCTTAAAATAAAGGTAGAACGTGCCCTTTGCCACGCCGGCTTTCTGGACGATATCGTGGATAGATGTCTTGACGATCCCCTGCGATAAAAATAAATCATATGCGCTGGAAAAAAGAGCATCCAGCTTCAGTTGTTTGTTTTCTTCGACTTTTCCCATAGTTTTTCTCCTTTGGCCCGGCAGAGCATCCGGGGGAATGTTATCCATTATAAATGAAAAATGACCAAAAGTCAATATTTTTCTGGATAAAATTGACTTTTGGTCATTTTGTATAAATACCATCGTATGCAGAAAGGCTGCCAGTGGCAGGCTTTCTGTATCACCCGGAAAGCACGGATAAAATCGAATATACGGTGATCGGATGGAGAAAGTGATCACCGTACATTGGCGCATACAATCAAAAGTGTCGATCAGAATTATGGATTTCGAACCGCTGTGAGGTCTGAAAAAAGTTCCTTCCCGGCCGCGTATTTCCCGACAATCCGGCCGCCTTCCTCTGCCAGATAGATATACCGTTCCAGGCGTTCCTTTGTGCTTAATTCTTTTGTTGTACGGATGCCTGTATCATCGAGCACCAAAGCGTCCACTTCATATCCTTCCTCAAAGCTGCCCGTTTTCCCGAAGAAGGATCCGCCGCCCTTTGTCGCCAGGAAAAATGCCTCCTCCATGGTCAGAGGCTTCCGGTTCTGATCCACCAGCCGCCAGTACAGCTTGGAAACTCCAATGGCATCGGCCATGCAGCGGAACATGGACATATTAGCTCCGCCCGCGATGTCGGTTCCAAGTCCGGTGGGGATTCCCGCCTCCAGATATCTGCGGATGGGCGCGATCCCGGAAGAAAGATTGATGTTGGACTGGGGACAATGGGCAATATATACCCCGTTTTTCTTCATCAGCTCCACTTCCTGATCCGTGGAATGTACACAATGAGCCATCACTGTCTTCACGTTTCCGCCGAACAGCCCGTAATGCTCATACACATTTCCATAGCAGGATGACCAGGGGAACAGTTCCTGCACCCATGCGATTTCGGACAGATTTTCCGACAGATGGGACTGCACCGGAAGACCGTATTCCTTCTGCAGCTTACCCAGCCCTTCCAGCAGGGGGCCGCTGCATGTAGGCGCAAACCGCGGGGTAAGGATGGGACGGGTATTGGGATATTTTCCGGAGGTCTCATGAAGCCATACGGCGGTACTTTCCAGCGACGCATGGGCGTCCGTTTCCCGCAGCTTATCTGTACAGTTTTGATCCATATTGACCTTGCCGACATAAGTGGCCAGGCCGGAAGCATCCAGCTCTTTCATTAAAAATTCCGTGGCCGGAAGATGGATGGTCCCGAAAATAACAGCCCTTGTGGACTCGCTTTTCCTCAGATCTTCCACAAAGATCCGATAGGCTTTTTCCGCGTATTCCAGATCCGCGTATCTGCTTTCCTCCGGAAATGTATGGGTATTCAGCCAGTCCAGCAGCTCCAGGTCCATTCCGATGCCCCGGAAAGGGTACTGGGGGGCATGGACATGCAGGTCGGTCATGCCGGGGATGATGAGCCGGTCTCCATAGTCCTTCACCGGCAGATTCCGATATTCGTTAGGGATCACCGGAAAGACGCCCCGGGAGATTCCTTCGCAGCAGACCAGATAGCCTTGGTCCGTAACGGACAACTGCTCTTTCGTTTCAGAGTAACAGATGTTCCCTTTTAAAAGAAATGAATTTTTATGCATATACTTTTCCTCCTTCTGCATTTCAGCGCGGGTTTCGCTTGCGAAACTCTTTGTACTGATGTTCTAAAAGGTTACAAAAAAAGAATTAACTACAACAAACGAATGTCTATGTAGTCAACTCTTACGGCAGTCGGTAGAAACTCTGGGCCAATCCCCAGGATATACATATCAGCGATCACTGTATTTAATTCTATGCCCGCAGATGCTTTATGATGCTGCGTACTCTTTTATTATATACTTGCAGGAAAGAATTATCCATGCATTTTTTTTACGAAAAATACAAAATATTTTTGTACATTTGTCATAAAATAATAAAAATGACTAAAAGTCAAAATTTTTTAAAAATAATATTGACTTTTGGTCATTTCTGTTATATAGTACTTTTTGCAAAGAAAAATGACTAAAGGTCATTTTAGAAAAAGGAGGCATTTTACATGGTGAAAGCAGGTAAGAAGATCGTAAAGTACAGGATCCCGATACTGATACTGGGCATTCTGCTCCTGATCCCGTCGGCATTGGGATATTTTAAGACCAGGGTCAACTACGATATCCTGTATTATCTGCCGGACAATATTGACACGATGATCGGGCAGGATATCCTGATGGATGATTTTGGAAAAGGCGCGTTTGCGATGGAGGTCGTAGAGGGTATGACTACGAAGGAAAGCGCAGACCTGAAAAAACAGATTGAAGAGGTGGAAGGCGTAGCGGATGTGATCTGGTACGATTCCCTGATGGATACGTCGGTTCCCATCTCCGTGCTGCCGGATAAGTTCCGGGAAGTGTTCAATACGGACAACGCCACGCTGATGGCAATCTTCTTTGAGGATTCCACATCGGCGGACAGCACCATGGATGCCATCCATGAGATCCGCAGCGTAACGAATAAGCAGTGCTATCTCAGCAGCATGTCCGCTGTGGTGACGGATATCAAGGACCTGTCGGAAAAGGAGACGCCGATCTACGTACTGATCGCCGTGATCCTGAGTTGCATCGTGCTTTCGATATTTATGGATTGCTGGGTGCTTCCCATTTTCTTCATGCTGAGTATTGGAATGGCCATTGTCTATAATATGGGATCCAATTATTTCCTGGGGGAGATTTCTTATATTACGAAAGCATTGAGCGCGGTGCTGCAGCTGGGGGTGACCATGGATTATTCCATTTTCCTCTGGCACAGTTACCAGGAGAACCAGCAGAAGTACGGCGGCGACAAGGAAAGGGCCATGGCCCACGCGATCTCCAATACATTTTCCTCAGTGGTCGGAAGCTCCGTTACCACAGTGGCAGGATTTATCGCATTGTGTTTTATGAGCTTCACACTGGGTCGGGATCTGGGAATTGTCATGGCGAAGGGCGTGATCTGCGGGGTGATCAGCTGTGTGACGATCCTGCCTTCTATGCTTCTGGTGTTTGACAAGGTGATCCAAAAGACCACCCACAAGTCCATGATCCCCAGGATGGAGAAAACGGCGGCGATGATCACCAGACATTATAAAGCATTTGTGCTCGTGTTCCTGATCCTGCTGGCACCTGCGCTGTGGGGATATACGAAGGCGGAGGTCTATTATAACCTGGATGCCACCCTTCCCAAATATCTGCAGAGCATTCAGGCAAATGAAAAACTGGCGGATGAATTTGACATGAATGCCACTCACATGGTTCTGGCAGACGCGGAATTGTCGTCGAAGGATGCCAAGGCCATGCTGGATGAAATGTCGGATGTGGATGGAGTCAAGTTCGCATTAGGACTGGACAGCATCCTGGGCTCCGCGATCCCAAGGGATTTTATCCCCCCGGAGGTGACGGAAAAGTTGAAACAGGGCGACTGGCAGCTGATCCTGGTACAGTCCGAGTATAAGGTGGCGACAGATGAGGTCAATGACCAGTGTGAAAAATTAAATTCCATCATCAAAAAATACGACGGCTCCGCGATGCTGATCGGAGAAGCGCCCTGTACCAAGGATCTGATCACCATTACGGATAAGGACTTTAAGGTAGTAAGCGCGGTCTCCATCATCGCGATCTTCCTGATCATTACGATGGTATTTCAGTCCGTTTCCCTGCCGGTGATCCTGGTGGCAGTGATCGAATTTGCCATCTTCATCAATCTGGGGATTCCGTATTATACAGGGACGAAGATGCCGTTTATCGCATCCATCGTAATCGGGACGATCCAACTGGGAGCTACCGTGGACTATGCGATCCTGATGACCACCCGATACAAGAAGGAACGGGGAAACGGAAAAGAGAAGCAGGAATCCATCCGGATCGCGCTGGCATCTTCGATCAACTCCGTGATCGTATCGGCGCTGGGATTCTTTGCCGCGACCTTCGGGGTGGGACTGTATTCGGATATCGACATGATCTCCGCATTGTGTACCCTGATGGCACGGGGGGCAATTGTGAGTATGTTCGTGGTCATCTTCATCCTGCCGTCCATGCTGATGGTATTTGACAAGGTGATCTGCGTAACGACAAGGGAAATGCATCCGAAAAAAGAGAAGCTGAAAACGGCGGTGACTTCATAAATAGAGAAAAGAGAAGCTGAAAACAGCAGATTTCATAAATAGAGAAAAGAGAAGCCGAAAACAGCAGACTTCATAAATAGAAAAAAGAGAAGTCAAAAATAGCGGCGGCTTCATGAATAGAAATAGAGCAAGCAAGTGTGAACTTTAGACTTATAAATGAATAGGAGGCTGTGTTTTATGAAAAACAGAGAAGTGAGGGTATTCATAGCAAGTATGATGTTGGTAAGTCTGGTAGCGGGAAGCCTGGCGAGGGCTCCGTTTACGGCGCAGGAAAAGGGAAATGTGACGGTTACTGCAACACAATTTGCAGGCGCGGAAAACAAGGAAACAGTAAAGAACGGTTCGGAAACAAAATCGTCGAAAGAGAAGTCGTCGGAAAAGAAAGCTTCTAAAACAGAATCGACGGATAAGAAGGATTCGAAAGAGAAGTCTTCTGCAAAGCCGACAAAGGAAGAAACCGTTTATGCGAAGATCGACGGGAGCGGTTCCGTCAAATCCGTGACCGTGTCCGACCAGCTCAAAAATATCTCTGACAGTTCAAAGCTGGAGGATATCTCGGATCTGAAGGATATTGTAAATGTCAAGGGCGACGAAGCATTTTCCGCAATGGGTAAGAGCGTTGTGTGGGATACGGCTGACTCGGATATCTGTTATCAGGGTAGTACGTCCAAGGAGCTTCCGGTTGGGATCAAGATCACCTATAAGCTGGACGGAAAGGATATTTCCGATGCGGAACTCAAGGGAAAGAGCGGCCATGTGGTCATTCGGTACACCTATGAAAATAAGAGCGGCAGCAAGGAAAAGGCAGCCACGCCGTTTATGATGGCAACCGGACTGCTGCTGGATGAAGAAACATTTAAAAATGTGACTGTGGAGAACGGCAGGCTGATCTCCGACGGGGAACGGAATATGGTGATCGGTTACGGGCTTCCGGCCATGAAAGATATTCTCGGAATCGAGGAGAAGGATCTGGACATCCCGGATTATTTCGAGATGGAAGCAGATGTGACGGAGTATGAACCGGTGGAGGGCATGACGATTGCGACAAACAGCATCTTCAATGACCTGGATACGGATCAGTTTGACAGCCTGGATGAATTGAAGGATTCCATGGATGAACTGCAGGACGCTTCCAGCCAGCTTGTCAGCGGAAGCGGGGAATTGAAAAACGGGATCGATACACTGCTGGCATCCTCCGGCACGCTGACAGACGGAATCGACCAGTTGGTCAGCGGCGGCGGACAACTGCAGGCAGGAACAAATGAACTGGCAAACGGTGGCAATGCGCTGGCAGATGGGAATGCCAGGCTGGCGGACGGCACCGGGCTTCTGCTGGATGGAACCAGGACGCTGGCCTCCGGCGCGGGGGAATTGAACTCTGGGCTGCAGACTGCGGCAGAGAAAACACAGAATGTGCTGCTTCCGGGGGTAAAGGCTCTGGATGCAGGCGTCACCCAAATGCAGAACGAATTGACTACACAGCTTCCAGAGCTTCGTGCAGGAGTAAAAAAATTAGATGATGGGGCGAAAGCGCTTCAGGGTGGAATTAACCAGTTAGATAGCGGAGCAACGGGATTGGAAGAGGGAGCAACGAAACTGAAAGACAATATTGCTCTGCTAAACGGTAATATGGACGGCCTGATAAATGCAGCAAATGGACTGAATCAGATGATTTCAGCAATGTCGCCTACTACAAGAGGAAATACGCAGGATATCAGTGCCGCGGCAGTACAGAATGCGGAAAATATATCAGCGCAGGCGGAGACTCTGGAAGGCCAGCTTTATGCAATTCAGCAAAACGCATATGCGGCGGCTTCAGAAACGGCAGTTTCAGATGGATCAGGAGCCGCACAGGATTATCTGAATTCCCTGCAATCCGTACTCGGAAGTATCGTTACAGACGATCCGGAGATATTGGCAGCACTGTCAGAAGCACAGGGGCTTGCAGGCAATGCGGCTTATGCACTCGGAAGCAGCGGAACAGGAGGGCAGAGCGCTGCAGCTGGTCAGGCAGCAGAGCAGGCGGCGGCAGCAATAGGAACGGTGCAGGCATTATCTGCAAATGCGGATGCAGTAGTAAATAATGTGGCAGAAATTACATCCCAGGCAGATGCCTCGGTTCAGGCTTCCCAGCCAACAACTGCCGCTGAGATTGCAGCCGGACTGGCTGATGGTCTGAAAAAGGCAAAGGAGGTAACCGGTGCCCTGTCTCAGGGAGCGAATAATCTTGCCACGGGAGCAGAAGGTCTGAAAGTAGGAGCAGATCAGCTGAAGTCGGGTATCAGTGACCTGGCTGGAGGAACCTCCACTTTGAGCGCCGGTGTAGACGGTATGGTCAGTAAAGTAAATGACGGTGTGGGGCAGCTGAAGTCCGGAACCTCTCAGCTTGCCGCCGGAGTTGACGGCAGCGACGGCCTTGCCAGCGGCCTGAACCAGTTAGCGGCAGGCGCGCAGAAGATCAATGAAGGCAGCACAGAGCTCTCTGAAAAAATGGGAGAAGCAGACGCAGGCGCCAAAAGCGCTGCTTCTGGAGCCGCGGCGCTTGCCTCCGGTGCGTCACAGTTAAATGCCGGCGCTACAGCGTTAAAGGATGGCTTAAATACCCTAAAATCCGGCTCCGGCGCACTGATCGACGGTGTACAGCAGTTGGATGACGGAGCCGCACAGCTCAACGATGGAATGATCCAGTTTGACAAAGACGGGATTCAGAAGCTGGTGGATGCATTCGGCGGGGACGCGGAAGGACTTCTGGACAAAATGAATGAGATGCTGGATGCTTCCCGCGCTTATAAGAACTTCTCCGGAATTTCGGATGATATGGATGGAGAAGTGAAGTTTGTATTCGTTACAGAAGCATAAAATCTAATCAGGATCCCTCTGGAAGATCTAATTCAGAGGGATTTTTTTCAGCCCTTTTCCTTCATAATATTTCTGCAAAAATCGTTGGCATTTGCTACTTTTGCGCTGCGAATTGACAGACAAAAGGGAATGCATATAATAGACTCATAAGAAACTAACTCATGATTCGGTTAAAAAAACGGCGTTCCGCTGCTTCCTGATTGAAAAAGAAAATAGACTGTAAAATGGAAGTGCCTGCTCGTTTTCTGAGTGGGCTTTTCCTTTGGATTAACAAATTTTTATGACAAGTATCTGCAATTGTGTTATGATGATAATGGTCATCTTAAATGAAATATAAACAGGGGGCAAGGTAAATTGCATTGGAAGTTAAAAGTATCAGGATATGGAAAAATAAAAAGTGCAGAGATAGAAGCAGCACCTCTTACTCTTTTTGTAGGTGACAATAACAGCGGAAAAAGCTATCTGATGTCACTTCTTTGGGGAATACAGAATTTTGGAGTGCTGGGCTTATTTGGCGCTGAGTATAAACCAGACACAAAAGCTGCGCAATCAGTGATAGAATGGATAAAAACGCAGGTGGCGTCAGCATGGGAGAAAGGTAAAAATATTGCTTCGGTAAGTGAGATTAAAAATGATCTTCAATCTGTATTGAACGAAGGTCTAAAACAGAATAAAAACAATCTGATCAGCAGTATTTTCAACAGCGCAGATGTCAAGATAAAGGAATTAGAAATAGAATTGATAAACCTGGAAATGCTCTCTTTGATTTTCATTAAGACAGAATTAAATTTTCTGAGAATTAAGAGCAATCTTGGAAATGAGATGCATTTTTCAGATATAACTTCAGCTAAATTGAATGAAAATTTATGCCATGTTCTGTTATATTCTCTTTTTAGCGTCATTATGGGAGTGCAAATGGGAGGTTTAAATGGGGGAGACAGCAACATCTATCTTCCAGCGGCAAGAACAGGTTTTATGCTTACAAAAGACATCATCAACAAGGTGGGACGAAATACGGCATTTAACATAGGAATGAGCCAAAGGGAGATGCCTCCTTTTACAAGGCCGATCAATCAATTTCTGGATGTGATGAATGACCTGACAATTGACAGTCGGGGCAGAGAAGAGTTTGATGATATTATAGAATACCTGGAAAATGGCATGGCAGAGGGAACCTTGGATATAAGCGGATTACCAAACAAAGAGGTGTCATATGCTCCAGCAGGGCGCAGGAAAGGGCTTCCGCTCAGGGTGGTTTCGGCGGTTGTTACAGAACTCTCCCCATTGATACTGATACTAAAGCATAAGGACAATCTGGATACTTTGTTTTATGAGGAGCCGGAGATGTGCCTTCACCCACAGCTTCAGCAGAAAATGGGAAGGGTAATATGCCGTCTGTTAAATGCCGGAGTGAAAATGTCTGTTACCACACACAGCGACATTATTTTACAGCATATAAATAACATGATCTGCATGTCGGCACGGAAGGATGCGGAAGGAATAAGTAAAAAACTGGGATATATTTCAAATGATTTTATTACTGCTGAACAGGTAAAGGTTTATCAGCTTAAATCCAAGTCAGCGGGTAAGACGGAGGTTGAAGAACTGGTATGCGGTGATTATGGATTTATAGTTCCAACTTTTAATGATGCACTTGACAGAATTACAGATGAAGCATATACAATCCAGGAGTAGAAGGAATGGAAAAGGACAAAAGAGAGTTCATCATAACGGAGCTGTTAGCACCAGGTTTTATAGAGCATAAAAAACAGGAAATGCTTTTGAAGGAAACTGAGGAGACAGGAAGAAGTGAACTAAAAGTAAGATTGATATCGGCAGAAAACCTGTGTATCGCTAATATAGATAAGAAAAA
The DNA here is from genome assembly GCA_964415625.1 of uncultured Clostridium sp. Taxonomy (GTDB): domain Bacteria; phylum Bacillota; class Clostridia; order Lachnospirales; family Lachnospiraceae; genus Schaedlerella. The sequence goes on from CAYQBE010000095.1 coordinate 16,411, forward strand.
GACGGAGCTGCAATTTTTCCAACAGGAGAAAACATCCATGAATAAGAGGGTGGATCATATCATTTTTGAACACCGGCCTGATCATACATGGAAAGTGCATTTGATAGAGATGAAAGGCAGCGTCGGAGAAAGAAAATGGATTGAAATGAAAGGTAAATTCCGCGCCAGCTATCTGATCGCTCGGGCAATTGCGGGAATGCTGGAGCTGCAGATTTCAGAAACTGTGATGTACACAACATTTGAAAAAGTGCGATTTGCGGCACCAGATACCATGCCTTCTTCCAGACGAACAGGAACAGGAAAGCTGGGGAACCCGTAAGTTCCTCAGCTTTCCGGCAGTTTGGATACATCAATCCAGTTTAAGGGTTTTGCATATTTCTCAAGCTCCTCCATACTCAGCTCGATCGCGCTGTTGGAGCTGCCGCATGCGGGAAACACGGTAGCAAACCGTTTGAGGGACACATCCAGATAGATCTCCACTCCCGGATTCACCGCAAAGGGACACACTCCGCCCACCGCATGCCCGATCAGCGGTTCCGCCTCATCAAAAGACAGCATTTTCGCCTTGGTTCCAAATTGCGCCTTATATTTGGGATTGTCGATTTTGGCGTCTCCCGCCATCACAATGAGCACCACCTTTTCCTTCACATGAAATGACAAGGTTTTGGCAATTCGGTTTTCTTCGCAATGCAGCGCCTGTGCGGCAAGCGCGACCGTTGCACTGGAGCTGTCAAATTCCTGGATCCGGTCCTCGATCCCCCTGGCTTTAAAATATTCCCTGACTCTTTCAATTGACATGATGTACGGCCTCCTCTGTAGTTCAATTATGGCTGCAGGCCCTGCCGATTCCCAAGCTGACCGGCCGGGTGGATACATGTAAAGTTATACTGCATGCTGTTTTACAATACCATATTGAGAACCAGGATTCAATATAAAATAATCATCAGTAATACTTGAAATGCGGAAAAAGATTTTATATAATATGAATTGCGCTGAAGCGCAAGCAGGTCATCAATTTCCTGGCGGAAATTGGTGACAAAATATAATAGCAATAAAAACACCGGAAGACCATAATCTGAGGGTGTTTTCTGTTATGGAACGGAAGTGCATAGCTACAGGCTACCCCTTGAACAGGCTTGCCCTGTAACTTTGGCCGGAACGGGCGGAAATGGAGGAAAAGATGGATATCAGGCGCGCACAGGAAAAAGACATGGACAGGATCAATGAACTTCTAAGGCAGGTGTGCATGGTGCATCACAAAGGGCGTCCCGATCTGTTCAAGGGAAACAATAACAGAAAATATACGGACAGCCAGCTCAGGGAGATCATTCATGACAGCCGGCGGCCTGTATTTGTAGCTGTGGATGAATCAGAAAATGTGCTGGGCTATGCGTTCTGCATCTTTCAACAGCATTTGAATGACAATATCCTTACCGACATCAAGACACTTTATATTGATGACCTGTGTGTGGATGAAACGATCCGTGGACAGCATATTGGAAAAAAGCTGTACGAAAATGTGCTGAAATTTGCCAAAGAGCAGGGCTGTTACAATGTTACACTGAATGTGTGGTCGTGTAATGAGGCGGCAATGAAATTTTATGAAAAATGCGGACTAAAGCCTCAAAAAGTCGGAATGGAAACGATATTGTGCGCCAGATAGATTGGATTTGCCGTGGGCATATTTTGAATACCATTGTATGCAGAAAGGCTGCCAGTGGCAGGCTTTCTGTATGAGAATGAAAGTACACGAATACTATGAAAAATCACTTGGAAAAATTAAGGAAAGCGCATGGCATCAAGCAGGAAGAGCTGGCTTCGGCGCTGCAGGTATCCAGGCAGACGATAGGATCACTGGAAAACGGCAGATACAACCCATCTATCCAGCTTGCATTTAAGATAGCGCGATACTTTGGCATGAGTATAGAGGATATATTCATCTATGAAGAAGATATGAATTCAAAACCGGAGTAGCTGTTAACCCACAGCTGTTTTTAAGGGTGCTTAACAGATATGGACCGGATACAAGAGAAAGGGCAAAGATGGAACGAGTTCGCCTGGATCTGGGGCTGTGCCTGTCTGTGGTGCTTTTGACCGCGGCAGTCATCATTTTTTTGATATGGTATTTCGAAAAAAAGTCCTACCCTTACCGCGCGCGGCCGCTGCTTACGAAACGAGAGTATAAGTTTTATGCGCTTCTCCGTGAAGAGGCTTACAACAGAGGGCTGATGATCTGCCCTAAGATAGGACTAAAGGATCTCATGGAAGTTACCGACAGGAAGCATTATATGAAGTATTTTGCGAAAATATCTCAAAAGCATGTGGACTTTGTAATATGTGATGAAGATTGTCAGGTGTACTTTGCCGTGGAATTAGACGACAGCTCTCATGATACGGAAAAGGCAAAGGAAAAAGACCTCTTTAAAGACCGGGCATTTAAGGCGGCCGGGATCCCTTTGAAGCGGATCCGGGAGTTCGATGAGGCAACGGTGCGCAAGCTGTTCAGAGACTGTTAAAATGGAAGAAGATGTAAACTGTTATAATCTTAAAAATGTAGTCCCCGCCTTTTAAGTAAGGACATGGAATTGGGTGAGAAGCCCAGCGAGTCGGTCACTGTGATCTTTTCAGTTTTGAAAAGTAAGTCAGATACATGGGGGATGCCAGTGTGACTGCCAGAACCAGGAACACAGCTTACAGCCCTTTGCAGGAGGCTTTTTTGTGCGTGTTCTTTTCGGAACACGTTTTTTTATTCTATAGGAAATTTCTCCATTTTGAGGGGAAAGAAAAAATAACCTATCAAAATG
>CAYQBE010000096.1:0-19194 GCA_964415625.1 uncultured Clostridium sp.
GTCAGCTTCCTAAGCATCCTGTCAGGATATACTTCATGGACGGCATCCTCAATAATCTCAAACGCCTTTGAATCAATACCAGCAGCAACGAATTTTGTGATGCGCTGATAACTGGGAATGCAGAAGGCGTGGAAAAACGGCTGGGTGAGTATCTGAAGCGGACGATCAGTATCCGGGGTACTTTCGTAAAGAAGCAGATGAAAGAAAATTTGCCCACAGGGAAAGCGACCACTAAGGGGGCTAAAGGACAGCCCCCAAGTGTCTGCTTTTATCATGGTATTCTGCTTGGAATCTTAGGAGTGAAACACCATTGGGGCATTTCTTCCAACCGGGAAATGGGAGAGGGCTATGCGGATATCCTTGCAGAACCGGATACCGGGGATATGGGGATTATCATAGAAGTGAAATATGCACATGACGGAGATCTGGACGCGGCATGTAAAGAAGCATTAAAGCAGATCGAATATACAAAGTATGAAGATGACCTTGAAGACGACGGGGTAGAGAATATCCTGAAATACGGGATTGCCTGCTATAAAAAGCGGTGTAAGGTCATGCTGGCAGAAAAACAGAACTGGAAGGATACGGAGGAATGATTATGAAGAAAATCATAGAAGGATATATACCATTGGCGGATATGATCGCGGAGACATTTGGTCCCGACTGTGAGGTCGTGCTTCATGACCTGGCGGATCCGCAGCATTCTGTAGTATATGTGGCCAACAATCAAGTGACAGGAAGAGAGATCGGGGGCAGTTTTGACCTGCTTGTAAAAGAAGTCATGCTGTCTCCAAAGCTAAAAGAAAACTATGTAGCAAATTACTTTTTTAAAGCGCCCAACGGACATGCAATCCGTTCTTCCACACTGTTGCTGAAGGATGAGGAGGGAAAAGTACAGGGAGCTCTCTGCATTAATAACGACATCAGCAGATTTTATAAGGAGATGGAGTATCTGAAATATTTTCTGCCGGGTATGGAAAATACCAATGCACTGCAGGAGTCGGATACGGATGGAAATGTGGCGCAGATGGTTACGGGACTGATCGATGACATCATGGGGGATATTGATGTAAAGCAGATGAACAGGGAAAATCGTATTGAGAAAATCAGATTTATGGACAACAAGGGTATTTTTCTGATGAAAGGTGCAGTTGAACTGGTTGCGGAAAAGCTGGAAGTGAAGGTAGTGACGGTCTACAGCTATCTGGATGAGGTACGCGGAAAAAGATAAAAGGGAAAAGAAAATATAGTTATAGAAAAAAATATATGCGAAAAAATAGCGTATATATTTTTTTATGCAATTATACTAAAAAATTATAGAATAAATTATACAAAATGACAAAATATATAATTTTTTCTATAAAATATTGACTGAGAGTGTATAGAAGCATATAATAAATTCTATAAAACAATCAGGAGGAATGAAAGATGTCAAACAACAATGAGTCAGGGAAAAAGCTAACAATTATTGCATTGATCTCTATGATCTTTACCACGGTATTCGGATTTTCCAATATTCCTACCGGGTATATGATGATGGGATATGCGGCGATTCCGTGGTACATACTTGCATCAATTGCATTTTTTGTACCATATGCTATGATGGTATCAGAGTACGGTATGGCGTTTAAGGAGGAAAAGGGAGGAATTTTCACCTGGATGCACAGGTCCGTAAATATGAAATACGGATTTATGGGTGTATTCATGTGGTATACGGCATTTATAATCTATTTTGTAAATGTAAGCACAGCGTTTTTTATTAAGATCTCCGCATTTATTTTTGGAGAAGACAGAACGTCCACGTGGAGCATCCTGGGGTTGGGATCGAACCAGACCATTGGACTGATGGCAATCGTAATGATCGTATTGGTTGCGTTTGTTGCTTCAAAGGGGATCAAAAATGTGGCGCTGATCGCCCGGATCGGAAGCAGTGCGATACTGGTGGTCGAAGCGGCGGTTATCATTGGTTCCATTGTTATCTTGATCGGACACCACGGACAGTTTATGCAGCCGATCAGCGGAGGGGCATTCTTCAAGTCTCCGAATGCAAGCTATACTTCTTTGATTGGAATGCTTTCTTTCATCACAATGGCAGTCAGCGCTTACGGCGGTATCGAGACGACCGGAGGTCTGGTGGACAAGATTGACAATCCGAAAAAGGTACCGAAAGCCCTTCTGGGTGCTGTGATTGCGATCACAGCAAGCTACGCGGTTCTGATCTTCTGCCTGGGTACTTTTATAAATTGGAATGATACTCTTGCGGCAGACGGTGTTAATTTTGCAAATGTACAATATATCGTAATGTACAATCTCGGCTATGAGGTGGGGAACTTGTTTGGAAGCGCAGCCACGGCGGCAGCCATTGGAAATTGGTTCACCCGCTTCTACGGTCTGGCAGCAGCATGTATGACGCTTGGCTCGATCACGGTATTTTTCTACGGACCACTTACACAATTGATCGAAGGGACACCGAAAGAAATATGGCCGGAGTGGCTGATCAAAAAGGATGAAAAAACAGGAATCCCGGTCAATGCAATGTGGGTTCAGACAGGGATTATCTGTGTATTCCTGCTTTTAATCTCCTTCGGCGGGACTTCAGTAGGGGGATTCTGGAATCTGATCCTTTTGATGACAAATGTTGCCATGACAATTCCTTATATGTTTGTGGCGGGAGCATTCTGGTTCTTTAAAAAGAATGAAGCGATTGAAAAGCCAGTAACATTTTTTCATTCTCAGGCATCGGCCAGAATATGGACCGTGATCGTGGTCTGTACAATTGGATTTGCGAATCTGTTTACAATCATTAGTCCGGCTTTCGAAGGAGACTTGACTTCCACCATATTACAGATTGTGGGTCCGGCGTTGTTTGCGCTTCTTGGTTTGCTGCTGTATAAGAGATATACGAAAAAAACCGGACAATAAAAAGGAGGGATACCTATGCGGAATGTGTTGGATCATACAAAACCAATACAAAGATATTTTGAAGAAATTTCCAGGATTCCGAGAGAGACCGAACATGAAAAAGAAATCAGCGATTATGTGATACGCTTTGCAAAAGAACATGAATTGGACTGGGATCGGGATGCGCTGTGGAATGTCGTTGTGAAAAAACCAGCTTCCGAAGGATATGAGAGGGCACGCCCGCTGATCCTGCAGGCACATATGGACATGGTATGCGCAAGAACACTGGACAGCCGGCATGATTTCAGAAAGGATCCGATTGAGCTGGTTCTCAAGGATCATATTCTAAGGGCAAAGGACACCTCTCTGGGCGCGGATGATGGATTTGGAGTTGCCTATATGCTGGCTGTCCTGGAGGACAATACGTTGAAGCATCCGGCTTTGGAATGTATATTTACAACACAGGAGGAGCATAAGACCATGGTAGGGGCGGAGCACTTTGATGTGTCCGTGCTTCAGGGTAAAAGGATGATTGGACTGGACGGAGACGGAGAGACGGTTACATTTACGGCATCGGCTTGCAGTGACCTCGTTATTGCGTCAAAGCCGCTGAAATTTGAGCCTGCATCCGGAAGTGTGATCTCATTTGATATCCGAAGAGTCACCGGAAATGTGATCAGCGGTGTGACACATCAGGAATGCGGAAATGCAATCAAGATGGCGGTCAGGATGCTGGAAGGTGTCAGCCATGCGCAGTGTTCGTTCTTCCTGTGCCAGCTAGAAGGCGGAACAGGAGAAAATAGAAGTCCTCAGAACTGCCATGTGGTGCTGATGTGTGATCCGAAAGATGAAGAGACGATCAAAAACATTATTTTACAGGGTTTCCGGAAAATGAAGAACGAATTTTTGAAGGGAGATTTTCAGGCAGAACTTGAATTTCAGGATGTGCAGGTTCCAGAGAAAATGATTCCGGAAAAAGAGACACAGGAGATCCTCCATTTTGTATATCTTTTGCCGAATAATCTGTTTCAGGCAGATGTACGGAACAAAGAGCTTGTCTCTGTAAATACGATGGGAATCAGCGGGATTTCAGAGGAATCTTTCCAGGCTACGATGTCCGCCCGCTCATTGATGGAGTCGCCGGAGCAGGAATTTCTTAGACATATGTACCTGCTGTGCGAAGCATATGGATTCCGTTACGAGACATCGGTCAGGTACCGTTCGTGGGAATACAATCCGGATTCAGAGCTTCGAAGACTTGCTAATCAGATTTATATGGAAAACTGCGGACAGGAACTTCGGGAGGTTATATGTCCAGGCGGTCTGGAACCCAGCTGGTTTTATAGCAAGATTCCCAACCTGGATATCATCATGCTGGGGCCGATTCATGATAACATGCATACGGTAGATGAATTCCTGGACATGGATTCCTTTGAACGGGTATATGGTTACCTGCTGCAAATGATGGAAAGAATGACGGATTGATACAGGAGAAATGACATGCAGAGCAAAATCATACAATATTTTTATGACCACGAAAAAGAAATGGCGGACCATATCTTTGAACTGATAAAAATAGAAAGCGTAAAGTCGGATTCACTGCCGGGAATGCCTTTTGGGAAGGCATGCGCAGAAGCTTTGGAAGCGGTGGGGAGGCTTGCGGAAAATATGGGATTTTCCGTGAAAAAATATGATAATTATGTGCTGACGATAGATCTGAATGACAAGCCTTCAAAATTGGACATGCTGGTACATATGGATGTGGTTCCAGCTATAGGACAGGACTGGACGGTTACAAAACCATTTTCTCCGGTGATCATGGAAGGAAAACTGTACGGAAGAGGGGCAGCGGATGACAAGGGACCTGCGATAGCAGCTCTGTATACAATGAAAGCAGTCAGGGACCTTAACATCCCCTTATCTTACAATGTTAGATTGATCGTTGGGGCGGACGAAGAAAGCGGCTCTTCGGACATTGCTTATTATTATCAAAAAGAAAAGGCCGCTGAGATGACATTTTCCCCGGATTCCGATTTCCCGGTGATTAATTGTGAAAAAGGGGGATACTGGTCCGCATTCTCCGGAACCTTCGCGCCGGAGGCACATCCGGTACTATTGGAGCTGCATGGAGGAGAGCGGGGAAATGCAGTACCCGCAGGGGCCTGGGCACGCCTGGAAGGAATTGAGCCGGATACGATCCGGGAGTTATGCGGAAAAGTCCAACAGGAAACGTCAGCAGGGTTTAACGTAACTGATGAGGAAAACGTCTGCCTGGTAAACGTATCAGGAACAGCGGCACATGCCTCCACACCCGAAGCAGGCAACAATGCGATTACAGCCCTGCTGCAGCTGCTATGTGAGCTGGGCGTTAAGGGAGAAGGGGGAACCGGCGCGGTGACAGCATTGGCCCGGCTGTTTCCGCATGGAGAGTTTTCCGGGGCGCATGCAAAGATCGCTATGGAAGATCAGGAAACCGGAAAACTGACACTGGGGCTTAATATCCTGGACTATGATGGTACAAAGGTGGATGGAAGAATTGACTGCCGTGTGCCGATCTGCGCGACAGAGGAAAATGTTGTGAAGGTACTGGATCAGGAATTTTCGGAGGCAGGACTGTCGCTTTCGGAAAAGCATCTGTGTCACGCACATTATGTACCGGAAGATTCCGAATTTGTACGGCAGCTATTGAAATGCTATGAACAGTATACAGGCCAGAAAGGCTACTGTATTTCTACCGGAGGCATGACCTATACCCATCATGTGAAAAACGGAGTGGCGTTCGGATGCACATTTCCAGGACGTGATCCCCATATGCATGGGGCGGATGAATGCATCTCTATGGATGATCTGAAAATGAGCGGCGCGATCTTTGCGCAGGCGATCGCAGATCTGTGCAAATGAAAACAGTAAATCAGATAATATGGTAAAAAAACTACAAATTATGAGGTGAAGAAAAATGGAAGAGATTCAGACAAAATATTCGGTTAGGGACGGCGGACATTATACGCCGGGAATCAAGTATAACGGAACACTGTATATTTCAGGCCAGCTCTCCATTGACCCGGAGACCGGGAAACCGGCGGAAGGGGGAGTAAAGGCAGAGGCAGAGCAGGCGTTGAAAAACCTGGATCTGGTACTGATGGCGGCAGGGATTACAAAAAATGAAGTCATACAGTGCCGTGTATATATCCCGGACGTGGCATATTGGGGGGATCTAAATGAGGCATATGCGGAATACTTCGGCGATCATAAGCCGGCCCGGGTGGTAGTGCCGTCCAACAACCTTTACGGCGGATGCCGTGTTGAGATCGAAGCGGTAGCCGCATGTAAATAATAGAAGGAGAGAAGCAATGAATTATCGAGAATTAGATACACCGGCACTATTGATATCCAGAGAGACCATGATAAAAAATCTGGAAAAGATGCAGGAATATGCAAACCGTCATCATGTCGCGCTGAGACCCCATACGAAGACTCATAAGACACCGGAGCTGGCTTTGCTTCAGGAACAATGCGGATGCGCAGGAATTACGGTCGCAAAAGTAGGAGAAGCCGAAGAGATGGCAGCTGCGGGATTGAAAGATATTTTTATTGCAAATGAGATCGTAGGGGAAAATAAATACCGCCGAATCCAAAATCTGGCGGAAACCGTGGAGATTTCCTTTGGAATCGACTCCGTTGTACAGGCGGAGATGGTGAACGAAGCGTTTGCGGATTGTGAGAGGCCGGCGGAAGTGCTGATTGAAATTGAAGTCGGAGAAAAACGTTCAGGAGTCGTGGAGGAAGAAGAGTTCCGTGCGTTGCTGCGGTTTCTGCAGGAGTGCAGGCACATTCACCTGAAAGGTGTGTTTTCACATGACGGCGACAGTTACAGTGCGCCGGATGTGGAGGTCTGCCTGAGAAAATCTGTAATTGCACAGGAACGCACGTTAATGTTTGCGGATATTGCGAAGAAGATGGGATTTGATATCTCGGTAGTAAGTATTGGTTCGACCCCATCCCTGGCAAATGAATCTGAAATTCTGGAAGGCATTACGGAGATCCGCCCGGGAACCTATATTTTTATGGATGCGTCCCAGGCAAATGCGGTCAATAATATGTCCTGCTGTGCAGCCACAGTTTCGGCTACGGTTATGAGCAAGCCGACAGAGGAGCGGGTGATCCTCGATGTGGGGGCAAAAGGCCTGACAATGCAGAGCCGTTCCGAAGGAATCTGTGCAGTAGAAGGTATGGGGACGATTCTGGAATATCCGGAGACACATATCGATCTGATGTATGATGAACATGCCATCATTTACGATAAAGTATTTCACGATGCTGTGAAAGTGGGGGATGTGGTTCGGATCATCCCGGTCCACATCTGTCTGGTGGTGAACCTGTATGATACATTGTATCTGGTTGAAGAAGACGGAGAGATCAGCGGAAAAATGGACATTTCCTGCCGCGGCAGGCTTTGGTAGATATTGGGAAGGAGGGAGAATGTTATGAAAATCAAGATTGCCCAGCTTCAGACAAAAGTATTTGGGGAAAAAGAAAAAAACATAGAACAGTTGGAGCAGCTGCTGGATGAAATCAAATACGAAAAGCCGGATTTGGTGATGGCAGGCGAGATGTTTACCTGCCCTTATCAGACCGAAAATTTTCCGGTATATGCTGAAAAAGAGGGAGAAAAAAGCTGGCAGGCGCTCAGCGGACTGGCAAAAAGGCATCATATTTATCTCGCGGCGGGATCTGTAGCGGAGGTGGATGACCAGGGGCAGATCTATAACACGGCGTATGTATTTGACCGTGAGGGAAATCAGATTGCGAAGCATCGCAAGGTTCATCTGTTTGATATAGAAGTCGAAGGCGGACAGTGCTTCAAGGAATCAGATACGCTTACGGCAGGAGATCAATGCACAGTGTTTGAAACGGAATTTGGTAAAATGGGAATCTGTATCTGTTTTGACTGCCGCTTTCCTGAGTTGAGCCGGTTGATGGTCCAGCAGGGGGCAAAAGTTATTCTTGTGCCGGCGGCTTTTAATATGACGACTGGACCGGCACACTGGGAGATCATGTTCCGACAGAGGGCTGTGGACAACCAGTGCTATATGATAGGCACCTCGGTTGCCAGGGATCCGAAAGCATCCTATACTGCGTGGGGGCATTCCATGATTGTGTCTCCGTGGGGGAATGTGGTTCGGGAGATGGATGAAAAACCTGGTTATATGGTCAATGAAGCGGATCTGGAATATGTGGAAAAGGTGCGGAAAGAACTGCCGCTGCTAAATGCAAGAAGGCTGGATATGTATTCGCTATCGTATTTAAAATGACGGTGTGCAGAATAATGGGGAGAAAAAATGACTGCAGAATGTTTCCAGGCAATTATAGTAATCTGTGGAATCTTTACGGTCTGTGAACTGATCGGAAAGAAGATAAACTATAAAATACCAAGCCTGGTTTTGGTGATGATTGTTTTTATTATATTCGGAGGGCAGTTGGGGATCATTCCGGAAGATATTTTGGAGACCAGCGGTTTTTCGCAGATGGTCTATTCTTTTGGACTGCCCTTTGTACTGGCGGGATTTGGGACAGGGATGTCTTTGTCTTCCATCAAAGATGAAGGGAAAACCGTAATTATTTCCCTGGCCTCAATTGCATGCATCCTTATCCTCGGCGGAATGGCCGGTTTCTTTTTTATGGACAGCCGGACGGCGGTATACGGAGCAGTTGAAGTTGCAGGCGGGGGTCAGGCAGGTCTGATCTTTTTAACACATCTTCAGGGAGTGGAGGGAACTGAGAGCCTGATTGCTCTGATGCTGTGTCTGATGAATATGCAGCTGATCTTTGGATATCCGCTTTGCAGTCTGGCCATGAGGAAAAGTATGGAAAAGAGGATTGCTGAGAACCGGATTCCGGATGCAAGAACAGAAGGGACAAATACACAGAGAACAGAGAGACAACGGTTCATCCGAATCCCGGAGGAATTGAAAAATAATACTTACTATGTCTTTCTGATGCTTGGTATGATTTGTTTCCTGTCCGTGAAGCTGTATGAGGTAACGTCATTGAGCTCATACCTGTGGTATATTTTGTTTGGTTTCTGCTTTGCGGAATTCGGGCTTTTGGAACACAATTGTCTGGCTAAGTCCGGACTGGCCAAGCTGATGTTTGACCTTATGTTTGCGGTGGTGATATCAGATTTCTTGACGCTGAATCTGTCAGATGTGGCGGCGGTCTCCGTAAACTTTATTCTGCTGATTTTGTTTGGGATTGCCGGATGTATTATTTCAGGATTTCTTATGTCAAAAATATTTCGGATTGACATATTTGAAGGCTTTGCGGTCAGTATTGGATGTATGGTCGGATATCCGCCTTCCCAAAAGGTGACTGCGGATACACTGCAGGCCGTTTGTGCGAAGTATGATATTTCAGAGGACACGGCGGAACGGTTGCGGCAGTATTATGAGCCTAAGATCATTATTTCCGGCGTGGTTTCAATTTCTCTGGTGACAGGGCTTCTTGCAGGAATTATTGTCAGCTTTCTATAAAAAATAAAAGGAAAAGCTGGATCTTGAAATTAAGAGAGTGTCTATAGTATACTTGTAGATGTTCAGAACATGGCTGTTTTGCTGTTTTTGGCAGGACAGCCATGCTTAATTTGAGGAGGGAAAAGATCCATGTTCTCAATCGCCATATGTGAAGATGAAACCTATTTACTGGAAGAGCTGCGCAAAAAAACAGATGCATACCTGAAAACCAGACATTTTCTGGCAGAGATCCATACCTTTACGTCCGGCGAGGACTTGCTGAAGGAGCAGCGCCCTTTCGACCTGATCCTTCTGGATCTGGTGCTTCCCGGCATGAACGGACTGGAAGCGGCAAAGCGGCTTCCTGGCAGCCGCATCATTATTATCACATCCTACCGGGAATATGCAGTAGACGCGTTTGAGGTGGATGCCGTGCACTTCTTGCTCAAGCCGGTGACGGAGGAACGTCTGTATCAGGCCATGGACAGGGCGGTGAATCGGGCCGGGCAGGCGGACGATCGGTCTCTGGCACTCGTAAAATCCGGACAAGCGCACATCCTTCCCATACGTGACATTTTATACTGCGAAGTGTTTGACCACCGGGTCTGCATTCATACCGCAGGGGACGATTATGAGTATTCCGGAACGCTGGACATGCTGGAAAAGAAACTGGACGGGCGTTTTTTCCGATGCCACAGAAGCTATCTCATCAACATGAGCTGTGTGGCCGCTCAGGAAAAAGGAACGGCATTGGTCTCAAACGGTGACCGGGTTCTGATATCACGCAGGAAACAGTCCGAGTTTATGCAAAGGCTTCTGGACTATTTGAAGAATGAGGTGATCTGATGGAATACCCGCACATTTCAGCATGATATCAACAACCATTTTCTCGTGCTGTCCGGTCTGATCCGGGAAAAGAACTATGATGAGGCAAAAAACTATTTTGACAAGCTGTGCGGCTCTGCGGACAGTCTGCTCATCGGCATCGAAACCGGCAATCCGATTCTCGATATTCTTTTGCAGGAAAAGTTCAGCTTCGCCGTGTCAAACGGCATCGAGGTGAAACACGACGTACAGATTTCCCGGGACTGCGGTGTGGAGGATATCGATCTGTGCGTCATTCTGGCAAATGCATTGGACAATGCGGTGCATGCCTGTGCGGAGGTTACAGGAAGGCAGCCGGAGATCTCTGTCACGGTTCGGAGGCGGCATTATTTTCTGCTCATGGAAGTCGGAAATACGATGATTCCGGCGCAGAGCCGGATGGAGTACGGGACCGGGCTGAATAATATCAGGCATACGGTTGAAAAATACGAAGGGACGATGGAAATTGAGAACAGCGGCGGGAAATTTCGGCTGACGGTGCTGCTGTGCCTGGGCATTCATAATTGAGTAGTAATAAGCGTTCGCAGTCCATTCCTGCGTTGGGGGCGGCGCCGTTTACGAAAGGAGAGCGACCGTTGACGGGAATCCACTTTTTTGAAAGGAAATCTATCCGATATACGCAATGAACAGAAAAGGATTTAAAAAAGCGGAGGTGAAAGCTTATGGTAAACAGTATCAGACCAAATTATGTAAACCCGTTGAAAATGATGAAAAGCGCCGGACAGGCGGAACGCCTGAATCCGGGGATGCAGAAGACGCCAGAGAAGCAGCAGAAGACCCTGGAGACAAAAAAGCAGTCGATTCAAAATGCGCTGCTGCTCATGAAAGGGACGTCCGGCGACAGCGGAGCTTCGGAAGAGCATGTGGAAATGCTGGAAAAGAAGCTGGAAGAGATTACGAATGAGATCCGGACGAGTAAGCGGGAGACGGGAGTTGCGGCAGCGGATCCAATACGATCAAGTGAAGCGGAAGAGTCATTGGAGGGAAGGAAGAGCCTGGAAGAAAAACGGATGGACAGGTTAGAACTTCATTCGGACAGAATGGCTGCCGGGCAGAATCTATATGAGACATTTTGGGAAGAAGAATAAGTGATCTTCCATGATATTAAGCTGTCAGACCTGAGAAAAGAAGGGGCTGGCAGCTTTGTTTTTAGGATAGGCTCATTTGCTTGCTATTTTGTATACCGCATGGTAGTATAAAAAAGCAGAGTTGGATGGGACGGAAAGGCATGGTGAGATATGGGACTTCCAAGTAAATATAAAAAATTTGTTGGCCGGCAATGTTGCCGCACCGGCTGAACAAGGATTTTGCACGTAAAGTATTTCGAGAGACTGAATTGAATGAGCTTGAAAATGGATATAGAAATGAGAATAGAAAAGTAAAAAATGATAATATAAGTGATGAAGCCATTACTATAAAGGAAAAAAGAATGAGCACAAAATACGAAATCTTAAAAAATATCTTCGGCTACGATACCTTCCGGGAAGGCCAGGAAACCTTAGTTGACAGTACCCTTTCCGGCAGGGATGTTCTGGGGATCATGCCGACAGGCGCGGGAAAATCCATCTGCTTTCAGGTTCCGGCGCTGATGTTTGAGGGGATCACCATCGTGGTATCGCCCCTCATTTCTTTGATGAAGGATCAGGTGGCCGCCCTGAACCAGGCCGGTGTCCATGCGGCTTACATCAACAGCTCCCTGACCGAAGGCCAGTACCGCAAAGCCATGGAAAATGCGCGCCGGGGTCAGTACAAGATCATCTATGTGGCGCCCGAACGTCTGATGACAGATTCCTTCCAGTCTTTGGTGCAGGAGGTTGAGATTTCCATGACAGCGATAGACGAAGCACACTGCATTTCCCAATGGGGACAGGATTTCCGTCCCAGTTATCTGAAAATCGTGGAATTTATCAAGATGCTGCCGAAGCGTCCAGTCATCGCCGCCTATACGGCTACGGCCACGAAGCAGGTAAAAGAAGATATCCTCTGTATCCTGGGGCTCCACGACCCGGCGGTAGTGGTCACTGGATATGACCGGAAAAATTTATACTTCGTGGTCAAAAAACCAAAGGATAAGAAGGCACAGCTTCTGGACTATTTATCCAAAAACAGGGAAAAAAGCGGGATTATTTACTGTAATACGAGGAAAACTGTGGAAGAAGTGGAACTGGACTTAAGAAGGGCAGGCTACCCGGTGACCCGCTATCACGCCGGATTGACGGATGCGGAGCGGCGGCAGAACCAGGAGGATTTTATCTACGACCGCAGGCCGGTGATGGTGGCAACCAACGCGTTCGGCATGGGTATCGATAAATCGAATGTGCGTTATGTCATTCACTACAATATGCCCAAGGATATTGAAAGCTACTATCAGGAGGCTGGGCGTGCCGGGCGGGACGGTGAGCCTGCGGAGTGCCTGCTGTACTATTCTGGACAGGACGTGCGGATCAATGAATTCCTCATCGGGACGCAGGCGGAGAACAGCGAGCTGGATGAGGAAGAGCGGGAGCTGATCAAGGAGCGGGATCAGGAGCGCCTCCGGAAAATGACATTTTACTGTTTTACCAATGAATGCCTGCGGGAATATATCCTGCGGTATTTCGGGGAGTACGGCGGAAATTATTGCGGTAACTGTGAAAACTGCCGGACAGAATTTGAAGATATCGACGTGACAGAAGACGCCTGCCATATCATCCGCATGGTGCTGACCAGCCATGAGCGCTACGGGATCAATGCCGTCCTGGACGGGGTGCACGGTTCGGATACGGCGAAGGTGCGGCAGTTCCGTCTGAACCAGAATCCGGAGTATGGCAGCTTAAAAGGACGGACGCTGGTCCGGCTGCGGCAGATTCTGAATGACATGCTGATCAAGGGATATCTGTTCCTCACGACCAGCGATTATCCGGTGCTGAAAATGACAAAGAGTGGGCGGGAGCTGCTGGAGCGCTGGGAGCAGCAGGAAGCGAAAAAGGCGGATGCTCCGGAAGCGCAGGACATCATGCCGGGGTATGCGGCAGATTCCTCTTTCCGGGTGATCCTAAAGCTACCGAAAGAGCAGGAAAGAACCATATCCAAGGGACAGGAAAAGAAGAAAAAAACAGCCGTGGACGCAAAATATCCGGACCTGTTCGAGCAGCTTCGGAAATACCGCTACGAACTTGCACAGAAAGAACACGTCCCGCCGTATATTATTTTTTCGGATAAGACTTTAAAGGAAATGAGTACATTTCTCCCGACGACCCAGGACGCCATGCTGGAGATCAACGGTATCGGGAAGGTGAAGTACGATAAGTACGGGGAGGCATTTATGGAGATCGTCCGTGCTTATGCGGAGAAAATGTAAGAGAACATGACATGTACCCTGTAACGTAAACAACATTCTCACACTTCATACACAAAAATTTCACAAACATTTGCTACCTTAATAACCGTACAAAAATAACCTGAACAGAGATAAAGCTTGACCAGGTTATTTTTATATCATCGTATGCAGAAAGGCTGCCAGTGGCAGGCTTTCTGTATGCGGTTCTTTTACATACCTATGGAACACATCACATCGCTAGGGAGGTAAGGATTTGATCGAGGTAAAGAATTTAGTGAAAAAATATGGAACCCATCTTGCCGTAGATCACCTGGATTTTCAGCTGGAACCAGGGAGAATCTACGGCTTTTTGGGGCCGAACGGCGCCGGAAAATCAACCACCATGAACATCATGACCGGCTATCTGGGGGCAACGGAGGGCGAGGTTGTCATCGACGGACATGATATCTTGAAGGAACCCGAGGAAGCCAAGAAACATATCGGGTATCTGCCGGAGCTTCCGCCCCTGTACATGGATATGACCGTACAGGAATATCTGGAATTTGCGGCAGAGTTAAAGGAGATCCCGAGGAAAGAGCGGGAAAACGCAGTCGATCAGGTGATGGAGATCACGAAGCTGAAGGATGTGGATTATCGTTTGATCAGGAACCTGTCCAAGGGCTACCGCCAGAGGGTGGGGCTGGCCCAGGCCATCCTGGGATTCCCGGATATCATCATCCTGGATGAGCCCACCGTAGGGCTGGATCCCAAGCAGATCATCGAGATCCGGGAACTGATTCGGGACATGGCAAAGGAGCACACGGTGATCCTCAGCTCCCATATCCTGGCCGAGGTGCGGGAGGTCTGCGACTATATCATGATCATTTCCAAGGGCAGGCTGGTGGCAAGCGACACGCCCGACAACCTGGAGCATCTGATGGCCGGGCAGAACAATCTGGAGATCGAGACCAAAGCAGAACCGGAAGAAGTGCGGCGGATCCTGCGGGGTGTCTCCGGAATTGAAAAGCTGGAGCTGGAGAGGACAGCGGAGCATACGACATACGCGAAGATCGAGATGGGAGCGGCGGCATCCGAAGGGGAGAAGGATATCCGCGAATCCATATTCCTTGCATTTGCGAAGGCAGACTGCCCGCTCCTCATGCTGAAGACATCCAAAGCAAGCCTGGAAGAGGTATTCATGGAATTGACACAGGGAGAGGAGGCGGCTGCAGATGCTGGCGATTTATAAAAGGGAACTGCGTTCCTACTTTCAGTCGATGATCGGATGCGTATTTGTTGCGTTTCTGGTACTGTTTACGGGAATTTATTTTACAGCCTATAACCTGACCGCGGGGTATCCATATTTTTCCTATACATTATCTGGTTCCCTGATCGTCTTTATCGTAGGGATCCCGCTGATCACCATGCGGAGCTTCTCAGAGGAACGGAAGAACAAGACGGATCAGCTCCTTTTGACAGCTCCGGTCAGCCTGACGAAGGTGGTTTTGGGGAAATATTTTGCGATGGCCACCGTGGTCGCGGTGCCCAACGTGATCTTCTGCCTGTTTCCGCTGATCATAAAAATGAACGGGACGGCGTACCTAAAGGTGGATTATATTTCCATCGGGGTATTCTTCCTGCTGGGCTGTGTGTACCTTGCCATCGGCATGTTTCTGTCCACCCTGACAGAGAGCCAGATCATTGCTTTTGTCAGTACCTTCGGAGTCCTGTTGCTTTTGTACCTGTGGAACGGAGTTGTAAGTTTCCTGCCGTCCTCAGCTTCCGGCTGTCTGGTGGGGCTGCTGCTTATTCTGAGCGTGATCATTCTGTATATCTGGCAAATGACGCTGAACTGGGTGCTGGGCGCCGTACTGGAGGCAGTCTGCGTGATCGGGTGCGTCATCGCGTACCTTGTGAAGCCCGGCCTGTTTGAAAATCTGCTGTCAAAGCTGCTTGGAAAGCTTGCCTTTGCGGATGTATTTACGGGAATTACGCAGAATCATATCGTGGATCTGAGCGGGATCATCCTGTATCTGTCTGTGATTACGGTATTTATATTCCTGACCGTACAGACGATCCAGAAAAGACGTTGGAGTTAGGAGGAACAGACCGTGGAAAAAATGAAAAGATTATTTCATACGACAGGAACAACGCATGGGATGTACAGCGTGGGATTGACGGCAGTGGTGGTTGCGATCGTGGTTGTGGTCAATCTGATCTTTGGTCAGCTTCCGGAGAAATACCGCAGCATTGACGTCAGCAATTCAAAGATTTACGAGATTACAGATACGAGCAGGGATTTCCTGAAGGATCTGGATACGGAAGTGAAATTTACGGTGCTTGCCGTGCAGGAGGAGACGGACGAAAGGATCCGGACATTTCTGAGCAAGTATGCTTCCCTGTCAAAACAGATCAAAGTGGAATGGATCGATCCGGTGCTGCATCCTTCCGCACTGCAGGATTATGACGCGTCTGAAAATTCGATCATTGTATCCTGTGAAGAGACGGATAGAACCACGGCGGTGACATTTGACCAGATCGTGGTGGTAGACTATTCTTCCTATTATTATACAGGCAGCATTTCGGAAAATGAGTTCGACGGAGAGGGGCAGCTTACCAGCGCGGTCAATTATGTGACCAGCGAAGAAGAAAAGCAGATTTACCGTACCGCCGGACATGGAGAGAGCACGCTTCCAGCAAATATCACCGAGCTGATGGATAAGAACAACTATACGGTATCGGAGTGGAATCTGCTGATGAATCAGGATATCCCGGAGGATTGTGATCTGCTTCTGATGAATGCGCCGGCCAATGACCTGACGGAGGAGGAGAGGGATGCGGTGCTTTCTTATCTGGCAGAGGGCGGCAAGATGATGCTTCTGCTGGGAGAGACCAACACCACGGAGCTGCCCAACCTGGCGGCTGTCATGAAGGAATACGGTATGGAGGCCGCAGACGGCTATATTGCGGATCCCCAGCGCTGCTACCAGGGAAACGCGTTTTATATCTTCCCGATGCTAAGCGTGAGCGGGGACATGGCGAAAGGCATGGCTTCGGAAATGGTGCTGCTGATCAATGCCCATGGGCTGAATCTGACAGATCCGGCCAGGGATACGATATCCACCACCTCCTTTATGACCACCAGCAATACCGGCGCGGCTGTGACCGAGGAAACGCAGACAGACGGAACCTATACGCTGGGGGCTGTGGCGACGGAGACGGTGAGCGGGAATGGAGATGAGCCGGCGGAAGAGGCCGCCGATGAGGCAGGAAAGACGGACGCGGAAGATACTCCGGACGCGGGGGATGACGCGGAAAACAGCGGAGACAGCGACGGCGCGGCATCGAATGCCGACGATGCGGACGACCAAACAAAGGAGACCCGCCTGACCGTGATCTCCTCGGCGAATATGATCGATTCCCAGCTTACGGAAACATTTACAACCCTGGAAAATACCACATTGTTTATGAATGCGGTGACGGCAAACTTTGACGGTGTGGAAAACCTGTCCATTGAGCCGAGAAGCCTGGCAGTACAGTATAATACGATCCAGCATGTCGGACTTTTGAGCTTGTTCGCGATTTTTGGAATCCCGCTGGTGATCCTTGCGGGAGGATTCACCGTATGGTTTAAACGAAGAAAAGCGTAAAACAGCAGGAGGAATCTATGGAGAAAAAAAAGAAACGTTTGCTGTGCCTTCTTCTGATCCTGCCCCTGCTTCTGGTGATACTTTTCCTGATGAAAAATCATAACCAGAAGCAGGAAGAAAAGCAGGAAGCCGAGGAGGAAGCGGCAAAGATCTATGCAACGGATATCAGCGAAGTGAACTCGGTCAGCTATAAGTCAGAAAGCGGTGACTTCACATTTGAAAAGAAGGAGGACACCTGGATCTATCAGCAGGATCCGGATTTCCCGCTGGCCCAGACCTACCCGGAACAGATCGTCTCATCCTTTGGAAAGCTGGAAGCTCTGCGGGAGCTGAAAGACGGCGATGATCTGGAAGCTTACGGCCTGGATGCCCCGGCCTATACAGTGAAGCTGACGGACGCGGACGGAAAGGAAACGGAACTGAGTATTGGAAACGCAGTGGATGAAGCCTATTATCTTCTGAACAAAACAACGGAAAAAGTTTACACCGTCAGCAGTTCCGTAACCGGAACGCTGCAGCATACATTGGAGGAAATGGCGCAGCTGGACGATTATCCGAATATCGGGAGCGGCAACCTGAAAAAGGAAGTGATCACGCGCGGCGGCGAGACGACCACATACGATTCGGAAAATGAGGATGACGCGAAAAATATTGCTGCCGTGGCAGGCGGTCTCGGTGTGGTCACCTTAAGCTCTGCGGCGGATTATTCCGTAGAGGATAAAGACCTGAAGGGCTTCGGCCTGGATGAAGCTTCCCGGACTACCGTGGAGGCAACCTATACAAAGGACGAGGAAGAACAGGTCCTGACACTGTATATCGGCGGAGAGGACGGGGAAGGGAACCGGTATGTCATGCTGAACGATTCCCGGATCGTGTACCTGATCTCTGTGGATGTGTGTGATAACATCCTGAATGTAGAGGAGCCGGAAGA
Organism: uncultured Clostridium sp.; assembly: GCA_964415625.1. GTDB lineage: Bacteria > Bacillota > Clostridia > Lachnospirales > Lachnospiraceae > Schaedlerella. The sequence goes on from CAYQBE010000096.1 coordinate 18,175, forward strand.
GACAGAGTGAAAATGATGGCAGTGGATGTGCAGCGTAGTGTATGGTTCGGGAATGACTGCATTATGTCGATTTTATAAGATTTTATATGAAATTTATTGACAATTTTCAAAAAACAGTGGAAAATAGCAGTCATACAAATTCATAATCCGGCAGTCAAAAGCTTCGGTTTGTATGCGGAGCTTTTGACTGTCGGAGATTTCAGATAAAAAAACATAAAGGTGGGCTGGCAATGAAAGAAAAAATCATACATTTTATGCAGGGAAGATATGGAGCCTATGGGGCGGATGCGCTTACAAAGTTTCTCATGGCAGCAGGTCTGGTCATGATCTTTATTTCATCAGCATTCACGGGGAAGAATACCGGCCTGGTCTGCTTTCTGATCGGATGGTCAGTCATCATCTACTGCTATTACCGGCTGATCTCAAAAAATGTAACAAAATGTTATGCCCAGAATCAGGCATTCCTGACCCGCACCAGCGGGATCCGCAGATTCTTCCGGAAGCAGATTTCCATGCTGCGGCAGAGAAAAGTCTACCACATCTACAGATGCCCGGGGTGTAAGCAGAAGATCCGGATTCCGAGGGGAAAAGGAAAGATTGAGGTCAAGTGCCCGAAGTGCAGTACGACGTTTATTAAGAACAGCTGATCGCAGTATTTCCGGATATATCAGAGCAGAGAAACCAACGAGGATAGCAATACGGTTTTTCCATATTCTCATTTACATGAATTTACAAAAAATATGAAAATTTTAAAATATTTCAAAATAGGGGTTTACAAATATCAGGGTATATGATATACTATCATTCGTCGAGCGGAAGTGGCGGAATGGCAGACGCGCTAGATTCAGGTTCTAGTGGGAGTTTATCCTGTGAGAGTTCAAGTCTCTTCTTCCGCACTCGGTGAGAGATACCGGAGTCCACATATTAAGGATTCCGGTATTTAATGTAAAACTGAATCTATAGATTATGCGGGTGTAGTTCAATGGTAGAACACCAGCCTTCCAAGCTGGATACGTGGGT
>CAYQBE010000097.1:0-19016 GCA_964415625.1 uncultured Clostridium sp.
TGCTTCGCAGATGGCGGGCAAGAAGGCAATCAATTTGCTGCGCAAATTGGTTACATATAAAGGGGGAAATGCTATGGAAGCCGAAAAGCAGAAAACGGTCAAAGGTATCAGGATCCGCACGGTCAACGGTGTGATGATCCTGATGGCATGTATATTATATATATTGGTCATTTACGCAACGATACAGGTTTCTCTCCGGTATGACGAGCTGGTCGCGGCGACGAATGACTATATTGCCTGTGAGAAAAATGCGGCGCTTGTACGGGAAGGCTCCGATTATCTTACAGAGGAGGTGCGGCTGTACGCCGTTACTTCGGATCTCCAGTATATAGACGCCTATCTGAAGGAAGTGAATCAGACAAGGCGCCGGGAGAGGGCTCTGGACGAGCTGGGCAAGTTTTCCTTCAGCCAGAAAGCGAGCGAATATCTGGAGGCAGCGCTTTTCAATTCCAATAAATTGATCTCGAGAGAGCTTTATGCGATGAAGCTGGTTTCTTCTGCAAAAGGGGAAGACGAGAAGAACCTTCCCGGAGAAGTAAAGGATATCCGGCTTACAGCGGAGGATAGCGAGCTTTCCGCGGAGGAGATGTTCAGCAAGGGCCAGGATATGGTGTTCAATGAAACCTATCAGGAAGCAAAGGCCGGGATCATGGAGGATATCGGTCTGTTTCTGGAGGATATTGTGGCGGAAACCGGGGAGAGACAGGCAGTCAGCGTGGAATCCCTGCAAAGTATGATCACACAGCAGAGAGCGTATATCAGCATCCTGTTTGTACTGAATCTCCTGATGTTCATCATGAACATCGTACTGGTCATGCGGCCGCTGCAGCATTTCATCAGCTGCATCAAAGAGGGGCGGCTGATGAAGGCCGTGGGTTCCTATGAGTTCCGGTATCTTGCCATGACCTATAACGACATTTTCGAGGCCAATGCGTCCAGCCAGGAATTGCTGCGCTACAGGGTGGAGCATGATACACTCACGGGAATCGCCAACCGGGATTCCTTTGACCGGCTGCGGGAGATCATGAAGACCAGTACGACCCCGGTGGCGCTGCTTCTGATGGATGTGGATGAATATAGAAAGATCATTGACGGATACGGCCGCGATACCGGGGATCTGGTTCTGAAAAAAGTGGCAAAGATCCTGCAGGACCAGTTCCGTACCAGCGATTATATCGCACGTATCGGCGGGGATGAATTTGCTGTGATCATGACAGATATTACCCCGGAGCTCAAAGACGCGATCATCAATAAGCTCGTTTCCATCGGCACGGAGCTTGGAAAGTCCAGGGACGGGTTCCCGAAGGTGGCGATCAGCACCGGGATCGCGTTCTCGCCTGCCGGGATGGATGACGCGATCTATAAGAAGGCGGACAGGGCGCTGTGCTATGTGAAAGAATACAGCCGGAGCGGATATAAATTCTACGATGAGCTCTAGTATACTGTACCGTCCAGCCGGAAATGGAACCTATGAGCTGTCTGGTTCTGGCCGGATGGAGCATCCATCGGGAAGGAGGCGGCCGGTGAAGCGAATCTCTCTGGAACAATTGCTGAAATCATATCAAAATGAAAACTACGCTGACCAGTGCTTCCATATCTGCGGCCTGCTGGATTCCGGAAAGATCCGGCCGGTCAAGGCATCCGGCACCAACGGCAAGACACCGGCCCTGTATCGGGAGTACTGGCTTACAGAGGAACAGAAGGACTATGAAGAACTGCGGGAAGAGCTGATGTATCAGCTTGTCCCGCTTCTTTCCGTGGATTATTATCTGAACCATCTTTCAGTATACGAGCAGGACAGGAAATGGGTCCTGCTGCTGAACGCCTATCTGAAAGAACGGCGGGAGCTTTTGGCGCATCAGGAATCGGTCAATGAGCGCAGCTTCGAGATCTGGAACCGGGAAAAGTTTTTGTCCAGGGAACAGGGGAAGCGGATCCTGAAGCGCTGCGGGCTGGAGATCGATTTCCTGAATGTGTACGGGACTTCGGAGCCGCTTTCTTATTATTCCCACACCAGGGACGTGCCCCAGAAGCTGCTCATCCTGGAAAATAAGGACACCTTCTACAGCATGCGCCTGCATTTGCAGGAGGGAAAAGAATCGATCCTGGGGGAGCGGATTCAAACTTTGATCTACGGCGCGGGGAAAAGAATCTGGAAATCCTTTCAGGACTTTGACCTCTGTGTGGAGCCCTATATGAAGGCGGTGGGGAACCGGATCTTCTATTTCGGGGATCTGGACTATGAAGGGATCGGGATCTATGAAAGCCTGGCGGAACTCTGCCGGGATTCCCGGGAGATCATCCCCTTCGTTCCGGCATATGAGGCCATGCTGAGAAAGGCCGGACAGAAGGGGGATCTGCCGGAGACGAAGGAAATGCAGAACCGGAATATCCGGGATGTTTTTTTCTCTTATTTTTCCACGGAATGCGCGGAGGCCATGCGCCGGATCCTGGAAGCGGGAAAGTACATTCCGCAGGAAATATTGAATATTTCGGACTTTTAACCGCTGTTTCTTCTCGCGAAGGCAAGACACCGTGAATCATATTGATTTTTATAAAAGAGGAATCATCAGATGCAGTATGAATTTTTAAAGCATTTTCCACGAAGGATGAAAAATGTGGGGCTGTACACAGTTCTGATCCAGAACAGCCTGCAGAAAACGACCTGGAAGCAGCATGGATTTCAGAAGACGGACGAGCAGTTCAACCTGATCTTTGCCGTGATGCTCTACATCATGGAGCAGTCGCTGAAGGAGGAAAACTGTACCATGGACGATATCGGCGCCTATATCGATACGATCAACGTCCAGTATTTCCGGAAAGACATGTCCTATGAGGACTGCCGCAGCCTGGGGGACTTTATCGTCAATGTGATCCTTTCCAATGAGGGAAGGGTCATGCATTTTGACGGCTATGACTTCGAAGAGAACGCATATCAGAGCATGCACATCAGCTACGTGGCGAACAGGATCATCTATGTGGATCAGGATTTCAAGCGCACGTCTTATTACCTTACGGATGACGGGTACAATCTTTTGCTGGCAACCCTGGAGATCGAGAACAATATGAAGCTGACCATCCACGAGATGATCTTCCAGATGCACCTGGAAAAGCAGAGCTATGACAAAGCCGTGGATGAGATCAAGAATGTGTTCAACCTGCTTCGGATCCAGCTCCAGAAGATTCAGGAGGCCATGGGGAAGATACGCAGAAATGCATTGAATTATTCGGTCCGTGATTATGAGCAGATCCTTCATGAAAATCTGGAGACCATCGACGATACCAAGAAAAAATTTCAGAACTACCGGGAAATGGTAAAAAGCCGCGTGCAGGAGCTGGAAGAGACCAACATCAATGTCCGGCGGCTCAGCCCCAAGGAGGAGGAAAAACTCCGGCACCTGCGGGAGATCGAGTGGTATCTGAACCGCACCATTGACGAGCATCAGAAGATCCTGGGGAGCCATTTGGACCTGAAAGCATTGTACACACGGGAGCTGGAAGACCTGACCCGGATGTCATTGATCCGGCGGTTTTCCCTGCGGACAGAATTGTATGATAAGCTTCTGGAAAACCCGGCGGCTCTGGAGGAACTGGAATATTTCCTGCGGCCTCTGTTCAATCAGGACGCGGAGAAGGTCTACAACCTGAACAAGGCGTTCCAGCTGCAGCGCCCGGTGCGTAGGCAGACAGAGGAAGATATCCAGGAGCAGATCGATTTTGATGAGGAAGCATGGGAGCAGGAACAGGAACGTCTCCGGAGGGAAAAGCTGAAACGCTATGAAGAGAGCCTGACCGGACTGCTGGAACAGGCTGTCCGCGCGGAAAATGGGGAGATCACCCTGGAACAGGTGGAGGAGCAGATCCGGGAACAGGCGGAGGTCCGCGACCGGCTGATCCCCAATGTGGAGATTTTCAAGGAGATCATGGTGGAGCTGATCAAGAACCGGGAAATGGAGCTTGATGTGCTCAGGAAGGAGCGGAGCCAGTTCATCCAGGACCAGCAGGGGGAATTTCAGCTCAATGAGATGCTGCTGCAGCTGACTGAGGAAAATCCAGAATTTGCGGATGTCCGGCGGATCCGGGTGGAACGCCTGGAAAAGGACGGGGCAGTGACCTTTGCGGGGATCCGGAATGAAAACGGGGAACGGAAGGATATCCGGTGTTCGAATGTGCGGATCTGTGTTGATTTTCATGAAGGGGCATAGGAGATTCGTGATGATTTGCGGCTGGTCAGGCCGCGAATTGTAACCGCATATTTGGGAGAAGAAAGAGAGAGGTGATTTTCATGGCATATGAATTTGGAGATATCAGGATCAGCCAGGAGATTTTTTATTATCTTCTGGAACATCACGAGCTGCGGGAGGATGAGGAAGCCCTGCTGTTCAAGGCATATGCGGAGCAGGAAGAGATCCAGAACCTGGTCAAGTCCCAGGGGGAGGCGGCCCAGAGCACGGTCGAGCGTTACGGAAACGTGATCTACCTGATCCCGAAGGAGGAGAATCATTTCCTCGGCTTTTCCAAGGCCCAGCTGAAAAATGTGCTCTGCAAATCCAATTCTACGGATAAGGATTACTATTTATCCCAGTTTGTGATCCTGACCCTTCTTGTGGAGTTTTTTGACGGACAGGGAAGCAGCAGTAAGGCCCGGGAATATATGCGCGTGGGCGAGCTGCAGAACTGCATTTCCCGGAGATTAAAGGAAGGCGCGGAAAATGTGCCGGAGGATCAGGAGGAGCAGGCGGGGATCGCATTTTCCAATATGCTGGAAGCTTACGAAGCGCTGAAATCCGATGAAAAGGGATCGCGCGCCAAGACCACGAAGGAGGGCTTTCTCCACCATATCCTGACCTTTCTGCAGAAGCAGGGACTGATCGAATATGTGGAGCAGGACGAGATGATCAAAACCACAAAGAAGCTGGACAACTTTATGGACTGGAACCTGCTGAACCAGAACAACTATAAGCGGGTGCTGCGGGTTCTTGGGGTTCATCAGGAAGAATAGGAATACGAAAAAGTAGTGTAAAGTATCGTATGAAAAAACGATACGGGAATTGCCCGCATTAAAAATCTGCTTCGCAGATGGCGGGCACGCAATCACTTGCTATGCAAGTGGTTACATTCAGCAGGCAATCAATTTGCTACGCAAATTGGTTACAGAAGTAGAGGTAAATAGAATGAGCAAAATAAACGCAGCCCGTCTGATCAATATCAATTACAACAACAATGCCATCCGGGTCAGTGACGAGACTTTCCACTTCAACGGCGAAAGCACGCTGATCTCCCTGCGAAACGGCGGGGGAAAATCTGTCCTGGTCCAGATGCTGACCGCCCCCTTTGTCCACAAACGCTACCGGGACGCCAAGGACCGCCCCTTTGAGAGTTATTTCACCACCGGCAAGCCCTCCTTTATCCTGGTGGAGTGGGTTCTGGATCAGAACGCAGGCTTCGTGCTGACCGGGATGATGGTGCGCCGAAGTCAGGACAGCGACAGCGGGGAAGAGCTGGAGATGGTCAATTTCATCTGCGAATACCGGGGTTCCTGCCTGCAGGACATCCACCATCTCCCGGTGGTGGAAAAGGGAAAAAAGGAAATGACTCTGAAAAATTTTTCGGCCTGCCGGCAGCTGTTCGAAGGGTATAAGCGGGATCGCTCCCTGCAGTTTTTCTATTACGATATGAACAACGGGGCGCAGTCCAGGCAGTATTTTGATAAATTGCAGGAATACCAGATCCATTATAAGGAGTGGGAGAGCATCATCAAAAAGGTGAACCTGAAGGAGTCCGGCCTCTCCGAGCTGTTTTCCGATTGCCGGGACGAGAAGGGGCTGGTGGAAAAATGGTTTCTGGACGCAGTGGAAAGCAAGCTGAATAAAGAGCGGAATCGGATGAAGGAATTTCAGAGCATTCTGGAAAAATATGTGGGCCAGTATAAGGACAACCGTTCCAAGATTCAGCGCCGGGATACCATCCGCCTGTTTAAGCAGGAGGCGCAGAGGATTCAGGAGAAGCTGTCCGTTTACCGGGAAGGGGAGCAGAAGGAACAGGAGCAGGAAAACCTGGTGGCTCATTTTATCGGGGAGCTGGAACGCCTGCAGGCTGTGACAAAGGAAGAGCACGAGGATATCCTGTCGCAGATGGAACAGGTACTTGCGGAGATCGCCCATATTGAATATGAAAAGCTGTCCGGCGAGATCCACCAGCTGGAAGAGCAGATGCGTTTTCATCTGAGCAACCGGGACATGGTCTCCATGGAAAAGGAAGCGCTGGAACGGGAAGCGGAGGAGATCACCCATCGGCTCCATCTGCTGGCCTGCGCGAAGCAGCAGCGGCTTGTGGATGAGGAAAAGGCGGAGTGGGACGAGGCCCTGCAGCGGCTTCGGGTGGCGCAGGAGAAAAATGTGAACCTGGAGCCGGAGCGGAACCGCCTGGGCTATGTGCTGCGCTGTCATTATGAGAAGGAACTGGAGGAGAACGGGAAAAGGCAGCTGGAAAACAGCCGGGGCATTGCAGAGACAGAAGAAAGCATTTCCCGGGAAAAGCAGATCCAGTCCGATCTGGAAGAGCGGCTTCGGGAGCGGGTATCGGCAGAAGGCGCGCTGAAAAGCCAGGTGCAGTCCTATGACCGGCAGGAGGAGCAGTTCAACACCCGGTATCAGGAGCATTTTGTGCGCAATATCCTAGGAGAATATGAGCCGGGAACGATGGAAATCTTTCAAGAAGCCCAGGAAAACCGGATGGAGGAGCTGGGGCGGGAACGCCTGAAAACGAAAAAGGCGTTGGAGATGTCGAAGGAAACCCAGCGGAGCCGGGAGCGGAAGCTGACGGACATGCGGGAGGAGCAGATCCGCAGGAAGGCGGAGCAGGAGCAGCAGAGCCGGACACGGAGCCTGTATGAGGAAGAACTGGAAGCCAGGAGGGTGATCCTGAAATATCTGGACCTGGACGAGAAAGAGTTGTTTGACAGGGAAAAGATCCTTCACGCATCCGGGCGGAAACTGGCGGAGATCGCAGGACTCCGCCGAAATCTGGAAAAGGAAGAGGACAGTCTGCAGAAGGAATACCAGCGGCTGACGAAGGGCCAGGTATTGGAATTGCCCCAGGAGCTGGAGGCGGAGCTGACGGGGCTTGGAATCCATGTCGTTTACGGGATGGAATGGCTGAAAAAGAACGGATATCCGGAAAAAGAAAATCAGGAGCTGGTCCGCAGCCATCCCTTTTTACCATATGGGTTGATCCTGTCGAAGCAGGAGCTGGAAAAGCTGTCCCGCCATACGGGAAATATCTGCACATCATTTCCGATCCCCATCATCCTGCGGGAGCATTTGGAAAAACGGGACAGGGAGGAGACGGGAAATGTCCGCAGGTTCGGGGACGTCAGCTTCTATGTCCTGTTCAATGAAAATCTTCTGGATGAAGAAAAGCTTCGGGACCTGGTCGCGGAAAAGGAGCAGCAGATCGCGCGGAAGCAGGAGGCAATCCGGATCCGTCAGGAAGAATACCAGCAGTATTTTGAGCGGCAGGAGCAGGTGAAAAACCAGTCGGTGAGCCGGGAAAGCTATGGGGAGAATGAGAAGCGTCTGGCAGAGCTGGCGGATCAGATCCGGGTTACGGACGAGGAGATCCGGGCGGTTTCCCAGGAACTGACGGAACGAAAAGAACAGATGGAACGCCAGGAGCAGGAGATCCGCAGGACGGACCAGGGGCTGGAACGGCAGCGGCGGAAAACGGAAGATTTCCAGGAGCTGCGGGGCGCGTATGAGGAATATGTGCGTTTCCGGCAGGAGCTGGAGCTGTGCAGGAAGGAAATGAGCCGGCTTACGGATCAGCAGAAGCTGTCCAGGGAAAAACTGGAAAAGCTGCAGGACCGGCAGAAGTCGCTGGAGGCTGAGAGGGACGCGCTGCTCCGGGAGGAAGAGGAGCAGCAGGAAGCGGTTCGGAAGTACCGGAGGTATGAGGAGTATACGGAGCTTAAGGAGAAGGAAGCCGGGGAGGACTGGCGCGGGCTGTGGGAAGCGGCAGAGGCTGGCGGAGCGGCTGCGGATGATGCGGCGGCAAAACCCGGTGCAGAAAAGTCTGCGGCTCAGATTCGGCTGAATCTGCGGAGAATCGTGGCGGATATGGAAGCCAGATACGCGGCGGTCACTGCTACGGTTTCGCTGGAGATACAGGAATTGGAGCGCCAGGAGCAGCTAAGCGGCAGGCGGTACAGGGACGCGGATCAGGAATTGACACATTTACAGAAGAAATACGGCCTGACAGGGAATGCATGGCAGGACACCCATTACAACCGAAAAGAGGAATCACGTCAGGAAGTCCTTCTGGAAGACCGCCGGATGAAGATCCAGACCAAGCAGTCCCTTTGGAACGAGGAGGATAAGCGGATCGCCGTCATCACTCAGCAGAAGGCGGATCTTCTGAAACGGATGCGGACAGAGTGCGGCCAGGAGGAGCCTCTGCCCAAAGCCGAGATCCAGAACCAGGATTTTGAGTCACGGAAGAACCAGCTGAAATATCAGGAAAAGGAATTGAAAAATACTGCGGACAAGCTGCAGAAGCGTCTCCACAGTCTGGATGAAAACCTGACCGCATTGGCCGAATATAGTGAATTTGAGAAAAAAGAACCGGTAGTCTGGGAGCAAAATTTTTTGGAAATGAATGCGAAGGAGCTGCGGAATTTTAAAGGCATCCTCATACGGGACTATAATCAGTGCCTGAAATCCAGGCAGGATGCGAAGGAGCAGCTGGTCCGTGTGCTGAACCAGATCGTGCGGGATGAGCATTTCCAGGAGGATTATTATAAGAAGCCGCTGGAGGCCATGCTGGAGCTGTCCGACGATGCGGGGCAGGTGCAGCGCCAGATGGAAACCACCATCCAGTCCTACGACAGCCTGATGGAAAAGCTGGAAGTGGATATTTCCGTGGTAGAGAAGGAGAAGCAGAAGATTGCGGAACTGCTGGAGGACTATCTCCAGGAGGTTCACCGCAACCTCGGCAGGATCGACCAGAATTCCACGATCACGGTCCGGGAGCGCGCCATCAAGATGCTGAAGATCCAGCTTCCGGTATGGGAGGAAAACGAAAATCTGTACCACATCCGGCTGCAGGATCTGATCGATGAACTGACCCAGAAGGGGATCGGCATCTTTGAGCGAAATGAAAATGCCCAGGAATATTTTGGTACCCGCATGACCACAAGAAATCTGTACGATACGGTGGTGGGCATCGGCAATGTGCAGATCCGCCTCTACAAGATCGAGGCTCAGCGGGAATACCCCATCACCTGGGCCGAGGTGGCAAAAAACTCCGGCGGGGAAGGATTTTTGTCGGCATTCGTAATCCTGTCCAGTCTGCTGTACTACATGCGCAAGGACGAGACGGACATTTTTGCCGACCGCAACGAAGGAAAGGTGCTGCTTATGGACAACCCATTTGCCCAGACCAATGCATCCCACCTGCTGAAGCCGCTCATGGATGTGGCGAAAAAGACCAACACCCAGCTCATCTGCCTGACCGGGCTTGGCGGGGACAGCATTTACAACCGGTTTGACAATATCTACGTGCTCAATCTGATCGCGGCAAGCCTGCGCAATGGCATGCAGTACCTCCGGGCCAATCACCTGCGGGGAAATGAGCCGGAGACCATGGTGGTGTCCCAGATTGAAGTGATGGAGCAGCAAGAATTGGTGTTCTGAAGCGGACGGGCCGAAAAATGTAGGGAGAAGAAAGCGGCAGGAGGTAAAAAGGATGGATAGACACCGCATCGGAGTGATTTCAGATACACACGGCATTTTACGGCCGGAGACTGCAGCGGTTTTAAGAACCTGTGAGTTCATACTGCATGCAGGAGATGTTGGAAAGCCGGAGGTCCTAAGACAGCTCAGAGAGATCAGAGATGTATATGCGGTTCGTGGAAATGTGGATTCGGGACGGATCAGGGGATTTTATGCACGTGAGGCAGAGAGCCAGGATTGCGCAGAGGACGCGAAGAGCTGCGCAAAAGAATCTAAAGCCGGCCAGGCAGATAAATTTGAAGCCGGATGGGCGGAACTGCCGGAGCATTTGCCGGAAGAGCTGGAAGTGGAACTCTTCGGATTTCGCATTTATATGATCCATGACAGAAAACAGATCCGAAAAGATTTGTCGGAAGTGGATCTTATCATCTGCGGACATTCCCATAAATATGAGGTGGGGCGTCTGGGAAATACAGTCTGCCTGAATCCGGGAAGCTGCGGGCCAAGGAGATTCCGCCTTCCGGTCACGATGATGCTTCTTACGCTGTATCCGGATAAGCATCGGCTGGAAACGGAGAGGATTGACTGCCTGGATATCCCCGCAACGGGAAAGGGGATATTGAACACAGATGAAGAAATGGAGATTCCTAAACAGGATATGTACGGGCTGATCCGGCAGATCATAAAGGATGTGGATACAGGAAGAAGGATCGCGGAGATCGCCGCACGAAATCATATCGACGAGAGATTTACGGAGCAGGTGTGCAGAATGTATCTGACACATCCGGGGGTGGATGTGGACGGGATTCTGGACCGGCTGGAAAGGAAAAATTTATAAATGGGGAGATTGCATAGTCCGGATTTTAACCGTGTGCAATCCGAGGCGGTTAAAAATGAGATGGGCTGTAAAAATAAAATGCAGAAACTGCGGGAAAATACAGGTATGAACCGTAAGGAGTGTGAAGCAAATGAATAACTCCAATATTATCATGTATACCACAGAAGATGGACTCACAAAAATAGAAGTCACCTTTGATGAGGATACGGTTTGGCTATCGCTTGATCAGATAGCAGAGTTGTTTCAGCGTGATAAATCAACGATATCCAGGCACATAAAAAATATTTTTTCGGAGGGGGAACTGAGACAGGAGGCAACTGTTGCAAAATTTGCAACAGTTCAAACGGAGGGCAGACGTCAGGTGTCCAGAGATATTGAGTATTATAGACTGACCTCATGGGAAGGGAAGCAGATCAAGCGTTCTGATACGGAAATTGCAAAGAATTATCTGACACAGGCTGAGCTGGATGCTCTGAATAAAATCGTGTCGGCGTATCTTGATATTGCGGAAGTGAGGGCATTGGCGCATGAACCGATGTATATGAAGGACTGGCTGGAGACGATTGATGATTACCTGAAAATGACCAGACGGGATATTTTGACGACAAGAGGCCGTGTGACACATAAACAGGCAATTGACAAAGCTCATGAGGAATATAAAAAGTACCGGAAGAAGCAGGATGAATTGCTATCACCGGTAGAACAGCATTTTATAGAGAGTATCAGGGAATTGGAGACGTTGAAATAATTGAGAGTAGGAGATCTGATATTAAAAGAGTATAAATATCATTGATGGGGTATTGACAAAATGCTATCATTGACTTAAACTGATGATAGAAAAAAACAGAAATCCAATCATATTCTAAAGAGGAGAATATATTGAACATTACATGGAAGGACATCGAAGCATATCTTTCGGAGGTGAAGGATGCAGTAAAAAAGGACAGATACAGAATTGCGAGGAATTCGAAGCGGCAGGACAATATTGATTTATTTCTGGATTACGTGATAGACGAAGCAGGGGCCAGGGAGATTCTATTGAGCCTGGAGCCAATTAATTTTTCATGCATATTGCAGAACGAACATAAAGGATTTGAGCAGGAACGATTATATGTTTTCGGCAAGGAGGTATCACTTTTGGAGAGGAATGGAACAGAAGAAACGGTTGTCCCATTATACATTAAGATGAATAATCTGGAAACCGGTTTTGTCATTGTGATCTCTTTTCACAGACAGAGGCATCCGCTTACATATTGCTTTCAATAGATGGAGGTAGCTATCATGGCAGGGAAAAGAAGAATGGATTTTTGTGTAGAGTGCAGAAAAGACACAGAATACGTATTGCAGAAGAAGACCATTACAAAAACAATCCGGGACAAAGCTTACCAGTTTGTGATCACCACGGCAGTATGCCCGGAGTGCGGCGAGGAGATGGGGATTCCCGGACTTATGGACCAGAATGTCCGGGAGGTAGACGAACAGTACAGGGCTGCTGAGGGGCTTGTGACGGTGGATGACATTGAGAAGCTGATGAAGATCTATAAGATCGGGAAGGCCCCGTTGTCGCTCGCCCTTGGATTCGGTGAAGTGACGGTATCCAGATATCTGTCCGGCCAGGTGCCGTCTAAGGAATATTCCGATATCATGCGCGCCGCACTCACTTCCCCGGCCTTTATGAAAAAGCTGCTGAATGAAAACCGGGAAAAGATTGCGGATACCGCGTATCATAAGGCAATGGATGCGGCGGCAGGCCTGGAGGAGCTGTTTTCCGTGTCGGACAATATGCTCCGGGTGATCGCATACATTTTCGAAAAGCTGGAAGAGGTGACGCCTCTGATGCTTCAGAAGCTGATCTACTTTATCCAGGGGGTCTATTCGGCATTGTACGGCAGGCCGATTTTTGAAGAGGACTGCCGGGCATGGGTTCATGGCCCTGTGTATCCGAAAGTGTATGATCTGTTCCGGGATTTTAAGTACAATCCGATTGACGATCCGCGTTTCGCTGTCTTTGAAGGGAGTGCGGAACAGCTGACGGCTGACGAGAGAAGGGCTGCCGATCTGGTCATTCACACCTTTGGGATCTATGGGGGCAGGACTATGGAGCGGATCACACACCAGGAAGCTCCCTGGCAGAATGCACGCAGCGGATATGACGATCAGATTCATTCCAATAAAACGCTTACGAAGGACAGTATCAGGGATTATTATGTAGCGGTGGACAAAACGTACGGGATTGGTACCGAGGAAGGAATCAGGAGATATATAGCGGATATGCTCGGGAATGCAGTATAACATGATGTGCACAGCCGCATGGGGAATTATGCCGCTTTGCGGCCGCGGCTGGCGCGATATTCACGCCAGATTTCATCGGCCGTGAGTATATTTTCCTACAACTTCTAAAAAGATGTATTTCAGGCAATAGAATTCTTCAAACAGGTTCATAATATATATTGATTAGCATGAGTATCAATTATTTTATGGAAGAAAGAGGAACCTATGAAGACATTTGATGAATTATACCAGGATATTCTTGAACGAAAAATCAATTTGGACGAGCCATTGCCCTCGGATTACGATCCATATCATCTGAACTGTCTGCTCCATCCGGAAAAGTACGCGCCGGTCCTGCATATTGATGAATGCCAGGAGTGTGCCTACGAGCGGGCCTGTCAGAACAGCTGTATCTTTGACGCGATCCGGCCGGGCGAAGACGGGAAGCTGACGATCAATCCGGAGCTCTGCGCCGGCTGTGAGGCCTGTATTGAGGCCTGCAGAGACGGACGGCTGACGGCAAGCCGGGACGTGCTTCCGGCGATGAAGGCAGTACGGGAGGCAAAAGGTCCGGCCTACATGATGGTAGCACCGGCTTTTTTCGGCCAGTTCAGTGAGCATGTGACGCCAGGGCAGCTACGCACGGCTTTTAAAGCGCTGGGCTTTACCGGGATGGTGGAGGTGGCACTGTTTGCGGATATCCTGACACTGAAGGAAGCGCTGGAATTTGACAGGCATGTACAGCATACCGGGGACTATCAGCTGACAAGCTGCTGCTGTCCGATCTGGATTTCCATGATCCGCAAGATCTATCATGAGCTGATGCCCCATGTGCCCGGCGCGGTCTCCCCCATGGTCGCCTGCGGACGCATGATCAAGCGGATCCATCCGGATGCGGTAACAGTTTTTGCCGGCCCATGTCTGGCAAAAAAGAAGGAGGCACGGGAGCCGGATATTGCGGATGCGGTGGATTATGTGCTGACATTTCAGGAATTGCAGGACATTTTCAGGGCGGCGGATATCCATCCGGAGGAGCTTGCAGATCTTGAGAAAGAGCACGCCTCCAAGGCAGGACGGCTATACGCCAGAACCGGAGGAGTAAGCCATGCGGTCACGGAGATGGTATATCAGCTTCACCCGGACCGGGATATCCAGGTCCGCGCCGAGCAGGCAGACGGAACCAAAGCCTGCATGGAAATGATCCACAGGATCAAAGAAGGGAAGACAGACGCAAACTTCTTCGAGGGGATGGGCTGTGTGGGCGGCTGTGTGGGCGGTCCGAAAGCAATTCTGGGTGTGGAAGAAGGAACCGGCTATGTAGACGCCTATGCAGGAAAAGCTCCTTACAATACACCCCTGGAAAATCCTTATGTCCGGAAGGTGCTGGAGGAACTGGGACTGGGGACGGTGGAAGAACTGCTGACAGAGGATGAACTTCTGGTGCGGGATTTTTCCTGAGAAGGGTATGGATCAGAAAACGGAGCTGCGGGAAAATACGGTTTGTCCACAAGATATTGCCGTGAGATTTTATACAATCACAGCAATATCTTGCGGGAGCGGGAGATGCTTCAATAAGCGAAACGGGTTCCCTGCGGTTCCTTATGAAAGCTCCCTTATAAAACGCACATGCCCCCTGGCATGCTCCCCGCTCACCTCCACCGTATAAACTCCGGTTTCTGTAATCTTAAAGTCAAATGTATCGGATGAGATCATCTCTCTGTTTTCATAGACAATCTCATCGCCTTCCCGGATCGTGACCGCGATACGCCCGTCATCAACGTTGATGGCGGCATGCAGTACATCCCCTGCTTCCAGAGTCAGCTCCTGGGAATCTGTGGTGTTGAGCTTCTGAAATTCCATTATAAATTCGCTGTCGTTTCCCGTTCTGCTCCCGTTAAATTCGGAAACAGGGGGATCCGTCAGGAAACAGACTGCCAGGACAACACAGCACGCTGCCGCTGCGGCGGTTTTCCAAAGCACCGGCTCTCTGTAGTGCAAGACAGTATCTACCCGTTCTTTGATATCAATCTCACCGAAAGCAAGGGGGCAGGCCAACACCATTCTCCGCTGCATGCCGCAGGAAACAAGCGCGTTGGCGTAGGCTTTTCGTTCGGCCAGATCAAAGCTGCGGATCACATTTTCATCGCATGCCAGCTCCAGATCACGGCAAAACAGAAGATAAGCCGCCCATACCAGCGGATGGAACCAGTAAACCGACAGCAGGAAATACCCCAGCAATTTCCGCCAGTGATCCTTCCTCTGTAAATGTGCCTGCTCGTGAGCGATCACATACCTCAGTTCAGTTTCGCTGATTCCGGAGGGAAGGTAGATCCGGGGCTTAATGAGGCCGAGGATAAACGGCGATGTAACCGCGTCACATAGCCAGAGATCTCTTTTAATGGAAGCTTCTGCCTGGGAGTCAACCTCGGATTGCGCGAAAGGAACCATTCTCTGCGCTGGAAACGGATGATTGCCGGAAACAGCATCCCGGGAAACAACAGACCATACGAATGGAACTGCTTCCCGCACCCCGGTGCAGAGACGGATATAGCGGAATACCCCATAACCCAGCAAAAGGATTACTCCCAGAACCCATACGATCCCTGCGGTAAACATCCAGATATGCAGAGGATTCGCGCTGGCTCCGGGTGCGGGTGAGAAGGTCTGGCTGACCAGGGGATTCAGAATGCGGTTAAGAAATAGAACCCCGGTATTGACCGTAGGCTTCTGCGCATATTGAACCACATGGGGATCCAATGCTTCCGAGCTGGGGATCAGACTGAAGGGCGCACTCAAAGAAATGGGGCAGATCAGCCGGACAGCGGCGATTTCCCACAGTACGCAGAGAGTCCGTTTCGGCGCCTTTTTCAAAAATGGCCTTAGCAGCAGAACCACGCAGATCAGCCAGCCGGCCGCAATACTCATATTCAGAAGCTTCAAAAAAATCAGATCCATGGCCGCGCCTCCCTTACTTTTCTTCTACTGCCTGGTCAATCATTTTACGGATTTCCGCCGCTTCCTCCGGCGACAGAGATGCATTTTTGGTAAAGGCGGCAATGAATGCCGGAAGGGAACCTGCAAAGGAATCCTCCACAAATTTTCTGCTCTGTATGGCATAAAATTCCTGGCGTGAGATCAGAGAAGTAACAGTCCCCTTTTCATTGCGGAACAGACCCTTGTCGCAGAGCCGCCGCAGTACATTGTGGGCGGTCGTGCGTTTCCAGTGAAATTCTGCTGCGGTCAGCTTTACCAGCTCGGAGGAGGTAACCGGTTCGCGTTCCCAGATCATATCTGCATAACGAGCCTCGATCACTCCTAATTGTATTTCCGCCATTTTTTCGTATCCTCCGCCTATTTGTAATCCATCGTTAAGAACTGGCGCAAAATAACTTCCCTTCACAGCTATACCTTGTGAAATGGCCGAATGGCCATAATGGGATGCCCTTGGGTATATAAAAATCGACAGGCACAAGTTATTTTCCTGCAAATCCTTATTTATAGAAATCATTTTTGAAAACCAAGAGACCACATGCTATAGTCTCTAATTAAAGACTACAGTATGTGGTCTGGTTTGTCAAGCTAAATTTATACTGAACGCCAGATACATCCCGCATATTCCACCAAAGGCCGGATACTTTCCCGGTTCGTAAAATCCAGGCACTGTCCATAAGTCTCCAAAATCTGCCGGTCCTCCAGGCTGCGCTCGCTGTCCTCCTTCTTGAGCAGCATTTTCCGGAGCATGGACATCATAGACCTGTGTACAAAGTTCAGCTGGGAATAATCCATCCCGCCCCGCAGATGGAAGAGCCGGATCTGCTCCGGAATCTTCCCTGAAAATGCCTTTTCCACGGAACTTCGGATATTGGAAATGTTGTCGGGATTGTCCGGGTCTGCAAGCCCGCAGGTAAACAGAAGCACCTTTTTTCCGGACAGAAGCGTTCCATTTCGGCGCAGGAACTGGATGCCGCTGATCCCGCCTGCATAGATTCCGCCGCCGTAGATCACAGTTTCATATTTGGAAAGATTCCGGGGGCGGAAGGCTTTCCGCTCAAAGACCGGGCAGGACAGTGCCTCCCCGAGCCATTCGGCATAACGCTTGGTATAACCGTATTTTGACTCATATATTACAACGATCCGATTCATAAAAAACTCCCTTCTGAAAAATGCAAAAATATGTTACACTTGTGACAGTTCTTTTTTTATAGTATACTGTATGAAGCAGAAAATCAAGGCGCACGCCGAAAGTGCTACAGAACGGCGGATTTGAGCCGCTGAAATATTTTCTAACTGTACGGTTGCGCAGGTTGGATGATCTTTAGATCATCCAACCGTATAGTTAGAATATTTTTCAGTTCCAGGAGGAAAGCAGGATGAACGGTCATCAAAAGCAGAAAGAGCAGTCCCGCAGGATGATAGAGGACGCGTTATTTTTGATCATGGAAGAGAAGTCTTACGCTCAGATCGCTGTGTCTGAGATCGCAAAGAGGGCAGATGTATCCAGGCGGACATTTTACAGAATGTATCACGAAAAGGATGAGGTGCTCCATTGCTATTTTGAAAGGCTGTGCCGGGAATACCGCGGCCAGAACGCAGCTCTTGGGCACTATGATATCAGCCGGATCGCGCGGGAATATTTTACATTTTGGGGGCGATACCGGGAGACGCTGCTGCTCATGCATCGATGCGGCCTGGATCAGATGCTGTACTTCGAACTCAGCCGCGCCTCCAAAGCGGTAGTGAAAGCCAGGATCAGCGGCAGAGGCCGGGAAAATGACAGGGAGACGGAGTATTTTGCGGAGTATTCTACCGGCGGATTTTCCCTGCTGCTTCAGCGCTGGATCGCCGAGGGGATGGAAGAGCCGGCGGAGCAGTATGCACAGGCGGTCAGCCAGGCTCTTTTAAAATTCATAGGAACTGTCACGAAATAGCAAATTATTTAGGGACGGTTCCATAAGTCCAGTCGGCTAAAAAATGCTGGATTTTCACCGGAAAATGGAATATGATGTGAGTTAGAGGTGAAAAAATGGAGTTATGATTTTTTAAACAGATTACGGAACGACTGGAGGCAGTTTGACAAAATATGGAAATCAAAAACAAATCCATTGACGGCGGAAACGCCTTTGACTGGGGAAGGACTTCCTCTGATTATGCAAAATACCGCGACATCTACCCGCCCATATTTTATGAGAAGATCGCGGAGCGGAAGCTGTGCGTAAAGGGTCAGACGGTACTGGATCTGGGAACCGGTACCGGTGTGCTTCCGAGAAATATGTACCGCTTCGGAGCCCGCTGGTATGGAGCCGACATTTCGGAAAATCAGATCGCGCAGGCAAAACTGCTTTCTGAGCAGGGGAATATGAGCATCCAATATCAGACAGCCGCGGCGGAGGATGTGGATTTTCCGGATCAGTTCTTTGACGTGATCACGGCCTGTCAGTGCTTCTGGTATTTTGACCACCGGCGGATCATGCCGAACCTGTCCCGGATGCTGAAGAAAGACGGACGGCTGCTGCTTCTCTACATGGCATGGCTGCCCTTTGAGGACCGGATTGCCGGCGCAAGTGAAGAACTAGTTTTGAAATACAGCCCCAACTGGACGGGCGCGGGCGAGACGAAGAAGCCGATTCAGGTGCCGCCCTGCGTATATGACAGATTCGAGGTTGTTTACCATGAAGAATACGAGGTGGATGTGCCCTTCACAAGGGAAACATGGAACGGAAGAATGAAAGCCTGCCGGGGCGTTGGGGCCTCCCTGACGCCGGAAGAGGTGAACGCGTGGGAAGAGGAGCACCAAAGGCTTCTGGCGGAGACCGCGCCGGAAAAATTTACGATCAGGCACTATGCTGCCATGATGGAATTAAGGAATCTATGGAACAAACATTTATGAAAGAAAAAAAGATACTGTCCCTGGTGTAACCGGTGCAGAATATGATCAACGCCATTGCCATCGGCTTTTTATAGGAAGTATGGGGTACATTAGAGCTTGCTTGAAAAAATATGGGAAAATATTAAAAAATTCAAAAAAACCACTTGAATTTTCCAGAACTATTCGTTATACTAAGAAAGCTGTGGCATGATAGCGATGAAGCGTGAGGTTGCTGCCGAGTGCATAAAATGCAGGATGGCAGGTTTTCCGTGGAGCGAATGTCAAGTTAGGAAACTGGCGACAAGTCACT
>CAYQBE010000098.1:0-18961 GCA_964415625.1 uncultured Clostridium sp.
CGTTTTCACGCTGTAATATTATAGTACGCTTAAAATGGAATGTCAACATTTTTTGCAGATAAACTTTACTTTCTTCACTGTGAAATATCAAATAGGAAGCGGTCTCTCCATTTTTAACAGCCACTCCGTTGTCCCCTCCTGCAGCCTGCGCTCCTGTGTCTGCGAAAATCCGTGGGACTGATAAAACCGGATGGCTCCGTGATTTTTTTCCAGTACCCACAGATACCGGACGTGGTATCTTTGTATTGCAAATTCGATGAGCTGTGCGCCGATTCCCGCATGATGAAAAAAATGATCCACATACAATTCCTCAATCCAATCCTGCTCTATGTGGATCATTCCCTTGACAATTTCATCATCATAGACCCAGATATGCTCCAGCTTCTGCGGATCTGCAAGATAGCTCTGTGCCAGGGGAAGAACCTGCAGTTCTCCAAATGAGCCCTTATCATCCCGAAAAATGTGCCGGTAATTCATCCTTTTGGTAAAAACTAATATTTCCGCAATCCGTGACGCGTCTGCTGCCGTTGCTTTTCTAATACGTTCCAATGGTAAATCTCCTCCATATTCTGTGATTCATTGAGAAAACTATAAAGGTATGATATGATGTCCCTGCGGAGAATGCAAGAATTATTTGAAAACAGGGTGATGGTGTGTTCTGAGCGTATTCCTTGTAATATTCGTCACAATGATGTATGCTGTAAGTAAGATCAGAAAGGAAAATATCATTGACACACTGCGGGATGAGATGACCTGATACCGGAAAAGGCAGGCACAAAATACGAAAGATCAATATGAACGATCTTGATCGTCCCGCGCGGAATCCTATATACAGTAATCGGTTTCATTTGGGAACTGGCGGATTATCTGATCAAAAAAACGGAAAGGAACTGACAGGAGATTGAGAAGAGTAAAAAAGAGACATCCGATCCGAAAACTCATATTGAAACTGCTTTTGATGTGTGTGTGCCTTGCAGCGGCAATCGGCGCGTTTTTCGGAGTGGAAGGATATCGGATGTACCAGGACGCCATATCTCAGACTTCTATTGAAGAACGGGTGGAGGAGATCCGTGCGAAGGAAAATTTTACGGTCTATTCCGAGATGTCTGATTTTTATATAAAAGCTGTCATATCCGTGGAGGACCACCGGTTCATGTCCCATTCGGGGATCGACCCGATCGCGGTCGCGCGCGCCGCATGGACGGATATCCGGGAAATGTCTTACGTGGAGGGCGGGAGCACGATCACGCAGCAGATTGCGAAAAATATGCTTTTTACGCAGGAGAAGAGAATGGAGCGGAAAGCCGCGGAGGTATTCGCGGCATATGATATGGAAAAGAATTATACCAAAGAGGAACTCTTTGAACTGTATGTCAATATGGCCAATTTCGGCAGCGGCTATGAGGGAATCTATGAGGCTTCTACGGGTTACTTCGGGAAACTGCCGGAAGAAGTGACGGACTACGAGGCCGCCATGCTGGCCGGGGTGCCAAACGCGCCCTCCATGTACTCCCCGGATATCAGCCGGGAGATGGCCGCCCGGCGTGTGGTAATGGTGCTGCAGAGCATGGTCAGGCACCATGTGATCACACAGGAGGAGGCAGAGCAGATTCAGCAGCAGAAATGTAAATGGTAAATTTAACCGCAAAATCCGGTTTCTTAATTGTTATTTTGGAAATGATATGTTAGAATGAGGTGACGTTTCGTACAGGACTGTGCGATAAGATATAAAAAGATATTCGTTTCGTACAGGACGATCGGATAAAATATAAAAGTATTTTGAGAGAAGATAATAAGTGAACCTCAAAAAGAAGGAGAAGCAGGACTATGGAGAGCTATAAGAGAGAATTTATTGAATTTATGGTGGAAAGCAAGGTGCTTCAATTCGGTGACTTCACATTAAAGAGCGGCAGAAAATCCCCGTTTTTCATGAATGCGGGCGCGTATGTGACAGGAACCCAGCTCCAGAAGCTGGGGGAATACTACGCCAAAGCGATCTATGACAATTACGGGCTGGATTTTGACGTGCTGTTCGGGCCTGCATACAAGGGGATTCCCCTGTCTGTGGCAACGACGATCGCGATCAGCAGGCTGTACGGCAAGGACGTGCGGTACTGCTCCAACCGGAAGGAGACCAAGGATCACGGGGATACGGGGATCCTGCTGGGAAGCAAGCTGCAGGACGGCGACCGGGTGGTGATCATTGAGGATGTGACCACATCCGGCAAGTCCATTGAGGAAACCTTCCCCATCCTGAAGGCGCAGGCTGACGTGGAGGTGAAGGGGCTGATCGTGTCTCTGAACCGCATGGAGGTCGGAAAAGGCGGACAGAAGAGTGCGCTGGATGAGATCAAAGACCTTTATGGATTTGACACGGCGGCGATCGTAAATATGGAAGAAGTAGTGGAGTGCCTGTACAATCAGGAATGCGGCGGACAAATCGTGATTGACGATACATTAAAATCAGCGATCGACGCATATTATAATACATATGGAGTGAAGTCCTGCTAAGGAACCGCAGGAAAATATATTGCGCGCCGGATAAATCTGCCGCACAGTATAATATGATGCGCACAGCTGCATAAGGAAATATGCCGCTTTGCGGCTGCGGCGGGCGCGATGCGGCTGCTTTTGGGCTGCCGTACACAAATACTATCAAAGGAGTATGATTCTATGGAGAGAGCATATAAAACAATGACGTCGTCCGGCGGAATGAATATTGCATTTGGGATCGTTATGATCGTGATCGGGATCACATCCGGGGTGATCACCATCGTGAACGGCGCGCGGCTTTTGAAGCATCGGGGAGAGATCACATTTTAAGGGGCTGTCCGGCCGGAACCGGACGGGAGACAATCTGAAGGAGTATTATTTTGAGTCAGAGACAAGTTAGAAGGTACCGCATTCTTGGAAAAGTAATGTTTGTACTTTATATTGCATTTCTGGTGTATTTTTTGTGCTTTGCAGAGTGGTACGGACGCACGGAGCCGTCGGAAGGGTATCGGTATAACCTGGTGCTGTTCAAGGAGATCATGCGCTTTATCGAATACAGGGAGGAACTGGGAGTATTTGCCGTATTTGCCAATCTGTTCGGAAATATCCTGATCTTTGTGCCCTATGGATTTTTCATATCCATGGCAAGCACGAGCAGAGGATTTTTCCAGACACTGTTCTACAGCTTCGCTCTGAGCCTGGGTGTGGAGATCTTCCAGCTATTTGCCAGGGTCGGAAGCTTTGACGTGGACGATCTGCTTCTGAATACCCTGGGAGGTGTTCTGGGATACATTTTATTTTTGATCTGCAATATCATAAGGAGAAGGTGTTATGGCCAGAAGCGCAAACTATACAAAAAAGCAGATTCGTGACAGGGGAAGAAAAAAGCGGGGAACCAGGAAGTACGGACAGGCCCCTATGAAATATTCCCACATGGGCGCGCATTCCTGCTGGTATGCTTCCGGCTCGTTTCTGCTTCTTGTGGGGGCAGTGGGGATCGCATACTGGAAGCACGGCGCGGCCGCGGGATTTATCGGCGGATTCGGTATCATGGCAATGATATTTTCCGTTCTGGGAGTACGGGCAGGCGTAAAAGGGTTTCGGGAGAGGGAAAAGAGATATATCTTCTGCAGGCTCGGGATCGCGGCGAATATACTGATCCTGCTCGGCCTGATCATTATTTTTTGTGGAGGAGTTAGGAAATGAGTGAAAACCAAGACCGGATTCCGGAGGGAGCGCCGGAGTCTGAAAAGGAAGGATATCAGGAAAGGTATGACCTGTCGGTCGCAAGATTAAAGGAGATGCAGGCGGAGGACACCACGGCGGAGCCGTTCCGGGATTATTTCCGGCAGATGGCGGGATTTGCCCTGGGGCTGACAGAGATCTCCAGGCAGATCATGGACGGCTCCTGGCATAAGCTCAGCCTGGAAGAGCTTCAAGAGGGGAACCATGCCTTATATGCGGACATCCTGCCGGACCACTATGAAAAAAGCTATGCCAATCCGGAGTATGCCGTGTCCGTTTTCGGGGAAGAAATGGGAAAGCTGCTCAGCTTCCTGTACGCGGAGCTTCGCGGCGGGATTGCCTATGCCTTCGAGTGCAGGCCCGATTATCTGACGATCCTGAATGAACTGCTGATCCAGGTATACAATCATTTTGAAGGCGGGATTCCAGAGCCCGAGAGCATACGGGATATTTTCTACTGGTATGCCAGCGATTACTGCGATGTCTTTCTGACAGAGCGGATCGAGGAACAGCTTTATCCCATGCAGTCCTTTGCAGCGGATGTGGTGCTCTGCGAAGACCTGGACGACGAGAGGTATCTGTACCGTTTCGGGGAATATATTACAGAAAATGAGCTGGGCACGGCGAGACACCTGAGAAGCCTGCCGCTGGAGACTCTGAAAAAGATGGCGGATGTCTATACGGAAGGCTATCGGATCGGCTTTATCAATACAGGAAAGGACCTATCTAAAAAATCGGTGGTAGATATCCGTTACCGTCTGGGATTTGAGCGGGTCGTCAAGCTGGCGATCGAGAATTTTGAAAAAATGGGTCTGGCTCCGGTCATTTACCGTGCGGCTGCCAGCGTGGTGACAAAACGCGGACAACGGAAGGTCGGTTTCTGGGGAGCAGCCGCGAATAAGCAGTACGAATACGACCACCGGCAGGATGAGGCGCTGATCCTGGATAAACGGTATATGGAGCGGAAGCTGGATGTGCTCCGGCATGTGTATGAGGAGAGCGAGAGACAGGCGGCGCAGTATGCAGGCCCGGCTCTGATCGAGACATTTGGAGAGAAGCCCTTTTCTCCGCAGGTGAAAAAGGAAGCCAACACCTATACGGAAGCGCAGCGAAGCTTATCCCTGGCATACGACAGCAGATCCGGGCAGATCACGAACCAGTATATCAAGGGTGAGGAACGGAGCTTCACGATCATCGCATTTCCGGTTCCGGAGATCGGGGAGCAGTATGCGGAGATATTTGATGAAGTCATCCGGATCAATACATTGGACGCAAAGCTCTATGAGACGGTACAGCAGAGGATGATCGACGCGCTGGATCAAGGAGAGTACGTCCATGTACTGGGAAAAGGAAAGAATGAGACGGATATCAGGGTGCAGCTGTATTCCCTGGAGGATCCGGAAAAAGAGACAATCTTCGAAAACTGTGTGGCAGACGTCAATATCCCGGTGGGTGAGATCTTTACCTCCCCGGTCCTGGAAGGGACACAAGGGGTCCTGCATGTGAGCAGGGTGTACCTGAACGAGCTGCAGTATCAGGATCTGAAGCTGACCTTCCGGGACGGCAGGATCACGGATTATACCTGTTCCAACTTTGAAAATGAAGAGGACAACCGGAAATATGTCAGCGACAATGTGCTCCACGACCATCCGACGCTGCCGCTGGGAGAGTTTGCGATCGGGACCAATACCACCGCTTACGTGGCAGGCAGGAAATATCAGATTGAGGAAAAGCTGCCGATTCTCATTGCGGAAAAGACAGGCCCCCATTTTGCGGTGGGCGATACCTGCTATAGCTGGAGCGAGGATGTGAGGGTTTATAATCCCAACGGAAAGGAGATCGTGGCGAAGGACAACTCCATTTCCAGGCTTCGGAAGGAAGATCCGGAGAAGGCGTATTTCCAGTGCCATACGGATATTACGATCCCCTATGAGGAACTGGATGAAATCAGTGTAGTGACAAAAGAAGGAAAAAGAATTATACTGTTGAAGAACGGAAGATTTGTACTCCCGGGAACGGAAGTGCTCAACGAACCATTAGAAAGGTGGGAAAAGGATGCCGAAGGTAGGAATTGTAATGGGCAGTGACTCGGACTTAAAGGTCATGAGCAAGGCTGCAAAGCAGTTGGAGAAGTTTGGGATTGATTATGAGATGACGATCATCTCCGCCCATCGGGAACCGGATGTGTTTTTTGAATGGGCGAAGGCGGCAGAAGGAAAAGGGATCAAGGTGATCATCGCAGGGGCAGGTATGGCGGCCCATCTGCCGGGTATGTGCGCGGCACTGTTTCCGATGCCGGTCATCGGGGTTCCGCTGTCCGGAAAGAATCTGGACGGTATGGACGCGCTGTATTCCATCGTACAGATGCCCCCGGGTATTCCGGTGGCAACGGTGGCGATCGACGGCGGCATGAACGCGGCGATATTGGCTGCGAAGATCCTGGCCGTATCGGAACCGGAGCTCTTGGACCGGCTTAAGGAATATACGGCGGAAATGAAAGAAACCGTTCAGGCCAAGGCTGCAAAGCTGGACGAGATCGGTTATGAGGCGTATCTGGCACAATAGAGACTTTCAACTGTACACAGAAGAAGGAGAAAAAGCAATGGCAATAGACTACAAGGCTGCCGGTGTGGATATCGAGGCCGGCTATAAGGCAGTGGAATTGATGAAGAAGCATGTGCAGGGAACGATGCGTCCGGAGGTTCTGACGAACCTGGGCGGTTTTTCCGGAGCATTCTCCATGGAACGGTTTAAAAGTATGGAAAAGCCGACCCTGGTATCTGGTACGGACGGCGTGGGGACCAAGCTGAAGCTGGCGTTTCTCATGGACCGGCACGATACGGTGGGGATCGACTGTGTGGCGATGTGTGTCAACGACATTGCCTGTGCGGGGGGCGAGCCGCTGTTTTTCCTGGATTACATTGCCTGCGGGAAAAATGAACCTGAGAAGATCGCGGCCATCGTAAGCGGGGTCGCGGAGGGCTGTAAGCAGTCGAATGCCGCGCTGATCGGCGGCGAGACTGCGGAGATGCCGGGCTTTTATCCAGAGGAGGAATACGACCTGGCCGGATTTGCGGTGGGGATCGTAGATGAAAAGGATCTGATCACCGGAAAGGACTTGAAGGCGGGAGACGTGCTCATCGGCATGGCGTCCTCGGGCGTTCACAGCAACGGGTTTTCTCTGGTGCGGAAGGTCTTTGAAATGACCAGGGAAGCTCTGGAAACGTATCATGACAGTCTGGGCTGCACCCTGGGCGAGGCGCTTCTGGCACCCACCAAGATCTATGTGAAGGCCCTTCGGAGCATCCGGGAGGCCGGGGTGACGGTGAAGGCTTGCAGCCACATTACCGGAGGCGGTTTCTATGAGAATATTCCAAGGATGTTAAAGGACGGCACCCGGGCGGTCATCCGCAGGGACAGCTATCCCATTCCTCCGATCTTCGAACTGCTTGCCAGGACCGGCGGCATCGAAGAGCAGATGATGTACAACACCTACAACATGGGCCTGGGGATGGTGCTTGCGGTGGATCCGGAAGACGCGGACAAGACCATGGAAGCGATCCGGGCAGCAGGCGAGACTCCTTATGTGGTGGGAGAGATTGAATCCGGTGAAAAAGGGGTGTCCTTATGTTAAATGTCGTAGTCATGGTTTCCGGAGGCGGAACCAACCTGCAGGCCATCATTGACGCAGTGGAAGCCGGAACCATTACCAATACAAGGCTGGCAGGCGTCATCAGCAATAATAAAAATGCATATGCCCTGGAGCGCGCCGCAAAACACGGCATTCCCGCGGCATGTGTTTCCCCGAAGGATTTTGAGGACCGGGGGCAGTTCAATCAGAAGCTTCTGGAGACGGTGGACGGCTTTGAACCGGATCTGGTAGTGCTGGCCGGATTCCTGGTGGTGATCCCGCCGGAGATGACAGTAAAATATAGAAACAGAATGATCAACATCCATCCTTCTCTGATCCCCTCTTTCTGCGGAACCGGGTATTACGGACTGAAAGTGCATGAGGCGGCGCTTGCCAGAGGGGTGAAGGTGGTCGGCGCCACGGTGCATTTTGTGGATGAGGGCACGGATACCGGGCCGATCATCCTGCAGAAGGCGGTGGAGGTGCGGCAGAGAGATACGCCCAAGGAGCTGCAGCGCAGGGTCATGGAGCAGGCGGAATGGAAGATTCTGCCACGTGCCATTGACCTGATCGCCAACGGGAAGGTCACAGTGGAAAACGGAAAGACGATCATAGAAGAACCGATGAGAAGCGGACAGGAGGCAGAAATGAACGTATTGATTGTGGGAAGCGGAGGCAGAGAACATGCGATCGCGGCCAGCGCCGCGAAAAGCCCGAAGGTAAAGAAGATGTACTGCGCCCCGGGAAATGCCGGGATTGCGGAGTATGCCGAGTGTGTGCCGATCGGTGCCATGGAGTTCGATAAGCTGACGGCATTTGCGAAGGAGAACCGGATCGACCTGGTCATCGTGGGAATGGACGATCCCCTGGTAGGCGGGCTGGTGGATGAGCTGGAGGCAGCCGGCATCCGGACCTTCGGACCCCGGAAGAATGCGGCGATCCTGGAGGGCTCCAAGGCATTTTCCAAGAATCTGATGAAAAAATACAACATCCCTACAGCGGCCTTTGAGAATTTTACTGACCCGGATGCGGCTCTTGCCTATCTGGAAACAGCCAAGTTCCCAATCGTACTGAAGGCGGACGGGCTGGCGCTTGGCAAGGGCGTACTGATCTGCCAGAACCTGGAAGAGGCAAAAGAGGGCGTCAAGACGATCATGCTGGATAAGAAGTTCGGCTCCGCGGGAAATGAGATGGTGGTCGAAGAGTTTCTGGTGGGCCGGGAGGTGTCTGTGCTCTCCTTTGTAGACGGCAAGACCATCAAGACCATGACCTCCGCCCAGGATCACAAGCGGGCAGGAGACGGAGATACAGGACTGAATACAGGCGGAATGGGAACCTTTTCCCCAAGCCCCTTCTATACGGAAGAAGTGGAGCAGTTCTGTGAGAAATATATCTATCAGGCGACTGTGGACGCGATGGCGGAAGAAGGCCGGCCTTTCAAGGGCGTGATCTTCTTCGGACTGATCCTGACGGAGGATGGCCCCAAGGTGTTGGAATATAATGCGCGTTTCGGGGATCCGGAGGCGCAGGTGGTACTGCCCCGGATGAAGAATGACCTGATCGAAGTGGTGGAAGCCTGCATCGACGGCTGCCTGGGACAGGTAGAGCTGGAATTTGAGGACAATGCGGCAGTCTGCGTGGTACTGGCATCGGATGGATATCCGCTCAAATACGAAAAGGGGTTTGCCATCAGCGGGCTGGAAAAATTTAAGGAGCATGAGGGGTATTACTGCTTCCATGCGGGAACCCGATTCGACGGGGATCGGATCGTGACCAACGGCGGCCGCGTGCTGGGCGTCACCGCCAAGGGAAGGAACCTGAGGGAGGCCCGGGAAAACGCATATGCGGCCACGGACTGGGTGGAATTTGGAAATAAGTATATGCGGCATGATATTGGGAAAGCTATAGATGAAGCATAAGGAGGAAGAACAATGGCAGTAATAACAATCACGGCACAGAATTTTGAGCAGGAGGTCCTGCAGTCAGACAAGCCGGTTCTGATAGATTTTTATGCGGACTGGTGCGGACCCTGCAAGATGATGGCCCCGGTGATCGAGGAGATCGCAGGGGAAGTGGACGATGTAAAGGTGGGCAAGCTGAATATCGACAATGAGATGGAGATCGCGCAGAAGTACGGCGTCATGAGTATTCCGACTCTGATCGTGTTCCAGGACGGCAAAGAAGTCAAGAGGGATCTCGGTGCAAAGCCTAAAAGGGCAGTGCTGGATATGCTGAAATAGACAGGGTCAAAAAGACTGCTGCCCTGCCGGGTAAGACGAGGCAGGGCAGCAGATTGAGATTGCGGCCGGTCAGGCCGTAATCTTTAACACAAATTTTATGGGATATTTTGCCGAATATAAATTTATATTGAAAATATAGGGGAGAAAGAGTAGAATGTTATTAATTGTTCAGAACAGGAGCAAATAATCTGTTGTTTTGAAATGTTATTTTCGGGGAGAACACAAATGAGAACAGGGAAAAGAACCCATTTACCAGATATAAAGCTTATTTTATTGGCGGCAGGGATAATCATTATCGCTGTCGTTATTGTTGTGTCTATCTATAAAAACCAGAAGCAGGAGCAGAATAAGGAAAAGGTAGCCCAGGGCATCCGTTATCTGGAAAGCCTGGAACAGCAGAATGGGGCGGAGATCAATGAAAGGATCAAGGAGATCCGGGTCAGGCACAGTCTGGATATGGCGGATACGGATGAGAACATGGTATGGGGAAGCTTTGAGAGCTGCGCCGTGATGGGGGATTCCCGTGCAGTGGGGTTTTCTTATTATGAATTTCTCCCGGAGGACTGGGTCATTGCGGAAAGCGGCAGTACGATCAAAGATGTGTCCGGGCATATCGATCAGTTGAGGAGGCTGAATCCGGAACGGGTATTCCTTTGTTTCGGAATCAATGATATCACCTGCGGGCTGTGGCCGGAGCCGGTGGATTATGCGGCGGAATGTGCCGCGCAGATGCAGGCGGTCATGGGGGCGCTGCCGGAGGCAGAGGTATATCTGAATTCCATACTGCCGCCAGGGCCTGCAGCAATGTGGAACGAGAACTATGCACGGCTGGAAGAATACAATGCCGCGCTGAAAGCAATGACAGAACAGAATGGATACCGTTATATTGACAATACATATGTTGCGGAAGAGCATCAGAACCTGTATCAGGATGACGGCCTCCATCTGCAGCCGGATTTTTATAAATACTGGGCGGCAAATATGCTGATAGAGGTGAACGAGCAGTGAAGATAAAAAAACCTGTTTTTCCTAAAATACAAGATCATAAGCCGGATGAAGCCGGGAACGGCATGCTTCCCTATCATTATATCAAGTTTGCACTTGCCGCGGTGCTGCTGATATTCGTCATACTGGATATGGTCAATGACCCTGTCAGCTCTGCCGATATCGGGACAGTGGCGGAGCAGGTCGTGAAGGCGGCGGAGTTCCAGGGCATGGAAGAGGCGGAGGCGAGGATGGTCAAGCGCTTCTACGGCCTGAATCCCAAGGACTATGAGGGGGCGGTATTGTATGCTCCGGTTGACAACATGGATGCCCATGAGATGTTTCTTGTAAAGCTGAGGGACAGCGGCCAGAAGAAGCAGGTGCAGGATGCCATTCAGGAGCGTCTGGATACGCAGCTGAAGAGCTTTGAGGGCTATGGTGCGGAACAGACAGCGCTGCTGAATAAGCATGTGTTTTTAGAAAAGGGCAATTTTGTGCTCTATGTGGTTGGAGAACATGCGTCCGATGCACAGAAAGCCTTTGTAAAAAGCTTGTGAGGTAGAGATTATGATTTTCAGCAGTATATTTTTTATCTTTGTATTTTTGCCCATTGTTCTGGTCATCTATTATGTGACGCCGTTTGCCGGAAAGAACCTCGTGCTGCTGATCTCCAGCCTGATCTTTTATGCATGGGGGGAGCCGGTGTATGTGATTCTGATGCTGCTCAGTATCGGGATCAATTTTGTCAGCGGCTTAGAACTGGAAAGCCATATCGATGCCGGAGATATGGCGAAGGCAAAAACGGCCTGCATCGTGACTGCGGTGATCAATTTTCTGATCCTTGGATTTTATAAATATTATGGGTTTTTGATCGACAATTTAAATGCAGTGCTGCCGTTTGATATTCCATATAAGGAACTGGCGCTTCCGATCGGGATATCCTTTTATACCTTCCAGACAATGTCTTATGTGATAGACGTGTACCGCGGCAAGGTGAAGGCGCAGCATGACCCGATCGCATTCGGCGCTTACGTAAGCATGTTTCCCCAGCTCATTGCCGGACCCATCGTCCGGTATTCGGACGTGGAGAAGCAGCTTAGAAAGCGGACTATTTCCTGGGAACGGTTCGGGGAAGGCTCGGTCTGGTTCCTGAGAGGGCTCGGGAAAAAGGTGCTGATCGCCAACAATATCGGAAGCATTTACGAATCCATTGCATCTCTCGGAATTTCCCAGACGTCCGCGCTGACGGCATGGATCGGATGCTTTGCCTATACGATGCAGATTTATTTTGACTTCGGAGGCTATTCGGACATGGCGGTAGGGCTTGGAAAGATGCTGGGCTTCGATTTTATGAGGAACTTCGACTATCCGTATATTTCTAAAAGCATTACGGAATTTTGGCGGAGATGGCATATTTCCTTAAGCTCCTGGTTCAAGGAGTATGTCTATATTCCTCTGGGCGGCAACCGGGGCGGCACGCTGAAGGCTATCCGGAATCTGATGGTGGTGTGGATGCTGACCGGGCTGTGGCACGGCGCCGCATGGAATTTTATTTTCTGGGG
Organism: uncultured Clostridium sp.; assembly: GCA_964415625.1. GTDB lineage: Bacteria > Bacillota > Clostridia > Lachnospirales > Lachnospiraceae > Schaedlerella. The sequence goes on from CAYQBE010000098.1 coordinate 12,156, forward strand.
GCTGTATTACGGGATCATCCTGTGTCTGGAAAAATATGTTCTGGGTGATCTGCTGGAACGCCTTCCGCAGGCGGCCAGACATGCGTACACCATGATCCTTGTGATGTTCGGCTGGGTGCTGTTCTTCTCACCTTCCCTGGGAGGCGCGGTGTCTTATCTGGGAGCAATGTTTGGTATCGGCGGGAAAGGACTGATCGATATGACCGGTTTTTACTATCTGAAATCAAGCCTGCTGCTTGGCATCATCGCAGGAATCGGAAGCACTCCGTTCGTGTACCGGAAGTTTTCGGAGCTGTTCTGGAGGGAAGAGAGGTATATGCAGATTGCCAGCGTTGTGATGTACGCGGGAATATTTTTGATCTCCACGGCATACCTGGTAAATGATACATACAATCCGTTCCTGTATTTCCGGTTCTGATCTGTAAGGAACTTTAAAAAGGCGCTTTTGTTCAGAAACGGGGACGATATAAAATCTGCAATGCGGGCAAGAAGGGAAAGAAGAATGGAATTAAAAAGGGGAAAGGAACGACGGCGGAAGGAAACGAAAAACCTGCACCGCAGCATGGCCTGGTGCTTTGCGGGAATGGTTCTGCTGCTGGTGGCGGCAAGCATCATACAGCCTGACAGAAAGCTGTCGGAGGAAGAGAACCGTGTACTGACCGAATTTCCCAGGCCAAGTATAGAAGGTATTAAGAATAAAGAATATATGACTGCGCTGGAGGACTATTCTTCGGATCAGTTTATCCTGAGAGACCTTTGGATCCGCCTGAAAGTGCGGTGTGACCTTCTCGTGGGAAAGCGGGAGTTCAACGGAGTCTACCTTGGAAAAAAGAAGTATCTGATGCAGATTCCTGCGGGAATGGATGAGAAAAATACAAAGGAAAACCTGGAGGCTATGAACCAGTTCCGCCAGAAAAACAGCGAGCTGCGGATGAATGCCCTGATCGTACCCAATGCGGCCTATATCATGAAGGATTATCTACCGATGGGAGCCCCTGTCCGTGACCAGGGAGAGGACATGAAGTATATCAAAAAGCAGCTTTCCGGGGGGATCGGACTGATCGATATTACGGAGATCCTCAGAAAGCATGTGGATGAAGGAATCTATTATAAGACGGACCACCACTGGACAAGCAGGGGGGCGGCTTACGGCTTCAATGCTGCTGCAAAGCAGCTGGAGATTGAAGGGCTGGTGTCGGATTATAAGATATACACGGTGGCAACGGATTTTTCAGGTACGCTGGCATCCAGGAGCGGCTACCACAAGGCAACGGACACAATAGAGGTGTACCAGCCGGAAAATGTGGAATATCAATATCTTGTAAGTGATTCCGACAATGAAGAGAAGCGGCCTACCATATATGACAGAAAGGCGCTGGATGGAAAGGACAAGTATCAGGTATTCTTCGGCGGCAATCATGCCATGGTAGATATTGTTACCACCAATGACAACCAGAGGCGGCTGCTGATATTCAAGGATTCCTATGCAAACAGCTTTGTACCGTTCCTGATCCCTTATTATAACGAGATCATCATGATCGATGCCAGATATTACTATGAGAATGTGCATATGCTGGTTGAGAATAAAGGGATCACGGATGTGCTGTTTTTGTATAATATGGATACCTTTTTGAATGATAATTCACTGGGGGATGTGCTGGCTGGGGAATAAGGAACTATCATAACAGATTCTATAAAAATGACTGTGAAATGTAACTTATTTTCATACAGATCTTTAGCAGAAGAAAGGAGTCAGAGATGGAGGAACGCAGGGCGATCGGCAGGGTAGGCTACTCTGCCAATGCAGTGATCGTGGTATGTGATACGCAGGAAAAATATTATGTGCATACGGAAAATGTAAGTCCGTTGGGAATGGCGCTTCGGGTGCCGGAGGAAGTACCGGATATACTGGGAAGGGATATCATCCTTGTAGCGGATACGATGATCATGTATGCGGATGTGACACGGCAGGAAAAGCAGGAGGACGGAAGCGGGATACTGGGAATCGCGGCGCGGAAGTTCTCGGAGGATGTGCTGCAGTATCTGTTTGAACGGATCGCGGGAGAGGAAACAGAATAAGAAGCAGGATGTGAAAAAGAATGTGGAATGAAAGGGGCTCTGCATTCTTTTTTCTTATGTGAAATTTCTTTTGGATTCGTGTTAAAGTTGAGCCTGAGGGTGTTATCTGGCATTACACTTTTGACGATATAACATAAAAGAATGTACAAAAAAAGAGGAAAGGACTGAGAAAATGAAGAAAAAATTGACGAATACAAGAGTGATCAATTCAATCGGAATTGGAATTTTGGCAATGGTGACTGCCGGTACTCCGGTTTTGGCAGAAATCAATGATGCAGTGAATAATAATAGTATGGCTGATACAAATGTTTCTGATATTCCGGCAGAGCCTGTTGAACAGGCGGCGCCGTCACAGAATGAACAGATTCTGCAGACGCTTACGGATACACAGGGGATGATCCAGGAGGTACGAGATAATCTGGCTCTGACTCCGGAGAACAGTACGGCCGATACAGAAGAAACCGGGGCACCAGGAGAGATACCGCCTGTAGAAGGAAGCGGGACACCAGTAGAAACAATACCCGTAGAAGAGAATACGGGGGGTGATAATATAACCCCTCCAACTCCGGAGGCTATCACAACACCCATTGACGGTTCTCAGACTTCGGCAGATGGTTCCCAGACCTCCGGGGATGGAGTGACAGGGGATGAGGGAACTACTACAGAGCAGACACCTACAGAAGGAACAGAGAATCCGCCTGCCGATGAAGGGGTGGGGGATACGAAAAACGGTGATGTAACTCAGGAAACAGATACTGAGACGCAGGAAACAGTAGCTCAAGAGATTGATAAATATCTTGAGCAATCACAGAAGGCACTTGGTAGTTTGGAAAATAGCTTTAGAGAACTGGACGAGAAGAATCAGGAAGCTCAGGAGGCTGTAAAAAATTACAATGAAGCAGTAGAAAATCCAAATAACTTTGTTAGTTCAGTTGTAGATATTATTTCCAATGCAAGTTCTGCCGTGGTGGATACGGTGGCATCCATAACGGAAGAGGAAGCAACGGCCAGAGAACAGGCACAGGCGGCGGTAGACGCTCAAGGAAAGGTATATGAAAATCAGGAGGCTGCCGCAGCAGCCCAGCAACAGGCACAGGCGGCAGCAGAGGCTGCGGAGGAGGCCTATAATGCGGCAAAGGCGGCTGTCGAAAGTGCGGCGCAAAATAAACAAATTGCGGATGATAGACTTGCGGATTTAGAAAATCAATTATCGAATGCAGATGCGGCAGTACGTGATATGGAAATTAAAGTGCAGGATGCGCAGGAAATGTTGATTTCTATTCTTAAGCAGTATGGATTAACGCCTGAAGAGTTTAATTCGGAAGACTTAAAAGGTGAAGCTGAGACCGCTTATAAGAGTGCGGTACAGGCTGTAGATTTAGCGCAGAGCGAATTGGAATCGGCACAGAAAAATTATCAGGGGTTGATTGGACAGGTAGAGGCTGCGAAAAAGTCTTACGAAGAGGCTGCAGGGGCATTGAATACTTCGAATAAGAATATGAGCAATGCAGTTTCCAATTTGGAAACGAAAAGAAATGAGTGGGCGGATGCAGAGTTTGATGAGAAAATTGCAAAGTATAATGAAGGACTCAAAGGAACTAGTCAGGTGTATTTGGCTTTAGAGGATACAAAGGCGGCCTTTGACAAAGCGAGCGAAGCGTTATCAAAAGCGGATGAGATTAACAAAAAGGCAGCTGATGTATTAGAGAACGCGCAAAATGCCCTTGACGAGGCAATCAAAGACGAGACTGAAATGTCAGAAGCGGCGGAGAAAGCGGCGGAGAAAGCGGCAGCGGTAGCTAAAGAGCCGGATCTGGCGACTGAAAAAGATATAGAAGAAGCCAAGAAAGCGGCAGAAGAAGCAGAAGCAGAAGCAGCGGCAGCGGCAGCAAGGGTAGAAAGGGCTTTGAAGGTGCTTGATTCAGCAGAAAAGAAAGCTGCTGATGCGCAGGAAGACCTGAAGAATGCCATTGCCGCGGTAGATGCAGCCGCAACGGCAAGAGATACGGCTCAGAAAGCGTATGACCAATTGTTGGCGGATTGGCAACAGGCTCAATATGATGCGCTTGAAACGCAGATTGAAGCTGTGAAGAAGGCAATGGAACCTATAAATAACTTAGGTGAAGGTAAAACAACAAAGGACTTAACTGGAACACAAAAATATGCGTTAGCCAAGGAATTGATTGAATATAAGCTTCTTTGTGAGGGTAAGGAGATTAAGGAAGTAAAGGCAGGGGATGTAAAGACTACGATAATTGTTACAGATTCAGAAGATAAAGAAACGATATATTATTTTTCAACCGTAAATAATCCCTTTGCAGTTTATCTGTATCACAGTGGGACAAATGCTGAACCTTTTATTAGCATAGATAAGTTCAATGACAACGTGGAAGAAATTACAGCCAAAAAAAATACTTTGAATTCAGCCCAAAGTGAGTTGCAGAGACTAAAGAATCAATATACTGTTGCTGTACAGGCGCAGGATAAGGCCGAAATAGTGCAAGTGCTGACAGATATGAGAGATGCGCTTATGAAAGTAGGGGATGAAGCAAAAAATCTTGTTGATACTGAGACTGCATATCCTTCAAACAATGAGCAAAATAAATTGCTTGATACATTAAGTACAGCCTTATCTAACCTGGTATCTGGCGGAGATAATCTCAATAGTGCAAAAAGTACATTGGAGTCTGTTGAAGCAACTCAAAAGGCTGTAGAGGATGCAATTGAAAGACTTACTGAGTTTACTGTCCAGGAAGAAGCAGATCAGGCGGCATATGAAAACTTACTGGCAGCCTATGAAAAAGCAAGTACGGATCATGCGGCTGCAGTGGAGGCACTGAAACAATGTGTATCAGGTTTGAATCGTGTACAGACACAAAAGGATCGCGCAAAAATAGCGGCAGACGCGATATTTGACTACATTTCAGCGTGGCCTGACAATAATAATTCATCAACGAACAATACAGGAACAGTGACTCCGATACAGCCGGGTACGCTCACCCCAATTTATGGTACGCTTATAGATACGCTCACTTCTCCGATTCTTGGAAATACAGGCGTATCCACACCGTCCGGAACAACAGGAACGGGCTATGGCTATAGGGGGTATACTTACACGGTCGGCGGACAGCCGGTATACGCATCAGGCGAGACAGCGGCACCGGAGGAAGAGCAGGCCGAGGAAAATCTGGTCAGTGTGGAAGAAGCGGCAGTTCCATTGGCGGAAGTCGGTGAAAACAATAACCGCCGGACTACAAGCGCAAGAAATACGACCAATACCCGCAAAGTGAGCGATGAAAAGATTCCGTTGGCTGATGTAGAGACAGAGAATAATAAGATCTCCTGGTGGTGGATCCTGGTGATCGCGCTGCTTGGGGCAACGGGAACCGAGCTGTACATAAGACACCAAAAGAAAGAAGAAGAGGAGAGAAAATCGAGAACGGATAAGCAGGGCTATGCCAAAATCTAAGTTCTAATGAGAAGATAGTAAAGAAGGGTGTGGAGACAAACATGTTTTCACACTCTTCTTTTAAGAGTAAAATGATAAAACATGTATTGTCTTTTCTTTCCATCTATGCTAATGTAAATACACTCGAAGTTTATCGAGGACATTTCAAACATTCTAAATATCTGAAAAGAGAAATAATCTATTCCATTTTCAAGGCTGTATCGCCTCTATTTCAATGTTTGAAAAATTATTTCATAAAGGGAGGAATTGCAATTGACAAACAACCTACGAAACTTTTTTCCTATGATTCGGACAAGAAGGGATTTACTGGATGAAATCGGGGACAGCTCCAGCCTATCAGATTTGTTTCATAGCTGGTCAGAGGAAGAGCGGGAGGATTTCCTGGATTTTTGTACAGGGAGCAAGGGCGTAAAGATTTTATATGATTCTTTTTTCAAAGAGATCATGAACCCTGAGACAACACCGGAAAGGCTGGAAAGACTATTGTCTTTGATCTTGAAGCAGCAGGTAAAGATCCATGCGATCCTTCCGACAGACAACAGCCGGATTGCCGATGAAAGCTCTCTGCTGGTCATGGACATACTGATTGAATTGGAAGATGGCAGCCTTGCAAACATCGAAGTACAGAAGCTCGGTTACAAATTTCCCGGCCAGCGCTGTGCCTGCTATTCTGCAGATTTGTTGCTGCGGCAGTATAAACGGATCCGGGGAGAAAAGAAAAAATCATTCAGTTACAAGAATATCAAAAAGGTATATACGATTGTGTTGTTCGAAAAGAGCGGCCGCATTTTCCACAAATTTCCGGATGTTTACCTGCATCATATGAAACAAAAGTCAGACACCGGATTGGAAATGGAATTGCTTCAGGAATACATATTCATTCCTCTTGACATTTTTCAGGAAAGCCTGCAAAATAAAGGTATCAAAAGTGAATTAGATGCATGGCTGACATTCCTGAGTACGGATAATCCGGAGTGGATTGAAAGATTAATCCGCAATCACCCGGAATTTATCCCGATGTACACAGATATCTATGAGCTGTGCAGGAATACGGAGAAGGTGATGGAATTGTATTCAAAAGAATTAAGTCTGCTGGATAAGAATACCGTACAATTGATGATTGACGAGATGCAGGATACGATAGACGGACAAAAAGGAATGATCAACGAACAAAAGAGTACAATTAATAAACATGAAGGCACCATTACTCAGCTGCAAGGAACGGTTGATGAACAAAAGCGGGAAATCGAGAAACTGC
>CAYQBE010000099.1:0-18766 GCA_964415625.1 uncultured Clostridium sp.
GGTTGAACGCTTCGATCTTCGCCTGCTCCGCGCTTAAGCCCTTTTCCTCCATCTGCAGGATGGCGGACATCATCTTCTCGTAATCCTCGGGGATGATCTTCTTGAACTTGGGCAGATAATCCTTAAAATGATCCAGGATCTCTTTTCCGATCTCGGAGTTGGTATACGCCACATGCTCCTTGATCATGCCTTTCAGCTCCTGGACATCGTATTTGTCGGACACCCGCTCGATCTTCACCATGGACTTGTTGACCTTCTTGTACAGGTCGCTGTCCAGATCCAGCACATAGGCGATTCCGCCGCTCATGCCGGCCGCGAAGTTCTTGCCCGTAGTACCTAAGATCACCACCCGGCCTCCGGTCATGTACTCGCAGCCGTGGTCTCCCACGCCTTCCACCACGGCCATGGCGCCGGAGTTGCGGACACAGAACCGCTCTCCCGCCACACCGTTGATAAATGCCTTTCCGCTGGTGGCTCCGTAGAAGGCCACATTTCCGATGATGATATTTTCATTTGGCTTAAACTGAATCCCCTGGGGCGGGCATACGATCAGCTTGCCGCCGGAGAGTCCTTTTCCAAAGTAGTCGTTGCTGTCCCCGGTCAGCTCCAGCGTCAATCCCTGGGGGATAAACGCGCCGAAGCTCTGTCCGCCCGCGCCCCTGCACTTGATCACATAGGTATCCTCGGGCAGGCCTTCCGGGTATCTCCGGGTGATCTCCGAACCGAAGATGGTGCCGAAGGTCCGGTTGATGTTGGTCACGTCCAGCTCCATGCTCTTCTTCTGCTTCTTTTCCAGAGCCGGAAGGAGGTTCTTCACCAGCACCCGCTCGTCCAATGTCTTTTCCAGCTCAAAGTCAAAGACCTTCTTCGGGTTGAAGATCATGCCCTTCTTTTTCCCGGCATAGGGGTTGTACAATACGTTTTTCAGATCCAGCGTGGCCGCGCGGTCGGAAACCGGAACGTCCTTGACTTTCAGAAGATCAGTCCTTCCCACCAGCTCATCCACGGTGCGCACGCCCAATTTTGCCATGTATTCCCGCAGTTCCTGGGCGATAAATTTCATGAAATTCACCACGTATTCCGGTTTTCCGGCAAAACGCTTCCGAAGCTCCGGATTCTGGGTTGCCACGCCCACCGGGCAGGTGTCCAGGTTGCACACCCGCATCATGACGCAGCCCATGGTCACCAGCGGAGCCGTGGCAAATCCAAATTCCTCGGCACCCAGGATAGCCGCGATGGCCACGTCCCGGCCGCTCATCAGCTTTCCGTCGGTCTCGATCCGCACCCGCTCTCTCAGGCCGTTCTGGATCAGGGTCTGGTGGGTCTCCGCCAGCCCCAGCTCCCAGGGAAGCCCGGCGTTCTGGATGGAGCTTCTGGGCGCCGCCCCGGTGCCGCCGTCATAACCGGAGATCAGGATCACGCCCGCCCCAGCCTTTGCCACGCCTGCCGCCACCGTGCCGACCCCGGCCTCGGACACCAGCTTGACGGAAATCCTGGCGTCTTTGTTTGCATTTTTACAGTCATAGATGAGCTGAGCCAGATCTTCAATCGAATAAATGTCGTGGTGGGGCGGCGGGGAGATCAGGCTCACCCCCGGCGTGGAATGGCGGGTCTTCGCGATCCACGGATAGACCTTTCCGCCGGGCAGATGGCCGCCCTCTCCGGGCTTCGCGCCCTGGGCCATCTTGATCTGGATCTCCCGGGCGCTGACCAGATACCGGGAGGTCACGCCAAACCGTCCGGAGGCCACCTGCTTGATGGCGGAACACCGGTTGGTATCCAGCCGCTCCATGTCCTCGCCGCCCTCGCCGCTGTTGGATTTTCCATGGATCTGGTTCATGGCGATGGCCAGCGTCTCATGAGCCTCCTGGGAAATGGATCCGTAGGACATGGCGCCGGTCTTGAACCGGGTCACAATGGAATCTACAGGCTCCACCTCCTCGATGGGAATGCATTTCTCGGGCCATACAAAATCCAGCTGGCCCCGGAGGTTGATCTTCTCCCCCTCCGCGTCCACCATCCGGGTATACTGCTTGAACATGTCGTAGCTGCCCCGCCTGGTGGACTGCTGCAGCATGTGGATGGTCTGGGGGTTGTACAGATGCTCCTCGCCGCCGCTCTTGGACTTGTGTTTTCCCACGCTGTCCAGCGTCATATCCACCTCCAGCCCCAGCGGGTCAAATGCCTGGGAATGGAAGGCAATGTAGTCCTTCGCAATCTCCTCGATACCGATGCCGCCCACCCGGCTCACCGTATCGGTAAAATACTGGTCGATAAATTCGGTTTTCAGCCCGATGGCCTCAAAAATCTTCGCCCCCTGGTAGGACTGGATCGTGGAGATCCCCATCTTGGACGCGATCTTGATGATCCCGTGGAGGGCCGCATCGTTGTAGTCGTTGACCGCCGCGTAATAATCCTTGTGCAGGAGCCGGGAATCGATCAGCTGGCGGATGGACTCGTGGGCCAGGTAGGGGTTGATGGCGCAGGCGCCGTACCCCAATAGGGTAGCAAAATGATGCACCTCCCTGGGTTCCCCGGATTCCAGGATCATGGCCACCGAAGTCCGCTTCTTGGTCCGTACCAGATGCTGCTGCAGGCCGGAGATGGCAAGCAATGACGGGATCGCCACATGGTACTCATCCACCTCCCGGTCGGACAGGATCAGAATGTTGGCCCCCTCCCGGATGACACGGTCCACTTCAATGAACAGGTATTCCATGGATTTTTCCAGGCTGGCATTCTTGTAATAGGTGATCGGGATCTCCGCCACCTGGAAGCCGTCCACCTTCATGTTTTTGATCTTCAGCAGATCCGTATTGGTCAGGATGGGATTGCTCACCTCCAGCATCTTGCAGTTTTCTTCCTTCTTTTCCAGGAGATTCCCGTCCCTTCCCACGTAAATGGTCGTAGAGGTCACCACCTCTTCCCGGATGGCATCAATGGGCGGGTTGGTCACCTGGGCGAAACGCTGCTTGAAATATCCGAACAGCGGCTGATTTTTCTGGGAAAGCACAGCCAGGGGCATGTCGATTCCCATGGCGGAGATCCCTTCCGCCCCGGTTTTCGCCATATTTAATATGGAGGTCTTCACGTCCTCGTAGGTGTAGCCAAATGCCTTCTGCAGGCGGGTGCATTCGTCTCTGGAATAAACGGGCACCTGCTGGTTCGGGATCTTTAAATCTTTTAAATGGATCAGGTTGCTGTCCAGCCACTCCCCGTAAGGCTCTTCATTTGCATAGCGGGCCTTTAACTCCTCATCGTCGATGACCTTGCCGGCAATGGTATCCACCAGCAGCATTTTGCCCGGATGGATCCGCTCCTTGACTACGATCTTGGTGGGGTCGATGTCCAGCACGCCCACCTCGGAGGAGAGGATCAGCTGGTCGTCGTCCGTGATATAGTACCGGGACGGGCGCAGGCCGTTCCGATCCAGCACCGCCCCCATGCAGTCCCCGTCGGAAAACAGGATGGAGGCCGGGCCGTCCCATGGCTCCATCATGGTCGCGTAATAGTGGTAAAAATCTTTCTTGTCCTGGCTCATGCTGCGGTTGTTCTCCCAGGGCTCCGGGATGGAAATCATCACGGCCAGGGGCAGCTCCATGCCGCTCATCACCATAAATTCCAGCGCATTGTCCAACATGGCCGAATCCGAGCCGGAAGTGTTGATGGCCGGAAGGACCTTGTGCAGCTCTCCCTTTAAATATTCTGAGGACATGGTCTCTTCCCTTGCCCGCATCTTGTCCGCATTTCCCAAGATGGTGTTGATCTCCCCGTTGTGCACTATGAACCGGTTGGGATGAGCCCGCTCCCAGCTGGGATTGGTATTGGTGCTGAACCGGGAATGCACCATGGCGATGGCGGATTCGTAGTCCTGATCCTGCAGGTCCTCGAAGAAAAGCCGCAGCTGTCCTACCAGGAACATGCCCTTGTAGACGATGGTCCGGCTGGAAAGGGAGACTACATAGGTGTTGTCGCTGCTCTGCTCAAAGATCCGGCGGGCCACATAGAGGCGGCGGTCAAAGGGCAGGCCCTGCTCCACCTTGCGGGGACGCTCGATAAAGGCCTGCATGATACAGGGCATGCACTCCACCGCTTTTTTCCCCAGCACCTCCGGGTGGATGGGCACCTCGCGCCATCCCAGGAAGCGCAGCCCCTCTTTTGCCACGATGACTTCGAAGATCTTTTTCGCCTGGTTCCGTTTCAGTTCGTCCTGGGGGAAGAAGAACATCCCCACTCCGTAATCCCGTTCTTTGGGCAAAGAAAAACCGAGGGGTGTACAGACTTTGGAGAAAAACCGGTGTGAAATCTGTAACAAGATTCCAACTCCGTCTCCTGTCTTACCCTCGGCGTCCTTGCCAGCTCTATGTTCAAGATTTTCTACGATCTTCAGGGCGTTTGCCACGGTGTCATGGCTCTTGATGCCCTTGATGTTCACCACTGCACCGATCCCGCAGTTGTCATGCTCAAACTGAGGATGGTACAGCCCGGCCTGACGGCCTGCTGATTGAATGTTCATGATGGATGTCCTTTCTTTCCTAATTGAGATTCAGAGTATGTTTTGCTGCCTTGATGTTCTGCTGCTCTGTTGCTCTGCTGTTTTAAAGTATTGTATTGCAGTTCTTAATATACAACATTTTGGGGGATTTGTAAATATAGAATTTTCATAGAATTGTCAGATAATTTGATAATTTAGATTTCGATTTATATTTCTCAGATTTTTTATAAAGAAATTCATTCATATCAGACAGATCAATCCGCTCACCATACATATCTCAACGTGATGGTCGGACTTAATTATAAATATTATGAATACATTACACCGAAAACAACTTCTTATCTCCTGTACGGCTTACACCTCTTCCCTTGCCCCCACATATACTATACCAAACCTAAAATCACCCAGGAATCAAGCCTATGTATAAACTTTTATCTATTTTCATCCTGATCGCGATCCTTTTTCTCATTCTCAATCACTGCAGAAAAAGGAAGATCATCTGCCGGGTCCGCTGCATGAGCCCGGCAGAAAAATGCCGTCTCCTCAATGAGCTTGCCGAGCCCTTCGGCTTCTGCTACGACCACCGGCAGGATCTTTTTTCCACCAGGACAGACGCCTGGCAGAAGGACTTCGGATATGGAAAGCTGTACGATCTGGCGGCGCCGTCCATGAATATGGTCCTGGACACGGAGCCGGTTTATTTTAATTATCAGAAAAAGACCTGGCTGATCCAGTTCTGGAAGGGGCAGTACGGGATCACCGCGGGTGCTGAGATGGGGATCTATCATGCCGATACGGTCATCCCGCCCGCGCTCCGCGGACAGACGCTGTTCCAGTCAGCGGAGGAAAACGAAATGCTCCCCATGCGCATCCGGCTGGTCCATGACTGCCGCGGACAATTGTTCTGCCTTTCGCATGTACACTGGTGGCTCACCGGCTTCCTTGTGGGACGGTGCATTCCGCCTTCTGAAATGACTGCCGAATGTACGATCACATTTCCGGATATGGAAATGTGCGGTGCCTTTCTCACCAGCCTGACGGAACTGGGATACGGATGGGATGAGATCGAGCTGGACGGAACCACCCTGCATTTTATCTTCTCCGTCCCGAAATCTCAGGAATCCCTCCTGTCCCCAGGGTGGCGGCAGAAGTTCGTGCTGTGGAAGGATCGGCTGCTCTGCAGGATTTATCTCCGAATCACCTGTCCCTTCTCCGCCACCGCGGACCGGCTGCTGTACCTGTACTATTATCTGCCCTTTGCGTTCCGCAGAACCATCTGCCCGCGCAAATTTAAAAAACAAAAGCGGATCTGGAAAAAATATAATTCCAACCGCCGGAGCCAACGCTGATGGGATGGTATCAGAGAATTTCCAACGCGTTTCGGGATGCCCAGGTGCTTCCGCTGGACTGCGGCTCCCGTTTTGTCCTGTTTAGCGACTGCCACCGGGGGGTGGGCAATTCCAATGACAACTTTCTGAAAAACCAGCACCTGTATCTTGCGGCGCTCCGGCATTATTTTGAAAAAGGGTATACGTACCTGGAGCTTGGCGACGGCGACGAGCTGTGGGAAAATCGTTCCCTCGCCCGGATCATAGATATCCACAATGACGTATTCTTCCTGCTCAAAGAATTTTACTGCCGGGAACGGCTTTACATGCTTTATGGAAATCATGACCACTGTAAAAAAAGGATGCGCTACTGCCGCCGTCACTGCTCCGCCTTACAGCTGCCGGAGTTCCGCTTTCTGTCCGGCCTCATCCTGCACGATACCATTTCCCAAAAAGAGATCTACCTGACCCACGGGCACCAGGCGGATTTTCTGAACAGTACGCTGGCGCCGCTCTCAGGTTTTCTGGTGCGGTATTTCTGGAAGCCGTTAGAGGCTGTGGGCGTATCCGACCCGACCAGTGCGGCCCGCAATTATACGAAGAAGCATAAGACCGAAACGCGGCTTGCCGAATGGGCCTCCCAGGAGCAGAAGCTGCTCATCACAGGGCACACTCACCGCCCTATGACCGGAAATACGGATTCGCCCTATTTCAATACCGGAAGCTGCGTGCATCCGAGCTGTATCACCTGTATTGAAATCAAGAGCCGCCGCATCACCCTGGTAAAATGGACCCTGAAAACGCGGGATGATATGTCCCTGTATGTAGCGCGGGAAGAACTGGAACCGCCGGCATGTCTTGATACATTCCAGATTCACGTTCCAGATTCCGCACTGAACGCCCTGCAGTAAAAAAATGCAGCGAAATCACATGTCCGACCGGCTTTCTGCTTCGCGGGAACACGACATGATAAGGTCAAAAAAGACGCAGTCCAACATTTAACTGCGTCTCTTTCTTGTACCTGGAAAATTTTCCACCTGATCAACAAAGCATAGCTCCGTTCAGCAGAGCATACCTCCGTTCAGCGGAACATGTCCCTGGTCAGCGGAATATCCCCGGAATCCCCCGTCTGATCCGTCCCCTCCGGCTTCTCGTCAATCCTCTGGATCAACACAAACATCACAGCGCCTAAAAACGCGCAGGCTACTACAGCAACCGCCAGCCGCATAAAAGCGGCGCACAACCAGTCCAAAAAGCCTGTCTCCGTGAGGATGAGGGAAGTCAGATTGGCCGTCACGTGGAGCAGGATCGGCGCCTTCAGAGAACCATATTTTTCACACACATAGGCGAGCAGCATCCCCAGCCCCATGGCATAGAGGAACTGCACCAGGTTCCCGTGGCTGAAGCCGAACAGGATGGAGATGCTCAAAGCCGCCGGGAGAAATCCCATCAGCGCACGGCACCGTTTGAACAGCAGCCCGCGGAACAGCAGCTCCTCGGAAACAGGCATGATGAACCCCAGGCAGACCACCTGCACCGCAAAACCCGGAGTGTAAAATACCGCCGACGTATTCTGGTAGCTCTCGCTTACAAATGCCAGATTTGTCATGACGATCAGCACATTTCCGCCGATACACACGGCGATCCCAAGCAGCAGCGTCCAGATATACTGGGGCAGCGGCGCTTTTTTATTGACCGGGAGATTTTGCAGCGCCTCCTGCTTCCTGTCCTTGCGGTACAGCGCCGCCAGCACAGGGATCGTCAAAAGCGCCGCTGCCGCAAGCATCTGCACCTGGTAGCGGGCCACCATGTCCATCAGCGCCGTCTGCATCTGGACTGCCGCCTGCGTAAATTCTTCATTGGTCATGGAATCCTTCCATGTCACGGATTGGATCACCTCCGGCACAGAAACGATGACCAGTACCAGCGACGCGATCATGGCCCCCACAAATTCAATTCCCCAATAGATCAGAAATGGCCCGAACAGATACCAGAATCTGTTTTTTCCCGGAGCTTTATTCATCTTTTCTTCTCCTCACTTTCTCCTGTATCCACTCCCTCAGTTCCGACTCAGTTCCTTTCAGGGAACCCTGCACCATCTCCGGCTTTCCTCCGCCTCTGCCGGAAAACGCGGCGTTCAGTTCCTTTACCAGCTTCCGCAGATCCAAGCTTACGCTGCCGATCACATAGCGGTAGCCATCCGCGTCATTTCCGCAGAATACGGCGCAGAATTCATGCCCTCTTTCCATCACCAGGTTCATGAGAAGCCTGGGGCCGTCGCCCTCCAGCCCGGACTCGAACAGGCACACTGCCCCTTCCTCTCCGTCGCTTTCCCTGGCCTTGAGCCGCAGCATTTCCTTCTGCTGCTCCGCCAGCCTGGCCTTTAACCGGGCGCATTCCTCCTGCAAATGCTCCACAGCCTCCGCCACCTCGTCCTCCTTTGCACAGAGCGAAGCGGAAATCTGCCTGACAGACGCGGATTTTCTGTCATAATCCGCCAGGGCACGGGATCCGCAGAGCATGGTCACACGGACGCCGCCCTTGTACCGCTGCACATGGGTCAGCTTGATCACCCCGATCTCCCCCGTTTTTTTCACATGGGGAGCACAGCAGGCACAGACATCGAAACCCGGAACCGTCACAATGCGGACCTGGCCTTCGATCTCAATCTTGCTGCGGTATTCCAGTCTGGCCAGCTCCTCCCGGGAAGGATAGGAAACCTGGATATCCAGATTGGCCGCCGCGGCTTCATTTGCCCGAAGCTCGATCTCATGCAGCTCTTCCCGGGTAATCTCCCCGTTAAAGTCCATGGTGCAGTCCACACTGCCCAGATGAAAACCAACATTGTCATATCCAAAGCGGGCATGCACCAGCCCGGAAACGATATGCTCCCCGGTATGCTGCTGCATCTTCATAAAACGCTCCGCCCAGTCGATCTGCCCGGACACTGTGCTCCCAGCAGGAACCGGCCGGTCCGTGATGTGGAAAATCTTTCCGTCATGCTCCTGCACATCCAACACTCGGGCTACTTCCGAATCCGCCTGAAGCTGCCCGGTATCCGCGTACTGTCCTCCCCCTTCCGGGAAAAATGCGGTCCGGTCGAGCACGATCTGATATCGCTTTCCTTCCGAAATCTCCTCCGTCTTGCCGGACACTTCCGGATCCCGTTCCCCCTCCCGGGTATCTGCCCTCTTAGCGGGCGCTTCCAGAGCACCAACCCCAACCGGGCCGCATTCCAGCACAACCGCCGTAAACATCCGTATATAGCTGTCTTCGTAAAATAACTTTTCTGTCATTTCCCTTCTCTTTGAAACCATACAGAAAGCCTGCCACTGGCAGCCTTTCTGCATACGATGGTATAAAAAACGGGCAGGCAAAATGTGTCCGTTATTTTCCTACAGTTCCTTACATCCTTTCCGGCGCTTCGAATCCCAGAAGGTCAATGCAGACCTCCAGCACCTCTTTGGTCAGCTTGAGAAGCGCGAGATAGCCCGCCTTCTTTTCCCCGTCCTCTTCCGCCAGGATCCGGGTCTCATGGTAAAATTTGTTAAATGCATTTGCCACGTCATAGATGTAAGCACAGAGCTTGTGGGGCGCGATCTCTTCATAAACGGTATCGATCACTTCGTTGAACTTCGCCGTCTCCAACATCAGCGCCTTCTCACAGTCGCTCCCCGGCTCCCGGATCCGAAGCGCGTCCAGGGAACCGCCGTTTTCCTGGTATTTATTCAGGATGGACTTGATCCGGACAATGGTATACAGGATATAAGGCCCTGTATTTCCCTCAAAGGAAGTAAACCGGTCCACATCAAAGATATAGTCCTTGGATGCCTGGTTAGACAGATCCCCGTACTTCACAGCCGCAAGGCCCACCGTCCGGGCCGTCGCTTCCGCTTCCTCCCCGGTCACGGTCCGGTTGTCCATGATCTTCTTCCTCATCTCATCCGTGATCTCACGGAGCAGGTTTTCCAGGCGCATCACGCCGCCCTCCCGGGTCTTGAACGGCTTTCCGTCCTTCCCGTTCATGGTGCCGAAGCCCAGATATTTCAGATCCACCTCCGGGCGCACGATCCCCGTCTTTTTCGCGCAGCGGAATACCTGTACAAAATGCAGCTCCTGCCGCTTGTCCACCACGTAAATGATCTGATCCGGCTTATAAAGGCTCTCCCGTTCGATCAGGGTCGCCAGATCCGTCGTATCATACAGGGCGGCTCCGTCCGACTTCAGGATCATGCAGGGCGGCACGGCCTTGTTGTCGTCCTCCTCTGCCACATCCACCACCAGAGCTCCCTCATCATAATGCGCAAATCCCTTTTCTTTTAACATATTGACCATATCCGGGATATACTTCTGTACATCCGCCTCGCCCTTCCAGAGGTCAAAATCCACGTTCAGAACGCTGTAATTCTTTTTCAGGTCCGCCACGGACACATGCATGATATGCTGCCAGACCGCCCGGTAGCCCCGGCGTCCGTTCTGCAGAAGGAAAGTCGCCTGCAGAGCCTTCTCCCGGTATTCCTCGTTCTCCTTGGCATAAGCGCTGGCCGTCGGGTAGATTTCCTCCAGTTCGCTGATCGTAAACGGCGCCTCCTCCGGATATTCGCCCTCGTAATCCTCCTGAAAATAAGGCAGCTCCGGTTTCCGTTTTTCCAGCTCTGTGATGATCAGCCCCATCTGATATCCCCAGTCTCCCAGGTGGATGTCTCCAATCACCTGATTGCCCTTGAAACGGACGATCCGCTTCACACTCTCGCCGATGATCGCGGAACGCAGATGCCCTACATGAAGGGGCTTCGCCACGTTGGGGCCGCCGTAGTCGATCATGACCGTCTTCGGCTCCGTTTCCTTCTCCACGCCCAGGTTTTCAGCTCCTGCCATCTCATTCAAAAATTCCGCCGTAAACCCGGGAGCGGTCTTCAGATTGATAAATCCGGGATTCACGGCCTCCGCATAGGAAAAAACCGCGCTCTCCTGTAATTGCGCCGTCACGTCCTTCGCGATCATGATGGGCGCTTTTTTGTAAGCCTTGGCCGCTGCCAACGCTCCGTTGCACTGATATTCACATAGATCCGGCCGGTTCGACAGGCTTACCTTCGCGTAAGCTTCATCGTATCCCGCTTCCCGGAATGCCTCTTCCATCTCCATTGTAATACGCTTCAGAAATGTTTTCACTTTTTCACTCTCCATATGTTTTCTTTGTTCTTTTGACATTTTATCACCTATCCCGCATTCTAGCAAGTGTTCGTTGCCTCTAAATATTTTCTAACTGTACAGTTAGAATATTTTTTCAAAAAAAGGTTGCTTTTTTCTTTCCTGTCCGCTATAATCTACCTACATAATATTTTTCAAATCAATTTTCTGGGTACGTTTTCTGTACCGGCTTTCTCATTTTAATTTCAAGTGGACGCGCAGAAGAAAGGAGAAAAATGAAATATCAGGAGTTTATTTGCGCTATCGAAAAGAAAATGAATCAGAAACTGGAAGGAGGGATTAAAGCAACACAATACACAGCAGTTAAAAATAATGGAAAAGTAAAGAAGGGGCTGCTCATAGAGGCTCCGGGAGTGAACATCGCCCCCACGATCTATCTGGAGGAATTTTATCAGCGTTATCTGGATGGCGAATTGGTGGATGTGCTTGTACAGGAGATCCTGGATTTTTACCGCACTGTAAAATGTGACCGCTCCATGGATACCAACGGGATCGAGCACTATGACTCCATTCAGGACAAGATCGTATTTAAGCTGATCCACACAGAAAAAAACCACGAATTGCTGGAAAGTGTCCCCCATATTAAGCTGTTGGATCTGAGCATCGTATTCTATGTCCTTTTGGATGTAAACAGCCAGGGAACCGCTACCATGACCGTGAATAACGACCACCTGGAGTATTGGGATGTGACAGAGGAAGACCTGCTTGCACTGGCCCGCAGAAATGTAAAGCGGCTGCTTCCAGCGGAATTATTTACCATGCAGCAGGCCGTGGACGAGATCCTGCGCACGGTTCCGGGCAGACGGAAAAATCTGCTGAATGAATCTGCCGCGGAAGCGGATGATTTTATGTACGTGCTCTCCAATCCCATCCGCAGCTTCGGCGCAGCCTGCATCGTATATCCGGAGGTCCTGGATATGGCCGGACAGATTCTGGGAGAGGATTACTACGTACTCCCCAGCAGTGTCCACGAGGTCGTGCTTGTGCCCGCGTCAAAGGGGATGGAGCCAGAGGAGATGGATGCGATGGTCACAGAGATCAACCAGACCCAGGTAGCTGAAGAAGAGATTTTAAGCAATCACGCATACCTCTACCAACGAGAGGCCAGGAGGCTGGTCATGCAAAATTCTTTCAATATCTGAAAAAAATAGCTCTTTACTTTTTCCGAAATATGTGATAACATAATTATTGCGTTCCGGAGAGATGCTTCCTTTCCGGAATGCAATACACGTCTGTAGCTCAGTGGATAGAGCACTGCCCTCCGGAGGCAGGTGCGGCGGTTCGATCCCGCCCAGACGTGTTTTTTGTCGCAAAAAAACAGTGCAGACTCACAATCCATTGCATCACAGCGAATGCCGGATGAACATGCAGACATATCCATCCGGCATTATGCCGCAATCCTTTTGTAACGATCACTTCCCCCCGTTCCGGATCTTCTCCTCCAGCCCGGGATCAAATTCGCCCTTCCGCAGCATTTCAATCTCATATTTGTAAGGCGCATAAGATTTTTTCTTATCCTCCGGATCCGGTACATAGGGCGTCTCCAGAATCTTCGGAACCTCCTCAAAGTCCGGATGGCGCACGATCGCATTCAGCGCGTCAAACCCAATCTCCCCGAACCCGATATTGGCGTGCCTGTCCTTTGCGGCGCCGGGCACATTTTTACTGTCATTGATATGGAATACGGCAATCTGGTCCTTTCCCAGGATCCGGTCAAATTCCCCGATCACATCGTCAAAATGATGGATGATGTCGTATCCGCTGTCGCTGGTATGGCAGGTATCAAAGCAGACCCGCAGCTTCTCATTGTATACCACACCGTCATAGATTCTGGCCAGCTCCTCGAACGTGCGCCCCACCTCAGAACCCTTTCCCGCCATGGTCTCCAATGCGACACAGCAGTCCATGTCCCTGGTCAGGACCTCATTCAGCCCTTTCACGATCTGGGCGATCCCCGCATTGATCCCCGCTCCTACATGAGCCCCCGGATGCAGGATCAGCAGATGGCTTTTACAGGCGATCGTCCTCTGGATCTCCTTTTCCAGAAATTCCACGCCCAATTGATACGTCTCCGGCTTTATGGAATTGCCCAGGTTAATGATATAGGGAGCATGGACAATGATCTCCTCAATGCCGTGCTCCTTCATATACTCCCAGGCCGGCCCAATATTCAGCTCGTCCAGCTCCTTCCTGCGGGTATTCTGCGGCGCCCCGGTATAAAACATGAATGTATCCGCCCCATACGAAACCGCTTCCTTCGCGGAGCCGAGCAGCATCTCCCTGCCGCTCATTCCTACATGTGAACCAAGTTTTAGCATCTATTTCCTCCATCTTTTTCAAACATTTGACTGATATATTGGTACAGCAGAGAATAACCAGCTACATCCTGCGCAACCTGAACAGGTTATTCCCCTGCAATTCTTAACGAGACCGAATTTTCTGCAAAAGCGCCTCCTGCAGAACCTGCGAAAAATTAACACCGAGTGCGGTAGCTTCTTCGTTCATCCATTCTGGAAGCGTCAATGTCTTTTTCACTGCTTTACTATTATACATTTTTCGATAAGCCATAGTATCACATGCTACATAATTCACGAACTCCTCACCCTTTAGACGAATGTCAGTACGTTTTGAAGGGGACGGAATCTGCCTTTGATCTTTTTCATATCCATATAAAACCAATGCCAACGCGTCTTCTGCCATTTCCAGCGCATCCTCCATATCATCTCCGCATGTATAACATCCTTCCAGGTCTGGAAACAGGACCGAATACCCCTCATCTTCTGGTGTAAACACTGCCGGGAACGCATATTTTGCCATTCTGTAAACCTCCTATCCATACTGCGAAACTAACAAGCCATGCAGACTTACCCGCATGCATATTGGACTATTGCCTCAATCCTGCGTCCTTAAGTATATTGTTTAATGTTCCGACAGGAATCTCTGCCTTATGTCTTGGAACTAAACAAAGGAATCCGCAAAAACAAAAGCAGCAGGACATCCCACCTGTTCTGATGAGATCTCCTGCTTCATTTTCAAATCCATGCTCTGCGGCCATTCTGATCTGCGTATCCGCTGGCAGGCTTTTAACCCATAACTTACAGATTCCTGTCCTGCATGTTATACTCTGGACAGATACTCCCCGGTACGTGTATCGATCTTCAGCACATCCCCGGTCTCTACAAACAGCGGTACCATAACGGTCGCCCCGGTCTCTACGGTAGCCGGCTTTGTCGCGCCCTGTGCGGTATCGCCCTTGAAGCCCGGCTCAGTCTCTGTGATCGCCAGTTCTACGAACAGAGGCGGCTCCACGGAGAATACATTGCCATTGTGGGAGCAGATCTTCACGTTCTCATTCTCCTTCACGAACTTCAGCGCGTCTCCTACCACTTCGGCATTCAGCGCGATCTGATCATACGTCTCAACGTCCATGAAATTATATAAATCCCCATCCTGGTACAGGTACTGCATCTCCTTTCGGTCGATATGGGCTTTCGGGAACTTCTCGGTAGGCCGGAAGGTCTTCTCTACCACGCCGCCGCTGATGATATTCTTCAGCTTGGTTCTGACAAATGCAGCGCCCTTGCCCGGCTTCACATGCTGAAATTCTAATATCTGGTAAATATTCCCGTCGATCTCAACGGTCACGCCATTCTTAAATTCTCCTGCTGCGATCATATATAATCCTCCTTCAATTCTCGCTGTTACATTTTATAGAAGCCATGCTTTTTCATGCAGACATGAAATGCACAGCCTGTTAACACTTGTATCATTTTATAATAATTTCCGGCTTTTTTCAACCTTTTTTTATACTTCGCGGGTCATTCTTTGCTTTCTTTTGTAAAAATACAGCACGATCCGCTCCAGATACCGCTTCAGGACAATCTGGATCTCTTCCTTCGGATACATTGGCTTGACCAGGATATTGCGGATTCCCGTCCGTTTTGCGCCCCACACATCGGTAAATAACTGATCCCCTACGAAGATCGTATTGGTCCGGTCCGTTTCCATCAGCTCCATGGCGCGGATGTAGTTCTTCCGGGCCGGCTTGTGCGCATTGAAAATGTACTTTGTCCCGATCTCTTCATTGAACATCTTCACCCTGGGCTCCTGGTTGTTGGAGATCAGGCAGGAGGCAAATCCGATCGATTCCAGCCTGTCAAACAGCTCCTTTGCCCTCTTATCCGCAGGCGCGCCGTGGGGAACGAGGGTATTGTCGATATCAAAGATCACGCCCCGGTATCCCTCTTCATATAGTTTTTCAAAAGGGATGATATAGGTGGAAGCCACATATTCATCCGGAAAGAACATCTCAAACATATCCCCGTCTCCTTTCCCTGAGTCCGATACTGCTGTTTCCAACGCCTTCCAATATTGCCGTTTTACAGCACCCGCCGGTCAAAGCTCCCGCAGCATCCTATTTTGCAGTGTGGAAGATGATCCCGGCGCACGGTTTAACAGACCGGCTACAGCTTCGCGATCAGCTCCTCGCAGATCTGGAGTACGCTCTTACCGTCCGTATAGATCACGATATCGGCCGCTTTTTCGTATTTTTCCCGGCGCTTTTCCATCAGCTCCGTAATAAATTCCACATTATTGTTTCCATTCAGGATCGGACGGTCGGTACTGTCCTTCACACGCTCATAGATCGTATGGGGACTTGCGGTCAAAAGCACCACCCGTCCGTTTTTCTTCATCTCCGCCACATTTTCTTCCCGGAGCGCGGCGCCGCCTCCGCAGGAGATCACCGCCCGCTTCCGAAGCTGCATCTCTTTCAGAAGCTGGGTTTCCTTATTGCGGAAATATTCTTCCCCATAGGTAGCGAAGATATCCGGGATGCTCATGCCCTCCCGCTCCGCGATCACCTGGTCCATCTCCACCACATCCATGGCGAACATGGTGCTCAGGTACTCGGAAACCGTTGTTTTTCCCGCCCCCATAAAGCCGATCAGAACAATATTATAGTCAAACAGGCGTCTTGCCTGGATCCGTTTGCTGTTCCTGACAATTTCCGAAAAGACATTCTCGATCTCCTTCTGATATCGGTGGCCTTCCAGCCTTTCCTGTCTTCTGTGCTCCTGCTTCTCCTCCTGCGCAGGCTGCAGGACCGGCATGCCGTACTCCTGCTTGTACGCCATGATCTTTTCTATAATAGAATTGCGCTCCTCCAGAACATCGATGATCCTGTCGTCGCACATGGCAAGCTGTTCCCGGTACATCTCCAAATCGTTCATCTTTGCTTCTCTTCTCCCTCTTACTGTTTCTGGTCCGTTTTTTCCGACCGATGGGATGGCTCGCCGCACGGAACCGTGAACCATCTCACAGATCTTATTTTCCCCATTTCCTGAATATACGCTTACTCTTCTTTGGATTTATTTTTCAGTGCGGAATCCACATCCGCCTTAAAGAGCTTCCAGGCGTCTTCATTTTCCACAAAATACTTGGGACAGTTCTTTTCCGTCACATCATAATGCCGGATGACCGCTTCCGCATCCAGGTCATATTTTGCGCACAGAAACGCCGTCAGCCGAACCATGGAAATGTAGGTCTCCTGATTGAACTTTCCCGTATCGTCGGGATGGCAGCACTCGATGGAAATGGTATCGCGGTTGCGCTCATTGGACGCGTACGCCACCTCCTGAGTCGGAATGCACTGCACGATCTCACCGTCCAGTCCCACGATGAAATGGCTGCTCACAGAGGCTCCGTGCCCGTCCTGCAGACTGTTGAAATAGTCCCGGTTCTGCTGCGCCGTGCTCCCCGGATTGGCCGTATAGTGGATCACGATCCCTGTAATGGAATCCACTTCCGTTCCCGGCCTGGAATAGCCATTCACATCCAGAAGCTGGACGCTGATCTCCGGCTCCGACGCATCCAGGTTCAGCCCGCTGGTCTCCACCTCCTCAGCGGAACAGCGGGTAAGCAGGAACATCACCAGCATCGTCAGCAGCACCCCGGCCGCAATTCCGGCCAGGAAGCTCTTCGGCTCCAGATTGACGCGGACGGCCAGCTTCCGGGGACTCTTCTTTCTTCTTTTTTTCTTCCGTTTCCCTTTATGCTTCGCAGCCTTCCCTGTGCTCTTCTGTACTGTACCACCCGTTCCCGCGTTTTTCAGATCCGTACTGCCCAGGTCCATACCGCTCTGCCCGGTTCCTCTCTGTTCCGTGCTCTCCTGTTCCATCTTTATCTGCTCCGTACTTTTTTCCCGTGCGCCTGCGCTAAAGCGCATCTGCTGTCATTTTTCTTATGCGGGTTTTTATTCGTCCACGCTGTAGTTCGGCGCTTCCTTCGTAATATGGATATCATGAGGATGGCTTTCCTTCAGCGAAGCAGCGGAAATCTTCACAAACTGGCCGTTCTGCTTCAGCTCCTCAATGGTCGCCGTGCCGCAGTACCCCATACCGGACCTTAAGCCCCCCATCAGCTGGAATACCGTATCCTCCACGGTTCCCTTATAAGCCACACGTCCTTCTACGCCTTCCGGAACCAGCTTCTTCGCGTTCTCCTGGAAATAACGGTCCTTGCTGCCGTTCTCCATCGCCGCGATGGAGCCCATCCCGCGGTATACCTTATACTTTCTTCCCTGATACAGTTCAAAGGTTCCCGGACTTTCGTCACATCCAGCGAAAATGCTTCCCATCATACATACATTGGCACCTGCCGCGATCGCCTTCGTCATATCTCCCGAATACTTGATACCGCCGTCCGCAATGATAGGGATCCCATATTCTCTTGCAGCCCCGTAGCAGTCCATCACCGCCGTAATCTGGGGAACACCGATTCCCGCAACCACACGGGTGGTACAGATAGAACCAGGTCCGATCCCGACCTTCACCGCATCGACTCCGGCCTCAATCAGCGCCCTTGTCGCATCAGCCGTTGCCACATTTCCCGCAATGACCTGAAGCTCCGGGAACTTTTCCTTGACCATGCGGACTGCCTGCAGCACATTGGCGGAATGCCCGTGCGCGGAATCCATGACGATCACATCCACCTTGGCATCTACAAGCGCCTCCACACGTTCCAGGCAGTTGGCTGTAATTCCGATGGCCGCGCCGCAGAGCAGACGCCCCTGGGCATCCTTCGCGGAAGACGGATACTTGATCTGCTTCTCAATATCCTTGATGGTGATCAGCCCTTTCAGGTTGCCATATTCGTCCACGATCGGCAGCTTTTCCTTTCTCGCCTTGGCAAGGATCTGCTTTGCCTCGTCCAGTGTGATCCCTTCCCGGGCTGTGATCAGGCCCTCGGAGGTCATGCTTTCTTTGATTTTCTTGGAGAAATCTGTTTCGAATTTTAAATCACGGTTTGTAATGATCCCGACAAGCTTCCTGCCCTCAGTTACCGGGACGCCGGATATACGGAACTTTGCCATCAGATCGTTGGCATCCTTCAATGTATGCTCCGGTGAGAGATAAAACGGATCTGTAATGACCCCGTTTTCAGACCTTTTTACCTTGTCCACTTCTTCTGCCTGCTGCTCGATAGACATATTCTTGTGGATGATACCGATTCCGCCCTGCCGTGCCATCGCGATGGCCATCCGGTACTCTGTTACCGTATCCATCCCTGCACTCATCATCGGAATATTCAGCTTAATGTTCTTTGTCAGATTCGTAGACAAGTTTACCTGGTTCGGAATCACTTCCGAATATGCCGGCACCAACAGCACATCATCAAATGTAATACCTTCTCCAATAATTCTGCCCATGATTTTACCTTCCTCTCCTTTTGT
>CAYQBE010000100.1:0-18708 GCA_964415625.1 uncultured Clostridium sp.
CTGGAATGGCGCGGAAATGTACGGGAACTGCAGAACCTGATGGAATGCATCGTACAGCTTTACCCCGGGGATCTGATCCTTCCGCAGTATATTCTGGATAATATCAGCGGCTATCAGAAGCCGGCCGGACAGATGGCCTCTTCCGGCGGAGTGCCGGTTTCTTATGTCCCCCCGCTTACCTCCGGATCCTATCCGCCGATCATTAATCCTGCTCCTCCGGATAAATCCATCATCCACCAGCCGGAGGGATATGTTCAGGACTGTGGCATGGGAACCCCTTACTCTATCCCCAAAAAGCCCTCCGCTCTTTCCCGGGAAGAGATTTTAAGCGCACTGGAAGCCTGCGGCGGAAACCGTTCAAAGGCCGCGCAATATCTTGGCATTTCCAGAAGGACCTTCTACCGCAGGCTGGAAAAGCTCGGGCTGTAGGAAAAGGTCCACCTGTGCGGTTGGATGCTCAGGAGACGGCAGCCGCACGGCTACAACACTACCAGGAGGAACGTTATGGCAATCCAACTAAAGCAAGAACAGAAACAGATCTTATCCCAGAAGATGATCCAGTCTTCCTCCATTTTACAAATGTCCGCCGCGGACCTGGAAGATTATCTGAACGAACAGTCTCTGGAAAATCCGGTCATTGATCTGGTTCAGAAGACACCGGAGCAGGATCAGGCAAAAAATATGGAGACGTATCAGTGGATCAGTTCCCACGATGAACAGAACCGCTATCTGTACCAGCGGATCGAAACCAATGACGATGAACCGCCCGAATGGAACATGGACACGCATCAGGGCGAAAGCCTGCCGGAATCCCTCTGGGAACAACTTCTGGCAAAACGGATTCCCGCAGAATATGAAAACGACCTGAAGACAATCATAGACAGCCTGGATGAAAGAGGATATTTTTCAGAACCTGTCGAGGAATTTCTGAGATGTTTTCCCATGAGTGAGCAGCACTTTTCGCTTTTGCTTACATGGATCCAATCCCTGGAACCTGCCGGAATCGGCGCCCGCTCCTTGAAGGAATGCCTCTGCCTTCAATTAGAACGCAGGGGACTGCTTACAGAAAAGCTGGAAGAATTTGTCAACAGCCATCTGGAACAAATGGCAAAAAATCAGCTCCCAGCCATCGCGAAGGAGCTGTCCGTACCAATCGGGGAGGTCAAGGAATACTGCGCGCTCATACGCACACTGGACCCGAAGCCCGGCGCTTATCTGGGAACGGTGCGACATACACACTATATCAACCCCGATGTGATCATCGTAAAGTTTAAGGGGCATCTGGATATCCTTCTGAATGAAACTCTTTACCCGGATGTTTCTCTGAATACCGGATATGTGCAAATGTTTCAGGAGCAAAATGATAAAGAAGTGCAGGCCTATCTTCAGAAAAAGATCGGACAGGCCGAATGGATCCGGCAATGTATTGCCCAGCGCAATACCACCCTGTTTTCCGTCGTCCGTGAGATCGTGGCGTGCCAGTCTTCTTTTTTCTATGAAGGTACAGACCGTTTAAAACCGCTGCGCATGGCGGATGTTGCGGAGAAACTGGGAATCCACGAATCCACGGTCAGCCGCGCGGTCCATCAGAAATTTCTCCAATGCGCCTGGGGAACCTTTCCGCTGAATTATTTTTTTGCGAAAAATGCTCTGCGCTCGTCCTCCTCTTCTATTTTTAAAACTGCAGGGAAAGAGGCAGAAACCAGTACTGCACTGGATATTAAGGCCGCGCTGAAAAAAATCATCGAGGGGGAAAACAAAGAAAAACCTTACAGTGACCGTGTACTTGCTGAAAAGCTGGGAGAACAGGGTTTTTCCATATCCAGGCGCACCGTCGCGAAATACCGGGAAGAAGAAAACATCCCTGGAGCTTCCGGGCGGAAGGAATATTGAGGAACCGCATGCCGTTACATTTCCACCGGCAGCACAAACTCCACCCCATATCCTCCCGCTTCCTTTTTCAAAAAGTCCGTATGTCCTCCATGGGCGGCGATGATCTGCCGGACGATCCGAAGCCCCATAACGTGGATCTCTTTCCCGATATCAGACTCCCGCCCTGCCAGGATATCCACCACCCTTTCCGGTACCCCGGAGCCGGAATCCAAAAGCTGCCATATGACACACCCCATTTCCTCCGAGATCTGAAGTGTGATCCGGCAGCCCTTTGGATTGTGCCGGATGCTGTTTCCGATCACATTGCGCAGCGCCCGTTTCAGAAGCAGGATATCCCCCTGCTGCCGGATCCGCTCTGTCCGGGGATCTGCTTCTGCCGTAATCTCATATTTTTCGTCCAGGCCTTCATTGTAATACTCTGCCGCAGTCTCCCGGAGCAGGACCGCCGGGCAGTACTCCGTCATGCGCAGGGGCTGGGCATGATATTCCAGCTTGGACGTCAGGTTCAGGTCTTCGATCAGCTGCCGGATCAACAGGCTCTGCTGCCGGACAGCCTCCGCCTGGCAGTGGGCCTCCTCTCCCAGCTCCGGATTTTCTGCCAGGGCTTCTGAATAGCCCATGATCAGAGCCAGCGGCGTGCGGATATCGTGAGAGACCCCGGCGATCCAGCTTGTCCTGGCATCGTCCCTCTGCCGGAGCTTCTGATCCTGCCTTTCCAGGATCCGTGAGGTCTGATTCAGCCTGTTTGCCAGTTCTTCGGTCATTCCCTTTTCCGGTAATAACACCGGAGTCTTCTCCGCAAGCGCGTCAATCCCGGCGCAGACCGGACGCAGCGACCGGTAGAAACGATACGCGAACCACAGGGCCAGCGCCAAAAACAGCGCCACATTCATTCCCACGACAATGGACAGATATTTCGGAAGGGATCGGATCTGCCACTGAGGATACATCAGATTGATCTTGACCGCCTGCTCTTTCCCGTATCCGGATACCAGCAGCATCCGGTCCATCTCCCACACGCGGACCGGATAATCCATCAGATACCAGCGGCTGAACTTCGCCACATCGGCCAGTCCATAGGATCTCGGAATCTCCTCAGGAAGCCTCCAGCTCCACACCACATTTCCCCCTTCGTCCAGAAGCATGGACCAGAGAAAATGATATTCTTCCAGGTAAGCATATCCCTGTTCGGAAAGCCGATACCCCACCGCATGCTCCGCCGTTCCCTGATCTGCTGCCGAAAACTCCGCAGCCACATGTTCCATCTCCTGCCCCGCATACAGGCGGCTCTCGCCATCCCTTTGAAGGGACTGCCACCCGATCAGATACAGCACCGCAAGGTTAAAAAACACTACCGTCAAGACCAGAACCGCGGCACTGACCACATATCTCCTGATAATCTTCATAAGGCTTTTCATAACACTCACCCCCGATGCTGTGCGTCTTCCTCATTTCTCAGTCTGTAGCCCAGCCCCCGGGCGGTCAGAAGCCATTTCGGGGAGGAAGGGTTCTCTTCGATCTTCTTCCGCAGATGCCGGATGTGGACCATCAGTGTATTCTCATATCCATAATAGGCATCCCCCCAGACGGCCATGCACAAGGCGTCAAAGGTCACGATCTTTCCCCGGTTCTCATTCAGTTTCTTGAGGATCTGCAGCTCCTTTGCGGTCAGCGAAACCGTTTTTCCCCCGCATGTCACTGATGCATTGGAAAATGAGATCACGCGCCCGTCCAGATGAAGGGTCTGCTCTTCCTCCGCGTCCGTTTGCGCCGCTTTTCCCGGCATAAAATAGGTCCGCTTCAGAATGGCTCCCACCCGCAGGATCAGCTCCTGGGATAAAAATGGTTTTGTAATATAGTCATCCGCGCCCAGGCCAAGGCCGAACAGCCTGTCGTTGTCCTCGTCCTTTGCCGATAAAAACAGGATCGGGGTCTCCGCTTTTTCCCTCATTTTCCGGAATAATGAGAAACCGTCTCCGTCCGGAAGCATAATGTCCAGGATCACAAGCTGCGGCTCCTCCTGACAAAATTTCTGCAGCCCCTCCTCACAGGAGAACGCACATGATACATTAGAATAACCGCTTCTGCGCAGGATATTTCGGATCATGGCAGACAGTTCCTGGTTGTCATCCACCAAAAGGATCTTACTGTCGTACAGGTTCATACAGATTTCCCCCCTGTCATAAATTTTTCACTATCACACATGCATTCAGCGTTATCTTTTTAACTGCATTTCATTATAAGATGTTTTTCAGGCAGTTTCCAGAGGCTTTCCGCAAAATTAAGGTAAAATTCAGGAACGATTCATTGTACCATAAGCCTGCTCCTGTATAGTAGGAATTGGAAATCATCACATTTCAGAAAGGAGCAATCCATTATGGAACCTATCATCACTACCCAGGCATTGACGAAGCATTACGGCTCAAAACCAGTGGTCCGTGATCTGGCGCTGAAAGTGCCGCCAGGAAGCATCTACGGCTTCCTGGGTCCCAACGGCGCGGGAAAATCCACCACCATGAAGATGCTGCTGGGCCTGGTCAAGCCCACCGCAGGCTCCATCTCCATCCTGGGAAAGCCGATGCTGGAAGAAAACCGCCTGGAAATCTTAAGAAATACGGGATCTCTGATCGAGTCCCCCTCCTACTACGGGCACTTAAGCGCCCGGGAGAACCTGCAGATCATCTGCACCCTGAAAAATGTCCTGGAAGCCGGCATTGACGACGTACTGCGGATCGTCCGCCTGGAAAAGCAGCAGGACAAAAAGGTCAAAAATTATTCTCTGGGGATGAAGCAGCGCCTGGGACTGGCGGCCGCGCTCCTGGGGCATCCCAGGCTGCTGCTTCTGGATGAACCCACCAACGGGCTGGATCCGGCCGGGATCCAGGAAATGCGGGAGCTGATCTGTTCCCTTCCCGAAAAATACGGCATGACTGTCCTGGTCTCCAGCCACCTGCTCAACGAGATCGACCAGATGGCGACCCACGTGGGGATCATTGACCGGGGATCTCTCATTTTTCAGGACGACCTGGCAAGCCTGCACCATCACAGCCGCGCCAGGATCCGCCTTCGCACCACGGACGACGGGCAGGCATTCTGCCTCCTGAAAAAAGCCCGCCTCCCGGTAGCCGCAAGCAAGGACGGAAGCGGACTCTTCCTGCATTCTGTGGAGGATTCCTGTGTACTGCGGTGCGGACATCTCCTGGCAGATCAGGAGATCGGCATTTTAAGGCTGGAAGAAATGCAGATGAGCCTGGAAGAAATTTTCCTGAATCTGACGGGAAAACAGGCTTCACTATAAGACCAATTGGAAAGGAGTTCATTATGAAAACAACCTGGTCACAAAATCGTTCCGCTTACAAAGCCGAACGGAAAAAGCAGCACTACCGGAAGGTCTGGCTGGTGCCTGCGGGTTTTCTCGTCATCCTGGCGCTGTGGATGGGTGTTTTGATACGCAATTTCACCGCCGAAGATCTGACAAAGGGATATCAATGGCTGTTTTATCAGCTCGCCCTTCTGAACGCCATCTTCGTGCCGGTGATGCTTGCCGTGATCGCAAGCCGGCTCTGCGATATGGAGATCAAGGGCAGTACCTTCAAGCTTCTTTACACGCTGGAAGAACCCGGCCGCTTTTATGACATGAAATTCCTGGCGGAGGTCAAATACCTGCTCTTCTTTTCCGCTGGGGAAATCCTGGTCATCCTGCTTTTGGGAAAGCTGTTCGGCATCTCAGAATCGGTAAGGCTGCTGCCCTTTGCTCAGCATTTTCTCGCCGTTTCCGCAGTAGGAGCGGTGCTCCTGAGCTTCCAGCACCTGCTCTCCCTGCTGTCTGACAAT
This sequence comes from uncultured Clostridium sp., assembly GCA_964415625.1. GTDB lineage: Bacteria > Bacillota > Clostridia > Lachnospirales > Lachnospiraceae > Schaedlerella. Next base: position 5,728 of record CAYQBE010000100.1, read on the forward strand.
CAGATCCTGCCCCTGTGCGCAGGTCTGGCCGGCTCCTTCCTGGGGCTCTTCTCCATGTTCTTTCCCCGGTCTGTCAGCCTGTGCATCGTGTGGGGATATTTTTCCATCTTCTCCGTGTCCGGCATCAACTGGAGAGAGATGCCGGACGGTGCGGATTATATGGAGTATATGCATTACCTGGATTTCCCGGTTTCCGGCTTTCTGCTGTTTCTGGCGGCGGGAATCCTGCTTTATCTGATAGAAAAGTATCTTTTTAAGAGAAAGGAAGTGTAAGACATGCTGTTAAAATGTATCCATGCCGAAAACCTGAAGCTGCGGCATTCCTGCATCTGGGCAGCCTGCGTTCTGATCCCGCTCATCCCCGCTGTCATGGGAACCTTCAATTATCGGAACAACCTGGGGCTTCTGGCCAGTGAGTGGTACTCCCTGTGGACACAGATCACCCTGTTTTACTCCAGCCTGTTCTATGCGCCTCTGATCGGACTGTACTGCTCTTACCTGTGGCGGCTGGAGCATCTGAACAACAACTGGAACGTGCTGATGACAAATCCTGTGCCTGTGCGAAATGTATTTCTGGCGAAGCTGGCCGTCGTATTCCGGGTCACGCTGCTTACCCAGTTCTGGGTCGGGGTGCTGTATTTCCTGTGCGGAAAGCTCTGCGGCCTGCCCGGCATGATCCCGGGACGGATCCTCATCTGGCTGCTCCGGGGGACATTGGCCGCGGCAGCTGTCGGGACATTGCAGCTTTTTTTATCTATGGTGATCCGCAGCTTTGCGGTACCGATCGGGATCTCGATGGCAGGCAGTATCCTGGGTTTCATCATCAGCAATAAGGGCTACAGTATGTACTGGCCCTATTCCGTCATGCTGCTGGGCATGAATGCCAATCAGTCGAAGGATTCCCTGCAGCAGGGACTGCTTCCGTTTCTGGCCAGCCTGTGCGTGTTCTTCCTGCTGTTTGCCGGGATCAGTATCTGGTATCTGAAAAAGAAAGATGTGAGGGCGTAGCCCTCACACATGATATGACCCATCCCTTCTTTGATGTCCGCCACCATCGCCAGCAATACCGCCACATCTCCGTAATGCCTCCTGTGCTGGCCTCCTACAATCGCGTCCGCCCTTATGGCGACACATCCTTTCGCTTTTCTCCTTCGTTTTTGTATCCCCATACTATCACAAACCTATTGATTTTACAAGCCGGGAGCCTGTACGAGACAGTTTTTCACATCAGGCTAAATTCGGACTAAAGTTGAATATTCGTATTTCTTAAATCCCCTATTTCGTGATATAATCACGGAAGCAGATAGCATCTGTCCGCCGTCCTCCACGAACGGCCGAAGAAAGGAGTGAAACACCCTTGGAGATCAAAGAATATCCAAATCTCAAAGAATTTGTAATGCACCATCAGAAAGAAACCCTTTTGCTGTTAAAGGAACTGGCTTCGATCGGCGCGCCCACATTTCAGGAAGACCAGCGAGCCATATTCTGTCTGGAATGGCTCAGGAGACAGGGCGCAGAAAATGCTTACATCGATGAGGCAGGAAATGTCATTTTCCCTTTTCGATGCGCTTCCGGCAGACCGGTCGCTGCCTTCCTGGCGCATATGGATGTGGTTTTTCCCGAAAAAGGGCCGATTCCTGTAAAGGAAGATGAACGTTACCTGAAAGCTCCCGGAATCGGGGACGACACTGCAAATCTGGTCAATCTGCTGATGTGCGTCAAATATCTACTCATGTATCCGCCGAAGGATACGAAGTACGGCCTGCTTTTTGCCGCAAATACCTGCGAGGAGGGCTTGGGAAATTTGAAGGGTTCGAAAACGATCTTTCAGCAGCACCCTGATATTAGGGAAATGATTTCTTTTGACCTTTACCTGGGGGATCTGTTTCAAACCGCGGTCGGCTCCCATCGGTACAAAATCGAAGTCCGAACCCGCGGCGGCCATTCGTTTCATGATTTTGGGCGGGAAAACGCAATACAGGTTCTTTCCGGTATCGTTCAGGAGTTATATGGGCAGCCTCTTCCCAAAACAGGAACAACCACATACAACGTAGGCCGTTTTGAGGGAGGGACTTCGGTAAACACGATTCCGCAGAGCGCCAGCATGTATTATGAATTCCGTTCAGACCAGAAAGCATCCCTGCAGGATATGGAACAGCAGCTCTATGAAATCCTGGAATCCCACAGATCCAGTGAGGTGGAAATAGATACAACACTTTTGGGGATCCGGCCATGCGGCAGCGAAGATCTCCCGCAGGACAAGATGGAGGATCTGATCCGCAGACAAAGCGGGCTGATCCAGCATTATACCGGAGCGCCCGCCCAGATCCAGAGCGGCTCTACCGACGCCAATATCCCGTTATCCCTCGGAATCCCGGCAGTCACCCTGGGAACGGTTTCCGGCGGCGGCGCCCATACCTATGAGGAGTGGATGGAAAAGAAAAGCATGGTCGTGGGACAGCAGCTTGCCCTGGCAACGGTAGTGCAGTATTGCTGATACTACATTCCCGGCACTGCAGCGGGTGGAACAGTCTCCTCTATCTTTTGCAAAAATGTTCCACCTGCACGATTGCCAATCCAATTCGGATTACAGCCATACAGGTGGAACATATGTCCCTCTCCTTACCCCACAAGCATCCGATAGCACAGATACACCACGATCAGCGCCGCTACGACAATCGCTTCTTTAAGAAGCAGCTTCGAGGATTTTCCCCGGAAAAGACTTCGGTGCTCTCCCGGCTCCAGAAGGATTCCCCATGGGCTGTGCTTCTGCATTTTCAGGGCGATCCCTTTTTTCTCGTTCTCCCCGATGGATTTCAGGAACGCCCTCCAATTGTCTTCCAGAAGCCGCATCCCCCTCAGCAGGTCTGCCTGCATGCTCTGGTTTTTCAGCACATTCTGGAAAAAACCGGCCTGCTCCAGATAGGCGGCCTGCTTCTGGGCCTCCGTGCTTTCCTTTTTTTCCTGGAACAGCCGGTAAGCGTATTCCAGCCCTTCCTCCAAAGCCCTCTGAGAGCTGTGGGTCCTGTCATACACGTTGGTGGTATAATCGTACACCTTATATACCCCTTTACGGCTCAGGTAATAATCCACCATCTGATTGAGGGCATTCTTCATGGGGACGTTCATTGCGTTCTGCCTGCCGGAGGAGGCCGCGAACATCTCCCCTTTGATGGAGGTAATGGCCGCAAGGTATCCCACCACCTCATCATTCTTCGCACTGATGCCTGAATTGTTCAGCAGATTGCCGCTGCCGTTGATATGGGCGGCGAACCGATTTGCCCTTGCCAGGTCATTTCCTGTAAATGCACTCCTTCCGCCTGCGATACTGGCGCTCGCAGAGCCACGGCCCCCACTGCCGCTCAATGCCTGGTTCCGCTGGCTTATCTGCACCTCACCGGATTTTCTGCTGGCGTCAAACGCCTGGTTGAGCCGGACATTTCTCCCTTCCGTCAGCTTGTAGATAGACCCTTCCTCCGACCCGGAGGAGGAAAATGCGGCGGCCGTGGATACCGACCGCGTCCCGGCTCTCTCCGTCACCCCGCTTCCCCTGGATTCCGGCATGAAATACCGCAGATTGCCTGCGCCTGCCGGCTTTCCCTTTGCATAAAACTGGTCTGCTGCCCTGGCGGAAATGGAGGTTCCGGTGGTCTGCTTATAGATACTGGATTTTACATTCTGCAGGGTTTCTGTCTGTCCGGTCTCTTTCAGCAGATCCACCAAGTCCTTTAAGTCTGTGTCCATCAAGAGGGTCAGCTTCTGAGCCAGGATCTCATCCAATCTGGCAATCTGAGCCGCCTGTTCATCCCCCATCGTATGGGTCAGGATGGCTTCTAAAAGGGCCAGATACAGACGGGACAATTCGTCAAGCTGCTTCGCGATATCTCCGTTTCCGGAAGGCATCCATTTCAGAAGCGCTTCCAGAAGCTCCTGCTCCATTTCCAGGACCCACTTGATATCCCCGCTTTCCAGAAGCTTTCCGTCTATGCCGAACCATTTGCTCTGCTTGGAAAGCTCAGACGTGTCCCGCTTCTCGTTCTGATCCTCACGCTCATATTCATTCTCCTGCTCCGCACGCTCCCGTTCCAGGTTTTCCTTTGCCTCGGCCGCCTGTCTTGCCGCCTGGGCGACCATCACCTGGCCTGCCTCCAGCTCCGCGTTTTTCCTTGCCATCCTGCCTGCCGCCGCTGCATCGGAGGCCGACATGGGAGGGGTGGAAGCCGTGGGATTCGCGCCTACTTCTTTTACACCTGCCATCTGATTCCCTCATTCCTTATCAATTAATTTCCGGACGCGCTTTTTTTGCCAGATCCGGAACACACTTTTTCACGCTTATAAAGGTTCATGCTGTATGATCCTCTATTATAAATATCGGCTTAACGGCAGATGTTGTAAGGGGGCGGTCAGGAAATGGCATTTTTGCGCAATATCTTGCTGTAATAGTGAATCAGTTACAGTATATATTGTGGGAAACCAGCCAGTTCCTGGCAGCCCCGTATTCTTTCATTTCTATCAATCAGACAGTAGCCTCGATCAACACCTTGTCACCCATTACGATTTTTTTCACTCCCACTTCTTTTTTCTTATTGAAATTAAAGCTGATCATATACCCCCGCTTCAAATGATAAGATTCCAGGTAATCCGCCAGCTGTTTTTCCCCGCGATTGTTATATTCATTACCATGCCAGAGCTTGAGTTCTACGATTTCCTGCTGCCCGCAGAAATCAATGATCAGATCCGTCCGCCGATTTGTCCTTGTTCTTGCCTCAATATAATAATTGCCCGTCCCGTTAATAATCGGCTTCATATAAAGCAGAAAAATACATCGTCCGTTGTCCTCCAGAAATTTTTGGTTGTGCTCTGCAAAAAGCTCCGTATAGTGGCTGACAAATTTTTGTATTACCAAATCCATATCCAATTGCCCATTCACAATAAACTGGTTCTTTTCATCTACGGCAATCTGTGATATCTCCATATGTCGGGCTTTTTCCGCAAGAAATCCATTGTACAGACGAGTCTCAAAAATACGATTGGAAACAACGGCAGTTCCCTGTTCCAAAGTAATGAAACCAAACATGATTGCCATTCGTATTCCCACATCTCCCGGTACGTATTCAATCATTCGTCCTTTCAAAAGGAGGTTCTGCAGCATCTGCTTTAGCTCCGGATACTCGATCAGCTTATTATCAAGGGATTCGAATAGCGTATTTTCTTCCATTAGCAAAATCCGAACCGCCGCAAGAAATCCTTCCTTTGTCCAGGCTGATTTTTTATCCGGAAACTTTTGGCTTCCTGCAATCTTTTCATCCATCAGTTTACAGATTCGGGATACAAGAAATGGATAACCGGATGTGTACTCATAAATCAATGCTGCCAGTTCTTCTGTATTCATACCCGTGTAGAAATCTCGCTCGTAATCCTTCAACATTCCAGCAATTCCTTCTTCCGGCAAACTCATATCCAGATCAAAATCCGCCGCAATGTTCCAAGGACTATTTGTTTTATGTGCATCCTCTGTCCTTATTTTCGTTTTTAAGCTCTTAATATCATACACTCCCGCCAATATAACCGATTGAAACGTAGGCGTTTCATCCCGGTCAATATAATACCCCCTCAGCTGCGCCAGGAAATCCAAAAACACCTGATTATTTGACGCACTGTCCACCTCATCAATCAATAAAACCACTGGCTGATCGGAAGCCTCGCAGATCCTGCTCAGACATAGGAACAATTCAAAGAGCGAGAATTCTTCTTTATCCGTTCTGATTCTCTCCCGCAGATCATCCATTCTGTCCTTCACTCGGTTGGAGTCCCCGAAATTTCCCCGTTCAAGCGTATTCAAAAAAAATCTGGCAAATGTAATAGAAAATGTATTTTCATTTTCAAAGGAATTGGCACTCAGCTTTTGGAAATCCAGACTGACTACAGCATATTCTCCCTGCAGATATTTCTTCAATGCCCGTAACGTTGTCGTTTTCCCATACTGTCTTGCACGGTTGATTGTAAAATACTCGCCTCTGTCTATAAATTCTTTTATACTTTTGAGCAGTCCACTGATGTCAACCATATAATGAAGATTCGGCTTGCAGTCTGCACTCACATTGAATATTTTTCTCAATGCATTTCCCTCCCTATATTATTTTTGCCCAATATAAAGTTCAAAACAAAAAAATTTCGTATCCCGCCGCTATCCTGTTCTTTTTTTCACTTTATTAGAGTAAACCATGGAATTACATTTCCCTCGTCAGATCCTTCACCCATATATATTTCCGATAATGATACATCACCCACGGAATCTTCCCCACCTCATCCAGGCAGGTGCATGCGTACACCACCGGCACCGGCCAGTTCAGGAAAAAGGTTCCGGCCACCGCAAGCGGGATGGCGATTCCCCACATACAGACCGCCAGGCTATACATGTCGAACAGCGTATCCCCTCCGGCCGCAAAAATCCCGTTGATGATGATCGTATTGACGGTTCGTCCGATCATATAAAATGCCATAATGACCATCATGGCGATCAGATGCCGCTGTGCCTGATCCGTCATTTTTACAAATCCGGTGACAAAAGGAGTCACCGCAAGCATGATCGCTGTGGACAAAAAGCCTGTCAGAAATGCGATCTTTACGAGGCGGTCGCCGTACAGCTTTCCCCGGTCCAGATGCCCGGCGCCCAGTTCATTTCCCACAAGGATCCCGCCGCCGCTTGCAAGGCCGTTGCACATGCAACACACCAGATCACGCACCACCGCGGCGATGGAGTTGGCCGCCGCCGCGTCTGTTCCCAGGTGCCCCATAAACGCGGAATAGGACGTGAAGCCAACGCCCCAGAACAGGCAGGCCCCCAGGATCGGCAGCGCGCATCTCTGAAAATCACCGAAGAGCAGGCGGTTTCTTTTGAAAAGCCGGCTCCAGTCCGGATGGATATACCCTTTTTTATAAGAGAACACGACCACCCACGCCAATTCGATGATCCTGGAGATCAGGGTAGCCGCCGCCGCGCCCTGGACTTCCATCGCCGGGGCGCCGAAAAGTCCGAAGATCAATACCGCGTTGAGCACGATATTGATGAGCACCGCGCCGGTACTGACGACCGCGGTCTGGGCCGCATGCTCGCTGACCTTCATGATGGCCAGGTAGCACTGGGAAATGCCGGTGAGCAGGTAAGACCATCCGGCTACCTTCAGGTAGCGGACCCCGATCAGGATCAGCGCCTCTTCATTGGTAAAGATCAGCATCAGATACCTGGGAAATATGACGCATCCGATAAAAAAGAGCAGGGACACGCCGACGCACAGCCGCAGCCCGATACAGAAGATATCGTTTACAGTCCTTGTATCCTTCTTTCCCCAATACTGCGCCCCCAGGATGACAATGGGCGAAATGATGGCCGACAGGATCATGTTCTGGATAAACTGGATCTGCGTGGCAAGCGAAACCGCCGCCATGGAATCCTGGGTCACCCGCCCCAGCATCAGCGCGTCGGCCGCTGCGACCGACGCAAGCATCAGGTTCTGAAACGCGATGGGCAGGGCCAGCTCCCACAGCTTTCTTAGAAATATTTTATCTGAAAACAGCTTCTCTCTCATTCCATCATTCTCCTTCGTTGACATTTTCATTTCATGTATGTGCATCCTCCCGACCAGTCCGCGTGACGGTTGGCCGGGATGCGGCATGTAACCAGTGTATCACAGCGGCCGGAGTTCCGCAAGAAATTACGGAACAGTAACCTCGACTCTTCATGCCCGATTCTTTCATTCATTATGTTCTTCACGCCGTCAGATCTGCCAGTTACGCCGCAGGACTTTTTAAAATACCTGTTCCTTACGATATATAAATCAGATGTATCTGTTCAGAACGACAAGCAGCAGACCGAGGATTTCCTATGATCAAAATAGCGATTTGCGATGACGAACCGAATATAAGACATTACCTGGCCGCGCTGATACAAACACAGGGTATCTCCCATGAAATCGAAGTCACGGAGTATACGTCTGTCAGGGAGTATCTTGCCCGCGGATTGGGAACCGACCTTCTCTTTCTGGATATTGAAATGCCCCAGGAGCCGGACGGGATCCGTGAAGCAGGAACTGAGCATGGAGTGCAGAGCATTCCCAGGAACGGCATGGAGCTGGCACGGCAGATCCGGGATACGGACGAATTTTTGCAGCCTCTCATTATTTTTGTGACCGGGTATGAAAAATATGTCTATGACGCATTTGACGTAGACGCTTTCCAATACCTGCTCAAGCCTGTGGATGAGCAGCGCTTTTCGGAGGTATTTGCCCGGGCCGTGGAGCGGATCCTTGCAAAACAGTCCAGGCAGCCGGATACCCGTTCCCTCCTCATCCAGGCAGCCCACCGGAACAAGACCGTGCCTCTGGACAGCATTTATTATATCGAAAGCCGCAACCACAAGGTGGTGCTGCATTTAAAGGAAGGGCTGTTTTCCTACTATGCCAGGATCGGGGAACTGGAAGAGGAGCTGACAGACCAGTTCTTCCGCATCCACAAGGGGTATCTGATCAATCTGTCCTATGTGGATTCCTATAACCGAACCGAAGTGGAACTGACCAACGGGGAAAGGCTTTTGATCTCCAGGTATAAATACGCGGATTTTGTGAAGGCTTATCTGCGTTTTGTAAAAGGGAGGCTTGCGGATGAGTGAAGGGGAATTTCATTTTTTCTACAAGGCAGCCGTCCTGGTCACTGTGCTGCTGCATGCAGGATGCTTTACCGCTTTTTTCCATCCGTTTCTGGCAGATCGCACACAGGAGTTTCGTCTGCGAAACCCGCACATGCGGCGGACGCATGCCGGGATCCTCTTTTTGATCTACAGCTTCGCCTATCTGCTGTGCGCCGCCACTCCGGTGCCGCAGCTTGTGTGTGTTGTTTTGATCGGCGCAGGCCTTCTGTCCCTGTCCGGTATCCTGCGCACGGATCGGTCTCTACTGTTTTTGCTGACAGTCCTTTTTTTCAGCACCAGAACAAGCAGCGCGCTGATCATAGAAAGCCTGGATTATCTGTCAGGGCAACTGCTGTTTGGGCTCGACGCAAAACCGGAGCTGATCCTGCTTCGGGCCGCCGCGGTTTTCGCGCTTGTATCCCTGCTTCGGTTCGCGTTGTTTGCCGTGATGCTGTATGCTCTCAGGCGCAGACTCCTTCAAAAAACATTTCTGCTCCGCAGGAGGGAGCTGGGTTTTCTGTGTCTGATCCCAATGACCGGTATCTTATCCGGAGGGATCATCGTAAGGCTTCTCGGGATGATCAAGGACGGCGTATATCTCCGACTGTACGAACAGCACCCGGTATTTCTCGGGATTATCCCCCTGATCGCCGCCCTGTTTTACGCCGGGACATGGATCACCATTGCTTTTCACCAGAAAATGCTGTCCCTGCAGACGGAAAATGAAGCCTGCTTTGTGAAGGAACAGCATTTGAACGCAATTCGAAAAAGGGCGGAGGAACAGAAGACACTCTCGGAAAGCATGGAGCAGATGCGGCGTGAAATGCTGGATCACCTGCGCCATATCCGGAAGCTGGCACACAATGGCAGCTATGAAGAGATCGGACAGTATCTCCGGCAGACCGACCAGGATCTGTGCATTCCCGACCTGGCCTTCCAGACAGGAAACGCGGTGACGGATGTTGTCCTGAATGAGAAGCACCGGCAGGCACTGCGTGCGGGCATCCCATTCGAGGCAGAATTTCACTATCCCGCGTCCGGTCAGTATGAGGCTTATGATCTGGGGATCATTCTCCACAACCTCCTGCAAAATGCACTGGAAGCCTGTGAACAGGTGCCGCCTGCACGCCGGTATATCCGGCTCACCGGAAGGCAGCGGAAGCGTTTCTTTTTGATCCAGGCGGAAAATCCTTATCAGGGACGGATCGTCATGGATCCCGTCACCGGACTTCCGGTTTCCTCCAAGCAAAGAGACCGCGGCCTTCACGGCATCGGTCTTTCCAGCGTAAGGCAGGAGGCCGCAAAGTACCAGGGGGATCTGGAAATCCGGACGGAGGATCAGATTTTTCATATTACAATGTTATTACAGGAAAGGAGCAGTATTTTATGAGTCACACGATACAGACAGATTACAGGAACAGGGAAGCCTGTGGGCAGACCACAGGGAAAAGGAGCAGCGGCCGGAAGGCATCCGCTTCCGTGAGCTTTCAGGCTCTTGCGGCACGGGCTGGGCAGGCCGATCCTGCCGGTACAGAATATGGCGTTCATACCGGGGCAAATTCCGGAAGCGACTACAGCGTCCATACAGGAGCAAATGCCGGGAGTGACTACGGCATCTATGCAGGGGCAAATGCCGATACCACTCATGGCATCTATGTGGGAGAAAATACCGATTCTGATCATAACATCTATATGAGGGGCGATGCCGGTACGGCCATCGCTTCTATAGAGGCTTATCGGAGCAGCATGGTTTCCTCCGTCTCCGGGGTTCAGGCAGGAGAGACCGCATCGGTTCAGCCTCCCACTCTGGAAGAGATGCTCCAGGCAAAATATCCCGGAATCAAATATCATGTGTTTGATGCAAGCTCCAGCTACTGGAAAACCCGGCATGATTATCCCCATTACCTGCTCTACCAGGATCAGATCGACACGGATGCTATCGAGAACTGGAAGCCCTCCGGCCCGAACCCTCCCTATACCCCGTTTGAGGCTTCCAGGGAGATCCGCGCCCTGGGCGCGGTGCCTCCCGGCAGCAAGGCCGTGGTCATTCACCCCAAGGTACAGGCCCGTATGGAGGCGGATCCAGAGTACGCCAAAGAGATCATGGAACGGATCGATACCTGGTTTACCTTTGACGCGGTAAGAAACGAAGCCATCCTGCCCGGCTGCGCCGCCGGGATGTCTCAGGCCGTTGCCATCGGCGAGGACGGCTGTATTGTCAATGCAGTCTCCTCCAGCCAGCCCAGGCTTACCAGGAGCAGCTCCGGCGACGAGGAGGACTGGTGGGAGATCCGCAAGGCCCGGCATGCGTATTATATGAGCCTGATCACCGAAAAGCAGCTGCAGCACCGGCTCCTGATCGCCGGTCTGTCATCCGGCAGTCCATCATCTGCGGGAGCAGACAGCCTTTTCTCCTCCCTCTCAGGAGCGGGTTCCCTGCTGCCGGGCCTAGGCGGGATCGGCTCTTTGATGGACAATCTGAGCAGCAGCGGCTCCCTGTCGGCAGGATTGGCTGACTACAATTCCTCACAGGCGGCAAAGGCGCAGCTTGCCGAAATGATGAAGGGGAACCGTCTGCAGGAGATTTTCGGCCCGACCCTGGGCGGAAATTCCACAGAATCCGTTCTGGAGCATACCAAAAAACTTGTGTGGGGGTAAATAGCCGCATGAACGAAGCAGCATTCCTGGCATTTGAAAACATAACAGCGGTCATGGAAACCATTCTGTACGGAGGCAGCATGGCCGCTTTTTTCTCCCCTTTTTTCGGCGGAACCGCACCCAAAAAATCTAAGAAGTCCTTTGAGAAATTGCTTCTTGTTTTTATCATCTACTGCGCAGTATATTTTGCGGGTATTGCCGTGCCCATTTACAACTGGCTGTGCATGACGGCTGTGATCCTTCTTCTGCCGGCAATCCCTCATCTACTTGAAATGGAGAGAAAGACTGCCTTTTTTCTGGCAGTCCTCTTTTTCAGCATCCGTGGCTTGAGCCGGCTGACCGCTGAGAGTCTGTACTTTATCGCTAACGCGCGCTTTGTGGTGATCAAAAAAGATTTGGATGCAATCCTGTATGGAACGGCAGTCAATTATACCGCCACTGCCCTGCTCCAGTTTGCCCTGTTCTTTTTCCTGCTGTATCTCGCAGGGCACAGGCTGAGGAAGTCACCGCTTCTGCTGAACGGGAAGGAGCTGACCTATCTTTGCCTGATCCCGGTTGTGGGAATCCTGTTCACCAACCTGGTCTATGCCATGCTTTTTCATGTAAAAGACGGGGTGCCCTTTCAGGTTTATGAACAATATCCGTCTTTTCTCGTGCTGGTACCCTGCGGAGCTGCCCTGCTCTACGTCGGAATCCTGGCTGCCGTCCTCTCCTGTCAGGAAATGGCGGTTCTGCGGGAAGAACGCAGGGCCCACTTTGCCGCAGAACAGCAGATCCGGGCCATACAGGAGCAGATGGCCGAATCCGAACAGATGTATTTGGGAATCCGGCAGCTGCGGCATGATATGCGGAATCATCTGACCAATCTCAAAGGGCTCGCGCAAAAAAGAGATGCCGCGGAACTGGAACAATATCTGTCCCGGATGGAGGAAAGCCTCTACGATCACACTATGAAAGGAGACAACGAATGAATAATATATGGAATCTCAACAATATGACAGGGTCATACACCCCCCTGCTGCAGAGCGGTTATGAAATCGCCAAAAACCTGACACAGCCGGCAAAATTTCTGAATATGCTGTCAAAGGCCGCTCCGGACACGCAAATCACCGGCCCGAAATCCATTTCCAGAGAGACCATGACCATGGAGGAATATAAGCAGTATCTCCATGACCAGATTTCCCGGATCCCACGCCATCCTTCCCGTGCTCTGGAATCGATTTCCATCCAGATTACGGAGGCCGGCTTTGAAGCCATGAAAAATGACCCGGAATATGAGGCCTGGGTACTGGATGACCTGAAAACTGGCTGGGCGCAGCCGGATCCCTGGGCGGGCATCTGCGGAGGCGCCTATGCGGTAATCCATTATGGAGCCACAAAGGAAGAATGCAATGCCTGCAGCTGGTTCCCCGGCTATCAGAACGGGAATGGAGAAACTCTGTTCCGGGAAAAATCCAAAAACAGCTTCTGGGAACGGCGGACCGAAAGCCAAAAGCTGTATCAGGAGCAGAGACAGATGGCTGCGCTGGAACAATACTATCGTTTTCACTTTTTTGTGCAAGAATAGAGAGGACTTGTGTAGAAGTATGAAAAAAACTACTATCAGGACTGTGCATTCACTGCACAGTCCGTACAGC
>CAYQBE010000101.1:0-18479 GCA_964415625.1 uncultured Clostridium sp.
ACAGATTCGTCAAGCGCAGCTTGTAAGAAGCTGTATGGTGATTTTTATATGACTGTGAATAGTAACTGTTACCCATGTAAAATCAGCAGCTATATGAAATTCAGGGGGGGAGCTATGAGAAAGGCGGCACTGCATAATCTGGGGTGTAAGGTAAATGCATATGAGACGGCGGCAATGCAGGAGCTGCTGGAAGGGGCGGGATATGAGATCGTGCCCTTTCAGGAGCGGGCGGATGTGTATATCATCAATACCTGTACCGTGACCAATATTGCGGACAGGAAGTCCAGGCAGATGCTGCACCGTGCCAGGAAAATGAATCCGGAGGCGGTGGTGGTTGCGGCAGGATGCTATGTGCAGGCTCAGGAGGAGCATCACCCGGTGGATCCTTCGGTGGATATTGTGATCGGGAACAACCGGAAGAAAGACCTGGTGCGGATCCTGGAAGAATATCTGCAGGACGGCGCAAAGGAAGACGGGAAGCTGAGCCGGGTGATCGATATCAACCATACCGGCGAATATGAGGAGCTCCATCTGACAAAGCCGGGGGAGCATACCCGGGCCTATATCAAGGTGCAGGACGGGTGCAACCAGTTCTGTTCCTACTGCATCATTCCGTTTGCACGGGGGCGGGTGCGCAGCCGGAGCCTGGAAAGTGTTGTGGAAGAGGTGCGGGGGCTGGCCCAAAACGGCTACCGGGAAGTGGTGCTGACCGGGATCCATCTGAGCTCCTATGGGGCGGATTTCCGGGAAAAGGTTCCGAATAAAGTGGGATCGGAAGAGTCCGGGGAAATCTTAAACAGGGACGCGGGTCTGCGTACAGGACAGGAAGGGACGGATCTTCTGGCCTTGATCCGGGCGGTCCATGAAGTGGACGGAATCCTGCGGATCCGGCTGGGTTCTCTGGAGCCGCGGATCATTACGGAGGAATTTGTCCGGACGGCGGCAGGGCTTGAGAAGCTGTGTCCGCATTTCCACCTGTCGCTGCAGAGCGGCTGTGACGCGACGCTCAAACGGATGAACCGGCGCTATACGACTGCGGAGTATCTGGAAAAATGCGCCCTTCTGCGGAAATATTTCCGGAATCCGGCACTGACCACGGATGTGATCGTAGGCTTTCCGGGGGAGACGGAGGAGGAATTTGCCGCTTCTATGGAGTTTGTGGATCGGGTTGATTTTTATGAGACGCACATTTTTAAATATTCTAGGCGGGAGGGAACCAGAGCTGCAGCTATGGCGGATCAGGTGCCGGAGCCTGTGAAGGCGGAACGGAGCCAGCGGATGATCGAGCTGGGGAAGAGGAAGCAGGCGGCGTATGAGAGAAGCTTCTTGGGAAAGGAAGTGGAAGTGCTGGTGGAGGAACGCATGACCGAAGGCGGCAGGGAATACCAGGTGGGACACACCCGGGAATACCTGAAGGTCGCGCTGGAAACGGAGGAAAATCTGCAGAATCAGATCAGAAAAATCCGGATAAATGAGGATTTACAAATTATTCATTGAATTTTGGATGGGTTTATATTAAAATAGTAGATAGAGTGTGTTTGAAATATGTCCTCACAGAGGATTGAAACTACAATATGCAGCAGGAAGTGTCAGCGGCAGGCTTTCTGTATGGCTGACAGAAAGAACAGAAGTGAAATGGAGGGAAAAAACATGAGCGATTTAAGTAATACCCAATTCTTTCAGGTGGAGCCGGGACCGCAGATCTCTGCGAAGGACATTCTGGAGATCGTGTTCAAGGCGTTGAAGGAAAAGGGATATAATCCGGTAAATCAGATCGTGGGATATGTGATGTCCGGCGACCCGACGTATATCACCAGCTATAACGGGGCGAGAAGCCTGGTCATGAAGGTGGAACGGGACGAATTGGTGGAAGAATTGTTAAAAGCGTATATTGAGCATAATTCCTGGGCATAATCTGTTATGAGGATTATGGGATTGGACTATGGGGAGAAGACAGTAGGCGTTGCCATCAGCGATGCCCTGCTTCTGACTGCCCAGGGGATTGAGACGATTGAACGAAAAGAAGAGAACAAGCTCAGACGGACCTGCGCAAGGCTGGAGGAGCTGATCCGGGAATATGAAGTGGGCAGGATCGTACTGGGGCTGCCCAGACACATGAATCATGATATTGGGGAACGGGCAGAGAAGTCTCTGGAGTTTCAGAAGATGCTCATGAGGCGGACGGGCCTGGAGGTGGTCATGTGGGACGAGCGCCTGACGACCGTGGCTGCCGAGCGGACGCTGATCGAGAGCCAGGTCAGGCGGGAGGACAGGAAAAAGTATATCGATAAGATCGCGGCGGTCTTTATCCTGCAGGGATACCTGGATTCTCTGCGGACAGGCAATAAGGGGAAGCAGAATGGAAAAGATTGAATTTACTTTCGATGATACGGATGAAGCGGTTGAATTTTTTGTATTGGAGCAGACAATGCTCAACGGTTCTACATATATCCTTGTGACGGATTCCGAGGAGGGCGACGCGGAATGCCTGATCCTGCGGGAGTCCGGCAATGGGGAAGACGGAGACTGCATTTATGAGATCGTAGAAGAAGACACGGAATTGAAGGCTGTCTCCGGCGTGTTTGAAGAACTGCTGGAGAATACGGATATTACAATGTGATATAAATACATGATACATAATATAAAGATGGAGGTGCATTTTTGAAAAAAGAGAATATTGGAAAGCTGCGTATCATCCCTCTTGGAGGACTGGAGCAGATCGGCATGAATATTACTGCCTTTGAGTATGAAGACAGTATTATTGTGGTGGACTGCGGCCTGGCCTTTCCCGAGGATGATATGCTGGGAATCGATTTGGTGATACCGGATGTGAGTTATCTGAAGGATCACATTGAAAAAGTGAAGGGATTTGTGATCACTCATGGACATGAGGATCATATCGGTGCGCTTCCGTATATTTTGAAGGAGATGAACCTTCCAATCTATACGACGAAGCTGACCATGGGAATCATAGAGAATAAGCTGAAGGAGCATAATCTGCTGCGGACGACGAGAAGAAGGATCGTCCGTCACGGACAGTCCATCAACCTGGGGCAGTTCCGCATCGAATTTATAAAGACGAATCACAGCATCCAGGACGCATCCGCGCTGGCGCTGTATTCTCCGGCAGGGATCGTGGTGCATACGGGCGACTTTAAGGTGGATTATACACCGGTATTTGGGGATGCCATTGACCTGCAGCGTTTTGCGGAGATCGGAAAAAAGGGCGTGCTGGCGCTGATGTCGGACAGCACCAATGCGGAGCGGAAGGGATTTACCCAGTCGGAACGGACGGTAGGAATTACCTTTGACCATATTTTCGCGGAGCATCAGAACAGCAGGCTCATCATCGCCACGTTTGCGTCCAATGTGGACCGTGTACAGCAGATCATCAATTCTGCATATAAGTATGGACGGAAGGTGGTCGTGGAAGGACGGAGCATGGTGAATATCATTTCCACCGCGTCTGAGCTGGGCTATCTGAATGTGCCGGAAAATACGCTGATCGAGATCGACGAGATGCGCAATTATCCACCGGAGAAGATGGTATTGATCACCACAGGAAGCCAGGGGGAATCCATGGCGGCGCTGTCTCGTATGGCGGCGGATGTGCACCGGAAGGTGACGATCCAGCCTACGGACACGATCATTTTCAGCTCCAATCCGATCCCGGGAAATGAAAAGTCTGTTTCCCGCGTGATCAATGAGCTGTCTGCAAAGGGCGCCAATGTGATCTTCCAGGAGGCGCATGTATCCGGACATGCCTGCCAGGAGGAATTGAAGCTGATCTACTCCCTGGTGAAGCCGAAGTATGCCATCCCCGTACATGGGGAATACCGCCATTTAAAGGCCAATTCGGAGATAGCACGCTCCCTGGGGATCCCGAAGGAGAATATTTTTATTATCCAGTCCGGTGATGTGCTGGAGCTGACCAGTGAGTCGGCGAAGGTCGTGGACAAGGTGCATACAGGTGCGATCCTGGTAGACGGCCTGGGTGTCGGCGACGTAGGAAATATCGTTCTGCGCGACAGGCAGCATCTGGCGGAGGACGGCATTATCATCGTTGTGCTCACTCTGGAGCGGGGAAGCAACCGCCTGCTGGCGGGGCCCGATATCGTGTCCCGCGGATTCGTGTATGTGCGGGAGTCGGAAGGGCTGATGGAGGAAGCGAGACACGCCATCTCCGACAGCCTGGATAAATGTCTGTCAGGCCGGAGGACGGACTGGAACAAGATCAAGACATCCATCCGGGATACCATGAATGACTTTATCTGGAAGAAGACGAAGAGACGGCCGATGGTCATTCCGATCATTATGGATGTGTAAAAAAATCCAGCTGTGCGGTTGGATGCTCAAAGGAGCCGGTGAATCGCAACCGTACAGCTGGAAAAAAATAGGGAAGAAATTGTTTCAGGCAGGCCGGATATCGGTCTGTCTGAACTTTTTCCACCTGTACGGTTGCAATCTGAACTATCAGTTTTATGCAATTTATTGCAATAAAACCGATATTTCGGATTAGCGGCCTACGCGTAAATAAGCAAAATGCGGCTGCATAAGCAGACGCAAGAGTGCGATAGCACGGATTTTGCGAATTGATGCGTGGGTTGGATGATCTTTAGATCATCCAACCGTACAGGTGGAACTTCTTCTATTGGTATGGCTGCAATCCGATATTGATAAGGTTTCGTCAGGAAAGGGGGATGGGAGATGATTACGGAGGAGAGAGTGGTTACGTATATCCGTTCTCTGGAGACGGAGGAGTGTCCGATGCTGGAGGAGATCGAGAGGGAAGCCCTGGAAGACGGGGTTCCGATCGTCCGCAAAGAAACACAAAGTTTTCTAAAGACACTGATTAGTTTACAAAGACCTAAAAAAGTTCTCGAAATCGGAACGGGAGCGGGATTTTCCGCGCTGTTGATGTGCGAATACGCGCCGGAGGACTGCCGATTTGTCACGATTGAAAATTATGAAAAGCGGATCCTTGCGGCCAGAGAAAACTTCCGCCGCGCGGGGAGGGAGGAACAGATCACCCTGCTGGAAGGGGATGCCATGGAGGTATTGAAAGGGCTGGAAGGGAAGTTTGATTTTGTGTTTATGGATGCGGCGAAGGCGCAGTATATCCATTATCTGCCGGAGGTGCTCCGGCTCCTGGAAGAAGGCGGAGTCCTGGTGTCGGACAACGTGCTGCAGGGCGGGGATGTGTTCGAGTCCCGGTTTGCGGTGGAACGGCGGGACCGGACGATCCATGCCCGGATGCGGGAATACCTGTATGAGATCAAGCACAATGCCAAGCTGGTGACGTCCATCCTGCCGCTTGGGGACGGGGTGGCAGTGAGCGTGAAAGCTGGGAAGGCTGATAGAAGAGTGTGAAAATGTGGTAACGATTCAGAGCGGCAGGAAAAGCAGAAAATGATAATAGCGGACAGAAGCTGTGCAAGCAGCGGATCGTCTGTGCAGCAGACGGGTCTCCGGTCTGCTGTTTTGGACAGCTGCAAGAGGTGTATGGGAAAGGAATCATGACATGAGAGATTATCCGGAATTATTGATCCCGGCGGCCAGCCTGGAGGTCTTGAAGACGGCAGTGATATTCGGTGCGGATGCGGTTTACATCGGCGGAGAAACTTTTGGGTTGCGCGCGAAAGCGAAAAATTTCTCGATGGGAGATATGAAAGAGGGAATTGCCTTTGCGCATGCCCATGGAGTCAAGGTGTATGTGACGGCCAATATCCTGGCACATAACCGGGATCTGGACGGGGTGCGGGAATATTTTCAGGAATTGAAGGAACTGAGGCCGGACGCGCTGATCATTGCGGATCCTGGGGTCTATGACATTGCGATGGAGGTCTGCCCGGAGATCGAGCGGCATATCAGCACCCAGGCCAATAACACGAACTACGGGACGTACCGTTTCTGGCACAGGCAGGGGGCCAGCCGGGTGGTGGCGGCGCGGGAGCTTTCCATGGAGGAATTGAGGGAGCTGCGCGGGAAGATTCCGAAAGAGCTGGAGATCGAGGTGTTTATCCATGGGTCCATGTGCATTTCCTATTCCGGAAGATGCCTGCTGAGTAATTATTTTACAGGGCGGGACGCCAACCAGGGAGCCTGTACCCACCCCTGCCGCTGGAAGTACGCGGTGGTGGAGGAATCCAGGCCGGGAGAATATCTGCCGGTCTATGAGAATGACCGGGGGACTTATATATTTAACTCGAAGGATCTGTGCATGATCGAACATATCCCGGAGCTGGTGGAAGCAGGAGTAGACAGCTTAAAGATCGAAGGGCGCATGAAGACGGCGCTGTATGTGGCTACGGTGGCCCGGACATACCGGAAGGCGCTGGACGATTACCGGGAAAGCCCGGAAAAATATCAGGAGCAGATGCCCTGGTATCAGGAGCAGATCTCGAACTGCACCTACCGGCAGTTTACCACCGGATTTTTCTTCGGAAGGCCGGACGAGAATACCCAGATCTACGATGAGAGTACGTATGTGAAGGAGTATACCTATCTGGGAACCGTGGGGGAAGCGCGGGACGGGCTGTACCGGATCGAGCAGAGGAATAAGTTTTCCGTGGGAGAACAGATCGAGATCATGAAGCCGGACGGCAGGAACGTGGAGGTCCGGGTGGGCCGGATCGTGAATGAGGACGGGGAGGAACAGGAGAGCGCGCCCCACGCGAAGCAGATCGTGTATGTGGATCTGGATGGGAAAGCCGAGAGGTATGATATCCTGCGGAGAGCGGAATAAAGGTAAGTAACGGGAGGGGATGACAGGATGGGCGTTTATTTAAACAGCAGGAAACCGCAGAACAATTTTCAGGAAACAGTGAACTCCGTCTATTTTGTAGATAAAACCGGGCTGCTGGAAGAACTGATCCCGATTGTTGGACCTGGAAAGCGTACAGGCGGCGAAAACGGACTCATGGCAGGCCAGGGAAACAAGTATATCTGCATTACAAGGCCCCGCCGTTTTGGAAAGACCGTTGCGGCAAATATGGTAGCCGCTTATTTCGGCAAAGGGTATGACGGCCATAAAATTTTTGACGGATTGGAGATCCAGGCCTGTGAGCAGTTTGAAGAGCATTTGAACCAGCATAATGTGATCTATATTACGTTTCACGAGATGCCCGGGGGATGTCAAACCTATGAACAGTATATTTCCAGGATCCAGAAAAGGCTTCTGGCAGATTTGGCGCGTGCCTACCCAGATGCATGCATTGACGAAAAAGACGCGCTTTGGGATGCGTTCAATAATATTTATGAGCTGGAGGAAGAAGTAAAATTTATCTTTGTGCTGGATGAATGGGATTTCATTTTCCACAGGAGTTTTGTGACGGAACAGGATAAGAAAGAGTATATCACATTCCTGAGCAGTCTGTTAAAGGATCAGCCCTATGTGGAGCTTGCGTATATGACAGGGATCCTTCCGATCGCCAAATACCACAGTGGTTCGGAATTAAACATGTTTTTTGAATATACCATGACGTCTGAGGAAAAATACTGCGCGTATTTTGGATTTTCCGAGGCAGAGGTGGATGAACTATACGAAACATATCTGGAACGGACAGCGCATCCAAATGTAACAAGAGAGGGGCTTCGAACCTGGTACAATGGGTATCATACGATGTCCGGCGGCAGGGTGTACAATCCGCGTTCAGTGTCGGCGGCATTGACCAACAATAATCTGGGGAGTTATTGGACAAGCTCCGGCCCTTATGACGAGATATTTTATTATGTCGGGAAAAATGTGGACGATGTGAGGGACGCGCTTGCACTGATGGTATCCGGAGTGCCGGTTCGGGCAAAGATCCGGGAATATGCGGCATCCTCCATGAGCCTGACTACAAAGGAAGAAATATTTTCTGCAATGGTCGTCTATGGATTTTTGAGCAGCGAACAGGGGAAGGTATTCATCCCGAATCAGGAATTGATGGTTCAATTTGAGGAAATGCTGCGAAAGGAGCCTTCTCTGGGATATGTATACCGTCTTGCGAAAGAGTCTGACCGGATGCTTGCGGCAACCCTGTCAGGGGATACAGATACCATGTGTTCCATTTTGGAATATGCGCATAATACGGAGATTCCGCTGCTCAATTACAGCAATGAAACGGATCTGACGGCCGTGGTGAATCTGGTTTACCTTTCGGCAAGGGATTCCTATCGGATGGAACGGGAAGATAAAGCTGGAATCGGTTATGTGGATTTTATATTCTATCCCAAGGATAACAAGGCGGATGGGATCATTCTGGAGCTGAAGGTTGACGACACCCCGGAGGAAGCGATCCGGCAGATCAAAGACCGAAGGTACCTGCTACGTTTCCAGGGAAAACTGGCGGAAAAGCGGATGTATCAGGGGCGGATCCTTGGAGTTGGGATTGCATATGATAAAAGGAGTAAAAAGCACAGCTGTAAAATAGAAGTGCTGGAAGAATGCGAAATGGGGGCAGAACAGCCTTGAAGCATTTATAAAATATGTTCCATAGATAGATGGGATGGGGCGGTCGAAAAATAGCACCCGGCGGCAATGCGGGTGCTATTCCATATCAACGTATGCGGAAAGGCTGCCTGCGGCGGGCTTTCCGCGTCATGTCAGGGGGAATCAACATCATGAAACCAAACGGAAACCAATATAAAGTCATCGTTGTAGACGACGAAGTCATGGCGGTCAAGGCCATTTGCTGCATTATAGAAAAGCAGTGCCCGGAGTTTGAGGTGGTGGGCACGGCCGGGAACGGGAGCGAGGCGCTGGAGCTGATCGGGAAGACCTCCCCGGATCTGGTGCTGACGGACGTGGAGATGCCGGTGATGAACGGGATCGAGCTGGTTCGCCAGGCCAGCGGGATGCAGCCGGATCTGTGCTTCTGCATCATCAGCGGCTATCAGGATTTTGAGTATGCCAGGGACGCCTTCCGGGGCGGGGTGCTGGATTACCTGACCAAGCCCATTGTCCCCTCCCAGATGCTGCGCACTATGAAAAATGTGGAGGAAAAGCTGCGGAAGTTCTATTATGACAGGCGGGTCGGGATCTTCCGGAAGATCTGTGTGGGGGAGACCATCTCCCTGGAAGAGATTCAGGCGTTCTTTCCATATAATGAGTTTTACGCGGCGCTCCTGCGGGAAAACGGACTCCCGAGAAGGTATTCTCCGGCCAGGGAGCCGGAGCTGTACGGAACCATTGACGAAGCCTACATGGTCTTTGGGCGGGACAACATGGAAGAGCTGTTTCTGATCCCGAAGGAGGTATTGGGAACGCAGCCCCTGATCGATTACATGACCCGAGTGGAGCGGCGGCAGAAGACGGAAGGCTCTTATACCACCCTTCTCTATTATGGGGAGGCATTTTCCGGACCGGAGATCTCGGAAAAGATCCGGGATCTGTACTACTGGCTGAATACGCTCAGCACGGTGGGGCTGTCCCAGGTGGTGGACCTGGATCAAAAGCAGCTTTTGATGGGAAGGGTACCTTCCCCGGATACATCGGAGCTTTCCGGCATCCTGCAGGAGATGGGGCAGTATGCCAAGACCGGCAGATACGACCAGATCCAGAAATGCATTGCAAAAGCATTTTCCAGGTGGGAGGAGGAGAAGCGGCCGCAGATCTGGCTGGAGCAGGCGGCCAGGCGGATCCTGAACTTTATCCGGATGCAGGCCAAAAGCGAGGAATCTCTGATCGAGAGCGAGTACCAGTTTGAGGATGCCTTTTACTATTCCACAAGCATGGAGATGCTGCGGCAGAACCTGTACACGCCGTTTTATCATCTGACGGAAAAGGAGAAGGAAAACATCAAGGTAGACTCCCCGGAATTTTTTGAAAAGATCAAGGTCTACTTAAGCGACCACATTTCCGAACCGCTCTCCCTCCAGGCCATCTCCAACCTGTTTGCCATCTCCCAGGCATACATGAGCAAGCTGTTCCGCAAGTATACCAGGCAGTCCTACAACCAGTATCTGACCGGGATCCGCATGGAGCGGGCAAAGCAGTTCATGGAAGAGAACAGCGAGCTCTTTGTGAAGGACATTGCGGAGATGGTGGGCTACCGGGACCAGTTTTACTTCAGCAGGATCTTCCACTCCTATACGGGGAAGAGCCCGGCGGATTATATTAAGTAAAAAGTGTTTCGATTTTTCAATAGCATTGTTTTGAATCCTCCATGTACTTTTCGATGTTCAGCAGGTAAAATAAACCCATGTTGAAACAAAGAAAACGAACAAGGAGGATTCAATTTATGAAGAAGAAAGTTTTATCACTGATTCTTGCAGGCACGATGACACTGGGCCTGGCTCTGACCGGGTGCAGCGGCGGCTCTGACGACGGCGGCTCAAGCTCCGACGAGGGAGCTCCGGCAGCAGAAGAGGACGCAGGCTCCGACGAGGGTTCTGGAGACAGCGGAGACAAGCCCTATGCGGGAGTCACCCTGCAATGGTGGGGTGGAAACGCGGAGAACAACGCAGGTACCCAGGCGGTGATGGAAGCGGCTACCGAGAAGCTGGGTATGGAATTTGAAGTCGAAGTCAACCCCGGCGGCTCCGAGGGCGACAACATCATCAAGACAAGGATGGCCTCCGGCGACCTTCCGGATTTCCTGACTTACAATTCCGGTTCCAAGCTGTATGACCTGAATCCGTCCCGGGGATTTCTGGATATTTCCGACTGGGATATCGTGGACAAGTTTGACGACGCGTTCTTAAGCTCCGTGACCATCGACGGCGCGATCTACGGCGCTCCCCAGGCATCCACACAGGCAGGCGCGGTGATCTACTACAAGCCTGATTATGAAGAACTCAAGCTGGAAGTTCCCCACACATGGGATGAGTTTTTGGACAACTGCAAGGCTCTTGCGGACGCAGGCAAGACACCGGTATACTTCACCGGCGGCGAGACCTGGGCGACACAGGTTCTTTTCCTGGGCGACTACTACAACATCGCGGCGAAAAATCCGACCTTCGCGGAGGATTATACAGAAGGAAAGGCAAAATACGCAGACGTTCCCGAGGCAACCAGAAGCTGGACCAAGTATGAGGACCTGGTAGATTACCTGAACGCGGACAAGTCTGCGGCGACCGTGACAGACGGCAATTTTGCCCTCGCGACAGGCGAAGCGACCCACTGGTTCATCCTGACCCAGCAGCTTCCGCTAATCCTGGAAAATGCGGAAAATCCGGATGATATCGGCGTATTCGGCGTTCCCGGAGACGATGCGGACGACCACGGCCTGACCGTCTGGGAGCCCATGAGCTGGTATGTGAACAAGGACAGCGAGAACATCGACGCCATCAAGGCATTCTTCGAGTTCTACTACTCCGAAGAAGCGCTGGATCTCTATTTTGAGACCTACGGGGCAAACGGACCGTCCTGTGTCAAGGGCTACGAGCTTCCGGATTCCGTATGCAACGCGGTTCGTGTAGACATGCAGCAGTACTTTGACGACGGAAAGACCGTTCCGGCTCTGGAATACCAGTCCCCGATCAAAGGAACCACCTGCGAGCAGATGACCACTGCAGTGGGCCTTGGACAGATGTCCGGCGAGGAAGCGGCAGCCATGTACGACGACGACTGCAAGAAGTCCGCGGTACAGCTTGGCTACGATTGGGAATAAAAAAAGAGATAAGCTGAGAGAGAAAAGTGTGGCCGCCTGGTTGTGCCGGGCGGTCATTTTTAAAAAGCAAATGCCGTCACCTCCCGGGTGAGGGGGCATTCTGTTTGGCAGGCAATCCATTTGCCGTGTAAACAGGTTACAAATTATTAGGAGGTTTGACTATGAAGACAAAAAAAGAGCGGAGCATGTATCCCGTCTGGTTTGTCCTTCCGTCCCTGGTCATTTTCGTGATCTTTTTCCTGTGGCCGATCGTATCGTCTCTGTACTACAGTCTGACCGTATGGAACTTTGATACCGCGAAATTTTGCGGACTTGACAACTATAAACTGTTCTTTTCCGAGCATTCCATGAGCTCCTCTGTCGTACATACCCTGATCTATGCGTTCGGGACCAGCGCGTTAAAAGTAATCCTTGCGTTTTTTATCGCCATTTTCCTGACCAGCAAGATCAAGACAAAGGGCTTCATCCGTTCGGCAGTATTTTTCCCGAACCTGGTATCCATGATGGCGGTGGGCCTTGCGTTTTCCTATATGATGCACCCCACCAAGGGGCTCTTAAATGTGCCGATCCAGATGCTGGGCGGGACGCCGATCGATTTTCTGGGGGATCCCAAGACGGCGCTCTTAAGCATCATCCTGACCGATGTATGGAAAGGGCTTTCCATTTCCGTTGTGATCTACATCGCGGGCATCCAGTCCATTGACAAGACTTATTATGAGGCGGCCTCCATCGACGGGGCGACGGGATGGCAGCAGTTAAAGCACATCACCCTTCCGCTGGTGGCGCCTTCCCAGAATTCCATCATCATCCTCTCCCTGATCGGCGGGCTTCGTTCCTTCGACCTGATCTGGGCGATGACAGGCGGCGGCCCCGGATTTTCCACGGACGTGCTGGCATCTGTTATTTATAAGCAGTACGCGGCCGGGTTCTACGGACTTTCCACGGCGGGCAACGTGGTCATGCTGATCCTGATCTCCGTGATCGCATTCCCGCTGCAGCATTTCCTGAATAAGAGAGAGGAGGCGATCCAGGGATGAAAAAGAAAAAAAGACTTCTTCTCCTGGGAGACATCCTGGGCGTGCTGGTGACCTGCGTCATCTTCCTGGTCCCGTTTTATTTTATGTTGGTGCAATCCCTGAAATCCAAGGCCGAGGCCAACAAGCTGTCTATCAGCTGGCCCAGCGAGCTGCATTTTGAAAATTATATCGAAGTGTTCAAGCACGGCAACTACCAGCTTGTCACCGCGTTTAAGAACAGCGGCATCTTGACCTTCTTCACCGTGGCGGGGCTTCTGCTGACCGCGGCCATGGCGGCGTATGTGATCCAGAGGCGGCACGACAAGCTGATGACCGGCATCCAGTCGATGATCATGCTGGGGCTGATGATCCCGGCGGCGATCCTGCCCACCATCAACCTGCTGCAGACCATGCACATTTACAAGACCATGTTCTCCATGGTGATGATCGAGATCGCCCTGCAGACGCCCTTTGCCATCATGCTGTACCGGGGATATATGGCGTCCATCCCGCAGGAACTGGAGGAGGCGGCCCGGATCGATGGCTGCAGCAAATGGCAGATCTTCTGGAAGGTGATCTTCCCGCTGCTCAAGCCCATCCAGGCAACACTGATCATCCTGGTGGGCGTGACGACCTTCAACGACTTCACGAATCCGCTGTATTTCCTGCCGGGTTCCGAGAATACGACAGTCCAGCTGACACTGTACAGCTATCAGGGACAGCTGGCCAGCAGCTTCAACCTGCTGTTTGCCGATATCATCGTGATCACGCTCCCGATGCTGATCCTGTTCATTATCTTCAATAAGAAGATCGTAGATGGTATGGTGGCAGGTTCCGTCAAAGGTTAAGGTAACAATTATGAAATTTCGCAGTAAGATGGTGCTTGCATACACCACTGTCGCGCTGTTAGTCAGTCTGATCCTGGGCATTGCGGTGGCCAGGATCAGTCTTCAATATGAGATGAACAGCCAGAAAAATAATCTCCGGGTCACCGCGAAATCCTATGTGACCCAGATGGATGAGCGGCTGAACCGGATGGATGCCATCATGAAATACATCCTGTCGGACACGGTCATGCTGGAGAGCATTACCTGGCTGGCGGAGGATCAGTACGGGGAGGTTCCGAACCGCTATGTGCTGGACGCGAAATCCAATCTGGGCACCAGGCTGACCACGGAATACATTATGAAAAATTCACACCGGACCGTATTCTTCAATCAATCCTCGTTTCTGGCCAGCAGCGCCACCTACACAACGGGAGCGGGGATCTTGCCGAAGCAGCGCCTGATCTCGGACTTTGAGGTGGCGGAGATCCCTTATCTGGAGCGGGCGGACGCGGCAGAGGGAAATTCTGTGATCGTCATTTCCCACCCGGATTACTGGAGCGCCAATG
Organism: uncultured Clostridium sp.; assembly: GCA_964415625.1. Taxonomy (GTDB): domain Bacteria; phylum Bacillota; class Clostridia; order Lachnospirales; family Lachnospiraceae; genus Schaedlerella. The sequence goes on from CAYQBE010000101.1 coordinate 14,004, forward strand.
ACAGCGTACCGGTCTATTCCCTGATGAAAGCGCTGCGGGGAGAGGGCATGGGCTATCTGGAGGTGGAGAACCGGATCGACAGCCTGGAATCACTGGAAGCATCGGATCCGGATATTGAATTTCTGATCATTGTGAATGGAGGAGAGATCCTTTACGCCAGCAACGGAGAATACGGAACGGAATTGTCTGAGGAGGATCGCGGGCGGCTTCGGGATCAACAGGAGAATCAGGTCCTGACGGAAGACGGCTCGATCTATACGAAAGCGTCCTCTGAGGAGTTTGACCTCACAGTGCTGGCGTATAAAAAGAATGTGCTGCTTGAAAAGGAAAGAGGGCAGCTTTTTTCCATTTCTTTTGTGGCAACGCTGGCTACCTTCGGCATCAGCCTGGCGATGATCATTTTCTGGGCAGGGATCCTGACCCGGCCTATCAAGCGGCTGCAGGAGACAGTGGAACATACGAATATCGAAAATCTGCAGGACAACCGGCATCTGGAGGCGGCCGGGGCACTGGATGAATTTCAGGAGCTGATCCGGTCCTACCAGGCCATGATGGCGCGGCTGGACGAGGCGCTGCAGAATGAGAAGAAGGCGGCGAAGCTGCAGCTGCAGGCTCAGTTTGATACCCTGCAGGCGCAGGTGAACCCGCATTTTATCTACAATGTACTCAATACGATCTCGTCCCGCGCGATCCTGGACAATGACGAGGCCATCTGTGAGATGTGCGGCTCGCTGGGAACCATGCTGCGCTACTCCACGAACAATAAGGAGCGGTATGCCTCGGTGGAGAAGGAGCTGGAATACCTGGACAGCTATTTTTATCTGCTGAAGGCCCGCCATGAAAATTCCCTGGAAGTGAGTATCGATGTGGACCGGGGGATCCGGCGGCAGACCATCCCGAAGATGACCCTCCAACAGCTGGTGGAAAACTGCGTGAAGCATGGGTTCCAGAACATGGATGCCGGCAGGCACATTTCCGTAACAGGAAGGGTACTGGCGGACCGCTGGATCATCCGGGTGGAGGACAACGGCTGCGGCGTTCCGGAGGAAAAGCTTCTGAAGCTGCAGAGAAAGCTGGAGGAAGCGCGGAAGGATATCCTGGAGAGGGCCAAGCCCGCGGAAATGGAGATCGGCGGCATGGGTGTCGTGAACACGTATGCCAGATGCCTGCTGCTGTATTTTGAGGACTGCATTTTTGAAATGGAAAATGTACCGGACGGCGGGGGCTTTGCGGTGACCGTGGGGCAGAGGAATCCCGGGAATACATAAAAAACGGAATGGGCAGCGGCCGGCAGAGTGTCTGCGGGCCTGTAAACGTATGAAACAACGATATATTATTTGGAAGGAAATTCACTATGAAAATTGAACATTTAAAAATCAACCATCTGACCAATCCGCTGGGCTATGACCTGGCCAATCCCACCATTTCCTATGTGGTGACGGAGGCTGCGGGAAAACGGCAGGTCAGCGAGCAGGTGCAGGTTTCCCTGAAAGAGGATTTTTCGGAGATCCTGTATGACAGCGGGGAGTGTGACAATGTTGTCAGTACGGGATTCGAACTGCCGGTCACATTGTCTCCCATGACCCGATATTACTGGAAGGTCCGGGTGACGGACGAGACGGGGGATTGTGCGTGGAGCGAGGTACAGTGGTTTGAGACGGCAAAAACGGTGACCTGGCAGGGCGGTGTCCGCCGGCCGGCTCAGGGAAGTGCAGGGCAGGAATCGGCGGACTGCGGTCAGGACGGGCAGGCCTGCATCTGGCAGGCGAAGTGGATCACTCCCCAGTTGGAAAAGCAGGTTCAGGCGGCGGTCTGGCAAGAGATTGAGATCGCAAAACCAGTGGCAAGGGCACGGGCGTACGCGGTGGGCTTAGGGCTCTATGAGTTTTATATCAACGGGGAGAAGCAGGGGGAGGAATGCCTCCTTCCGGGCTTCTGCGATTATGACAGCTGGATCCAGTACCAGACCTATGACCTGAGCCTGAAAACCGGGAAGAACCGTGTGGATCTGCTGCTGGGAGACGGCTGGTACAAGGGCCGCTACGGGATGCGCGTGAAATACGAGAATTACGGCGACCGTCTGGCGGCATTGGCGGAGATCCATGTCTGGTACGAGGACGGCACGGAGGAAGTGTTCGGCACGGATGAGAGCTGGAAGTCGAGGAAGAGCCGGATCGTGGACAGCGGGATTTATTCCGGAGAGGTGTATGACGCGGCGCTGGATGTCAGCGAGACCTTCGGCACAGAGCTGATCGAATTGGGATATGACCGTCTGTCTCCCAGGCTGTCCCCGCCGATCACCGTGCATGAGCGGATCAAGCCTGTGGAGGTGATCCATACGCCGGCGAAAGAGACGGTTCTGGATCTGGGGCAGAATATGGTGGGGTGGCTCACCTTCCGCTGCAAGGCGCCTGCCGGAACGAAGCTGCATTTCCAGTTCGGGGAAATCCTCCAGGACGGGAATTTTTACAAGGAAAACCTGCGTACCGCAGAAGCGGAGTACACGTACATTTCAGACGGGACCGAGCGCTGGGTGCGCCAGTATTTTACCTTCTACGGGTTCCGCTTCGTGAAAGTGGAAGGCTGGGAAGGGGAACCGGATCCGGAGGATTTCCGTGGGCTGGTGATCCATTCCGATATGGAAGAGCTGGGAGAGATCACCACCTCGGATCCGTTGGTGAACCGTCTGGTTCTGAATGCGAAATGGGGCATGAAGGGGAATTTTGTGGACGTACCCACCGACTGTCCTCAGCGCGACGAGCGGTACGGATGGACCGGGGACGCGCAGATTTTCTCCGGGACGGCCAGCTATTTTATGGATACCTGTGCATTTTACACCAAGTTCGGACGGGATCTGTATGCGGAGCAGGTGAAGATGAACGGAAGCGTGCCGGACGTGGTGCCGGTTGCCAATTACCCGGGAGATGCTTCCACCGCCTGGGCGGACGCGGCCACGGTCATTCCCTGGAATGTGTATCTGCATTACGGCGACAAGAATATCCTGCGCCGCCAGTATGACAGCATGAAGGCGTGGGTCGATTATATGAAGCGGGAGGACGACGGAGACGGCGCGAAACGGCTGTGGCAGACGGGAACCCATTACGCGGACTGGCTGGCATTGGACGGCAATTACGCCGGCGGCGTCTACGGCGCGACGGATCCGGATCTGGTGGCCTCTGCCTACTATTATTATTCTGCAAATATCGTGGCAAAGTCCGCGAAGATCCTGGGGAAGGAAGCGGATGCGAAGAGCTATGAAACACTGGCGCGGGAGATCCATGACGCCTTTGTGAAGGAATATTTCACACCGGCTGGGAAGCTGGCGGTGGACACTACGACGGCTTATGTGGTGATCCTGTACATGGGCCTGACGCCGGACTTTGCTTACGAAAAGGTGCGCAAAGGCCTTCTGAACCGGCTGAAAAAGAACTTCTACCACCTGGATACGGGCTTTGTGGGTACGCCTTACCTGTGCCGGATGCTCTCCGAACACGGGATGAACGACCTGGCATATCATCTGCTCCTGGAGAAGGGCTATCCGGGCTGGCTGTATGAGGTGCTGATGGGCGCAACCACCATCTGGGAGCGGTGGAATTCCGTGGAGCCGGACGGAAAGATCAGCGGAACGGAGATGAACTCGCTGAACCATTATTCCTATGGGTCCATCGTGGAATGGATGTTCCGCAATATGGCCGGGATCAATCCATGCGAAGAATATCCGGGATTTAAGAGATTTCGGATTGCGCCCATGCCGAACTACCAGATCGGAAAATCCGAGGTACGCTTAAGGTCCGCGTCGGGGCTCATTGAGTCGGCGTGGGAGATTGACGGGAAGCAGTTAAAGTTCCGGTTTACGGTACCATTTGATACGCAGGCGGAGATCGTGCTTCCGGATGCGTCGGCGGAGGTGATCCGGCAGCAGGCTGGGGTTGCGTACGGCGGGCAAGGCAGCAAAGTGGACAGCGCTCAGGCGGGAGGCACGAACTGCGGGCAAAGCGGCGAAGCGGACGGCACTCAGGCAGGAGACGCAGGCTGCGGGCAGGACGGCGAAGCGGGAACAATCCGGCAGGACGGGAAGAATGTGGTGTTCCTTGCAGGCGCGGGAAGCTATGAGTTCTGCTATGAGCCAACCACACCGTACCGGAAGACTTACAGTCTGGATTCGACCTGGGAGGAACTGCAGGAAAACCCGAAGACCAGGGCGGTCCTGGATCGGGAGTACCACTTCGACAGGATTCCGTTTGAGAAGGAACTGTGTACCCTGGAGGAGCTGACCTGGGCGCCGTTTACCGGGTATGGCGTTACGAGGGAGAAGCGGGAGAGACTGGACCGGATGCTGCGGGAAGTGGAATAGAGAGCATTGTTTTGAACGAAAAAAGGGGAGGGGAGTGCCGATTGGCAGTTCCCTCCCCTAAACGTTCGTTACTGTTCACACCCTGACCGGGCGCTCACAGTAACGGCATCCGGCTCATTGAT